>CAZDON010000070.1:0-10001 GCA_964507065.1 uncultured Ruminococcus sp. | reverse complement strand
TGGTACCGTCAAGGGTTATCTCGGTGAGGTAGTCGTTTTCGGGGATATAGACGTTCAGGATGAGATTCGAGTCAAGAGTGATGCTCGTCTGAGGAATGAACTCCACGACAGCCTCGGGAAGAAGTCCGTAGGTCACGGTGGTGTCCGTAGCGCTGAGCTTCACAAAGGTAAGCTCGGTGCTGTTGTAGACGTCAGTGGGGGCTGTGGCGGCGGTGGGGATAGTGAACTTGGTGTAGCCGTTAGCTCCCTTTTCAAACTTAACCGTATCCCCGTCGTTTGCGCCCGTGATAAAGTGGGTATTATCGCTATATCCTGTGTCCAACTTCGCAAGCGTGAAGGTGTAGTCGTCAAGAATAAACTCGCCGCCCTTGAATACTACGTCTACCGCGTGGTTATCGCTATCGTTTGCAAGGTCAAGCAATTGATAGCTCGTAAACGAATGGTTGTCATTCAGGTCAAACGTACAGTCCTCAAAGGTAAGGTCTACGTGAGCGTAATAGCCCTCGCTGATTGCGGTAGCGTTTGTAGATACCATGCTGTTCCATGTGCCGCTTGTAAATCCGAGCGTCACGTCTTTAAAGAGTATGTCGTAGCTCTGGCATCTTTCCGTAGTCTGATTTGCGAAGGCAAAGAGTCTTATCGTATTAAGTCTACCGTTCTTAATCTCGATTTTGGGGCTATAGGTATTATTCTTGGAATTTACCTGGATTAATGCCTTGCCGCTTGTGGTATAGGTATTTCCGCCGAGGTCTATTCTTAGAGTTCCCTGAATCGTGTTGGTATTGGTAAGGGATGCAGAAAGCGTCTCGGTAAGGCTCTTGCGAAGAAGCACCGTCACCTCATCGGAGGTCGACTCGAACTTAGCGAGCGCCGCGGTATATGCAGCGGATACAGTCGTGCCGTTTCCAACAAGGCTGCCGCCCTTAAAGATTACCACGGGATAATCGTCCACGTCTGCGTAAGCAAAAGGAATTGTTCCGTAATCGGTCTTGATATCCTCGCCAAGCCGGTAGATAGCGGCGGTGGTGGTGCTGTCGTCACGAAGTGAGAGTGAGCTTCCGTTTACCGAGGCAAACTCGTCGGTGGGAGCTGTCGCACCAGACTTTTTAATAAACGTTGAATAAGCACCGTTATAAGAACCAAACTTGATGCTATCCTCGGAATCGCTGTAGCTTGAAATTATTTTAATATCCTCAACGAGAGTAAAGCTTCCGCCGTTTACCGTAACGTTAATATCATATTTTCCACCCGTGGAGTTACTGGAGCTTCTTAATCGGAAGAAATCGTCAACTCCCGTACCGCCCTCAATGAAGCTACAGCCGTTAAAGGTAAGGTTTACCGTGGAGCCGTACGTTCCGCCGTCATTAGGTTCGGCAACGAGGCGTCCTACGTAGCTTGCGCTCGACGTAAACGTTACACCGTCAAAGGTCATATTGAAGATTATGGAGAGACCCTCGGTAGCGCAGTCGCCGTTGACGTTAATAGGCGCGGCATAATTTTTTTCAGCTATTATCGTTCCGTTTTTAACGTTAATGCTCGCGTTCACGTCCGATGACTGAGCATAAAGCTGGAACATATGGTTGTTGCCGCGGGTAAACGTATATCCTCCAAGGTCAAGCGTGAAGGCGGTAATCTCGTTTAAGCCGTAGCTGGTTCCCGAATACTCAGTCGTATTGTAATCTCTGCGAAGAAGCACGACGGTTTCTTTCTTGGCGGAGGTATCCTCAAGCGCGGCGAGTCCCGCGATAACACCGCCCGAATTCCACTTCGTATATGCTTTAATCTGCGTTTTGTTCTGGAATACGATAAACGGATAATCAACCGCGGAAAGATTTGCGGTGCTTATCGTACCGTACTCGGTAACGATGCTCTTGAAGTAGTAGGTTGCGTCAGTACCGTCGTCTACCGTTTCAATAGGATATAGCGTGCCCGCCGCGGTTGTGATACCCGTGGTGGGGTGAGTCACGGTGCTTGGCATAACGAGTGCGAAATCGTCGGACAGGGTAAGCGAGTCGGGTGAGCCCTTACCCTCTTCGCGCTCAGCACTGAAGGTACCAAGAGTGAAGTAGCTGTTAGCAAGAAGCTTACCGCCGTTTACAGTGACGGCAACGTCAACCTTGTTCTGTACCGCTTCCCCATCTGCCTGCGCAGACTCATTAAGCGTAAAGAGTGAGGATACCGTGCCAACCGTCGCATCAAAGGTACAGTCGTTGAATACTACGGTGTTCGTCGTTCCGTAGGTTCCGTCCTTCCACGCCTCGATTAGAAGTCTGCCCGAAAAATCGCTCGTAGCGTTTACGGTAACACCGTCGAAGGTCATATTGAAGCGGCAGTCAACGTCCTCTGTATTTCCGCTGTTATACGCGATAAGAGGAGCCCACTTCTTACCCATAGTAACGGTACCGTTCTTTACCTTGATATTCGTGGTAAAGTCGTAATTGTTCTCTGCCTTAAAGTTAAATAGCGTAGCGTTTGCGGTAACGGTATTCGAGCCGAGGTCGATAGTAAGATATTTTACGTTGCGAAGCTGGTTTGAGGTCTTATCGACGGTGACACCCGTACGAAGATAAAGCACGGTTTCGCCTTCGGTCTTGGTATCAAACGAATATATATTCTGGCAGAAGTCGTACCAGGTTGCGTATGCCCCTACAAGCTCGCCGTTCTGGAAGAGGGCGAAGGGATAGTCCTCGGCAGGGTAGGTGTCGGTGGGGATATCACCGTAGGCAGTTTCTTCAACGGGTGCTATCTCTGCGGTGAAGACATAGGGCGCTTCGGTCGATTCGGTAACGAAGTTTAAAAGCTTGCCCTCGTCATTTCTGAAAATTCCAACGGGAGCTACGTTCTCACTAAAGCTCACCGTAGTGTAATTTCCATCGGAATCAGCAGTGAAGCAAGCTGTGTCCTCACCCGAATTGAGCGCATAGAGAGTGAGATTTGCCGACGTAGAGCCGACAATCGCGCCGCCGTCAAAATCAAGCGCCGTATCAACATTGCTGTAGACGTCTGAAAGATTGAAGAGCGTTACCGCGCCTCCCGCCCCCGAGGTATCAATGGTACAGTCTGTAACGTTAAGGTTTACCGTGGCGTTACAGCCCTCATAGCCGTCATACATTGCGACGAGTGACGAGGTCGTCCCCGACGAATAGGTTACGTTAAGACTATCAAAATTCACAGTATAAGCGCCGCCGCTCGTTTTACTTCCATTAAATACAGCTAGGTGCGAGCTTGAATTTCCCGACATAGCTATATTTCCGTTCTTAACGGTAAAGGAGGGCGTGGTATATGCGGTTGAGGTATAGTAAGGAACCAGAACGCCGTTTCCGCTTATAGTAAGCGTATTTCCGCCAAGGTCAAGATTAAAGCCGCCCGGGAATGAGCCCGACTTGTTTGGAGCAATGCCTGAAGAGTAAGTATAGTCGTCCATCATAATGATGTTGTAGGTCTTTTTTGCTCTTGCAGACGCGCCTCCGATACCGTTCCATTCGTGAAGCGCATTCAGGGTATCCTCCCAGCTTGCGTAGCTTCCCCAATAAAAATCGGTATTATCCGCGTTTGCGTCGTCATCGATAAATACGTGGAATTTATAAGCGGTGTCATTATAGATATAAGAGGGTACGTCACCGTATTCGGTTTCGGTCCAGGCGTCGCCGTAATCAACGGTGAGCTCGAACTGGTTTTCCTCCATATAGTACGCGTTGCTTCCTGCGGCAAGCTTTACGGGTGAGAAATTCTCAACGTTTACTACCTTTCCGTCCGCAGACACGTAAACCATAGTTATCATACCTATGGGCTCGGACGAATCAAGTCCCTGAGCGTCCACCAGCATACAGGTTACGGTATTTCCGTTATCACCCATAAGCTGATTATTATACGCATAGCCCGTAACGTGACCAGAGAGTATCATCTTTACGTTCGCGTGCTTTGAAAGCGCGTTTTCCCAAAGCGTTCTCGGCGAAACGTTTCCGCCCGTCGCTATCTGTGACCAGCTTGAGTCGTTCGCCGATTCAGCGGGTGTGGTCGTTTCAAAGTCATCTATAAACGTTCTGTCGGTATTAAGAAATGCGTGAAGAGTGATAATAGCCGTATAATCGAGGTTAGCCGCGAGAATCTCGTTTACCCAAGCCACGCACTCCTCGGTAGGATAGTAGTCAAGGGTAAAGATTATGTACTTATCACCCGTCGAGGTTACTATCTTACGGTAGGTATCCTCAACCTTTGCGACATCAAGGAAGCCTGCCATAGGTCTGCCCTCGCCGTCAACCGCTTCGCTGAGGGCGAGAAGGTCGGTATAATACCGATTGCCAACACCGAACGCACCGTTCATTCCAGAGGAAATGTCGTGGTTTCCGCGGACGAGAGAGTAGCCAATCTTACCGTCAAGAAGTGAGATAGCCTCCTTTGCTAGAGGCCATTCCTCGTCGTAATAGGTCTGACTCGTGTTATATGACTGAGTTATGTCACCCATTCCAAGAACGTACTCAATATTCTTTGAAGCCTTGTTATCAAGAATCCAGTTGTAAAGAGTCCTCATATATGCCTGCGTGTAGTCGGCGTAGGTAAGGCTTGAATCATTCGCGAGCGCCGTGACGTAATTCTTAGCGTCAAGGTAGTTAAGGTTCTGAGTATCACCCACTACCGCGAACGAATAAGCGTAGTCGTAGTCGCACACGCCGTCTGTGTGGTCGCACGTTTCGTCACCGGGGCACTTTGTCAGCGTCTTGCTCGGCGCAGCTATCCAGTCGGAATCGGTTACAGACGTATCAGCGAACGTCGCAAGCGATACACTAATGACAAGAGCAACGAGAATAACGAAGCAAAGCACTACCGAAATAATCTTGTTTCTTTTCATTTTTACACTCCTTATGTAAATAATTATTTATATAAAAGGCGTTATTTCGCCAAATATAACGAGATAAAATTTTCTTGACAAACGAACGGTTTGGTTGTATAATTGGGATAGAAGGCAAGCGATGAAGTCCGTCTTGCGACGGATGTATTGTAGGGCGGGGGCTTGCTCCCGCCGTCATGCATAAGAAAGGGGTAAACTTGATGAGAGTCCAAGGTCAGAATTTCGGTACTGAGCGTATAGTACGCTATCAGCTTCTTACCAAGGTATACACTTACCCTATTCATATTCATCAATTTGCCGAGCTTCTCATTCCTCTTGAGAACGGTCTTGACGTACACTGCGACGGCAAGCGTGAAAAACTCGACGTAGGTCAGGCGGCGTTCGTATCACCGTTTCAGTCACACGGGTACGTATCAAGTAAAATAAACAAGGTCGCCATATTTACCTTTTCACCGTACCTGATACCAGATTTCTTCAAGAGGCTTGAGGGTAAGGTCGGCGAGCGCGCGGTGTTCACACCGAAAAAAGCTACGCTCGACTCACTTACCGAGCGAGTAATCACAGCCTATGACTTCAACCAATTTGAAATAAAGGGACTTCTCTACCTTTTCTTAAGTGATTATCTT
Source organism: uncultured Ruminococcus sp. (assembly GCA_964507065.1). Taxonomy (GTDB): domain Bacteria; phylum Bacillota; class Clostridia; order Oscillospirales; family CAG-272; genus UBA1740. The sequence goes on along the minus strand of CAZDON010000070.1, from coordinate 4,526 downwards.
GACCAGACGCCACTTAGGGATGCGCCTCATACGAATGATATTTCCGCATATATCGTAGGATATATAAACGACCATATGACCGAGAAAATCACACTTGACGCGCTTGCAAAATCGCTTTCCTACACACCGAACTACCTCAGCGCTAAAATCAAGGATATCTTTGATATGAATTTAAGCGCACTTATCGCGTCGATAAGATGCGACAAGGCAAGATATCTTCTTCACGAAACCGATATGACGGGAACCGAGATTTGCTACGAGTGCGGATTCGGAAGTGAGAGAAGCTTTCTGCGTCAGTTTAAGGCGCTAACGGGTAGGACGCCGAAGGAATACAGAAGCTTCATTACGTCAAGAGGCACGATAAGACGCGGTGTTGTAAAAACCTTTAAGGATTAGGGCGGGCACAAGGTACGGTAGGTATAAAAATATCCTCTTACGGTTATATTATACAGTATAAAGCGACGTCTTGTATGTCAATAGCAACGCAGGAAGTGACAGAAATTACGATTTTCGTCAAGATTTTCTAGAAAACGGTGCCAAAACACGCGTGCGATACGTGAACCTTCAAAAAAGTCAGGGGACCCGAATTTTTTTGTGTGTAACCTCTTGATTTATGAAAAAGAATGTGCTATAATGTGTAAGTAAGGAGCAAAGATGTTTTTTCGGCAGTATTTCAGCCGCATTTTTGCCTGCTATAAAACAAATTTTGAGCCTTGCACACGCAGGGCTTTTTATATTTTCGGACAAATCCGAAATTTTCCTAAGGAAAGGAACCAACGAACAATGAACAGCAATGAACGTAGAGTAGGTACGGTATCCAGAGGTATCCGCTGCCCCATTATAAGAGAAGGCGATGACCTCGCCGCACTCGTAACCGAGAGCGTGCTTCTCGCGGCACAGAGCGAGGGCTTTGAGCTTCGCGACCGCGACGTAATATCGATTACCGAGTCAATAGTCGCAAGGGCGCAGGGCAATTACGCGTCGGTTGACGATATCGCACAGGACGTGAAGAATAAGCTTGGCGGTGAGTGCGTCGGTGTAATGTTCCCCATTCTCTCGCGTAACCGCTTTGCAATCTGTCTTAAGGGTATTGCAAAGGGCGCCAAGAAAATCGTGCTTATGCTCTCTTATCCCTCCGACGAGGTGGGCAACGAGCTTGTGAGCCTTGATAAGATTGACGAAGCAGGCGTAAATCCCTATTCGGACGTACTTACGCTTGAGCGCTATCGCGAGCTTTTCGGTGAAAACAAGCACGAGTTCACGGGCGTTGATTACGTTGAGTATTACGGCAACCTTATCCGCGAGGCTGGCGCTGAGTGCGAAATCATCTTCGCAAACCGCCCCACCGCAATTCTTAACTATACCGACACGGTTCTTACCTGCGACATTCATACGAGAGCACGCACCAAGAGAATTCTCAAGACAGCAGGCGCTAAGGTCGTTCTCGGTCTTGACGATATTCTTACCGAGTCGGTAAACGGCTCAGGCTACAACTCGATGTACGGTCTTCTCGGCTCGAACAAGTCTACCGAGGACAAGATTAAGCTCTTCCCCAAGGAGTGCCGCGACCTCGTGCTCACCATTCAGGCTATGATTCTTGAGAAAACGGGCAGGCACGTTGAGGTTATGGTTTACGGCGACGGAGCATTCAAGGATCCTAAGGGAAAGATCTGGGAGCTTGCAGACCCCGTCGTATCCCCCGCCTTCACCGACGGTCTTATCGGTACGCCGAGCGAGCTTAAGCTTAAGTATCTCGCGGACAACGATTTCAAGGACCTTTCGGGCGACGAGCTTAAGGCGGCAATTTCCGCATCTATCAAGGCCAAGAGCGACAACCTCGTCGGCAATATGGCGTCTCAGGGCACGACTCCAAGACAGCTTACCGACCTTATCGGCTCGCTGTGCGACCTCACAAGCGGCTCTGGTGACAAGGGTACTCCCGTAGTTCTCGTTCAGGGCTACTTCGATAATTATACGAACTAAAAATTTTTCAGGGGGATACTTTGAAGCCAAAGTATCCCCCTTCCACCCCCTGAAAGCATATATTAAGTTAATATTAAAGTTATACAAGGTAGAAGCAATAGCAAATGCCTCTACTTTTTTGCGCTAAAGACATTTTAAGCAGGCGAAATTTTATAAAAAAACAAAGTTCCATAACGAAAACAACCTGCTTGAAATGGTAGTTTTTCGGGGGATTTGCAAGTGAAACGCGCGTTTTTCGCGAAAGCATATGCGCGGTGCTGCTTCGGGTGTTATTTTTAGCTTCGGGCGCAGAAATACAAAAGAGGCGTGCTATCCTTTCGGATAGCACGCCATACCATTTAATAATTATCGCAAAAATCAGCCGTTTTCACGCTCGCTCTTTCCCACAAGCTTAAGAAGAAGCGAACGAAGCTTTTTCCAGCGTGCCGAGCTTCTTAGCTTATGCTTTATATGCCCAAGCTTCAGGCGAATGCCCTTATCACAGCGTTTTTGATACTGTGCAAAATTATAAAGCTGTACGTTTGCGCAAAATTCGCACACCTCAGCACGCTCAAAAAAATCTTCGGAGCGGTCAAGCCACCCAAGCTTTTCGGCATAGGTATAGTGAAGAAGATTCCAGAAGTCAGCCTTTGCGTCCGACCAGAGAAGCTTGAATATATGAAGGCATCTGCTGGCAGAAAGGTTTAGATATCCGCGCGCAAGCGGCTGATACATTCCGCCCTTCATCAGAAATTCCTTGATTTTAAGGTAAACCTCAGGCACCTGAGGATAGTATTTCTTGAACTGTCTGGCACGTGACTGCTCGGAATAAATCCTGTGGTGAATCAGCACCTCAGGAAGCTTCCCTACACGCTCGGCAAAGGCGAGGGATACTACGGTGAAGTAGACGTCCTCAAACATCTTAACCTCGGTTAAGAACGTTATGTTCTTTTCGAGCAAAAACGAGCGTCTGTAAAGCTTATTCCACGCTGCACCCGTGGTGGACTGAAGAATAAAATCAGGGTGCTCGTTCTTGGAGGTTACGTGGCCGCCCTCGTAAATTCTTCCGTGGTCACTCTCGACGTTTTCGCGGAAAACAGCCTTTTTGCTGTTATAAATATCATATCTTGCAATAGCAATATCAAGGTCGTCGCGCTTTGCCACGGAATAAAGACGCTCAAGAAGCTCGCGCTCAAAGAAGTCGTCGGCATCAAGGAATGCAACGTACTCTCCCCTTGCGCGTCGAAGTCCGTTGTTTCTGGCAAGAGCAGGGCCTGCGTTAGTTTCGGTAATTATTCTTATACGGTCATCCTGTCTTTGATATTCTCTTATAATATCAAGCGAATGATCCGTAGAGCCGTCGTCAATGCATATGACCTCAATATCCCGCAGCGTCTGGTCAAGCACGCTGTCAATTGCAGGACGGAGAAAATCGTAGGCATTGTATATAGGCATAATGACCGAAATCTTGACTTCCCTTTCAATCATTTCGGTGGTCATCTATATTTCCTTTCAGGGTACGCGCCGTGCGCGTATTTGGCGTGTCAGGCGGGTGAGTATCGGTCACCGTCCCTTTTACTGTAATTTCACCCCACGCGAGATGAAAAATAAGGAATGCCCGTCCCGATGAATAGCTTTATGCCAGAATTTAGCGCGGGAGCTGAGGCTTACTGCATAAATGCAACCTTTTTTTGCATTTACTATATATATTTTACCATTTAAGAAACAAAATGTCAATAGCAAAATACCTAGCGGGCGAACAAAGCAAAAATCGTGAGGAAATGTGAGAAAACAAAGATTTATTTCATCACGGTACTTAGTTTGGTATAACAAAAGGGCGTCAGCACCGTCGTTTCAACGGCACGGACGCCCCTGATTTGTGTCAGGTAAATATTTCCGACTCGGGATATTTAATTACTGGGGATCTCCAAGATTGCCGTAGTTGCCCTTCATAAGACTGACGCTCTCTCCCTCAGGAGCGAAGGTAACAATCTCCGCAACCTCTCCGAATGCATCGTCAGGCCGCGCGTCGTTATCCTTGACGTTAACCGCGCGGTATTCCTCGATACCCGTACCAGCGGGAATGAGCTTACCGATGATGACGTTTTCCTTAAGTCCGAGAAGTCTGTCAATCTTACCCTTGATAGCAGCCTCGGTAAGGACCTTAGTTGTTTCCTGGAAGGATGCTGCCGAAAGGAAGGATTCGGTCATAAGAGATGCCTTGGTAATACCGAGAAGCATAGGTGAGCCCTCTGCCTTGCGGAGCGTAACCTCGCCCGCGTCGCGTCTTGCCTCAATCTTCTCGTTTTCCTCACGGAACTCAAGAATATCTACGGTAGAGCCCGAAAGAAGCTCGGTGTCACCGGGATCGTCAATCTTAATCTTTCTGGTCATCTGTCTCGTAATACACTCGACGTGCTTGTCGTTGATTTCAACGTCCTCACCGCGGTAAACCTTCTGTACCTCTCTGAGTACGTAGTCGTAAACAGCGTCGATACCGCTCATATGAAGAACGTCAGCAGGGTTAAGGAAGCCCTCGGTAAGCGCGTCACCGCGCTTTACAA
>CAZDON010000069.1:0-10020 GCA_964507065.1 uncultured Ruminococcus sp. | reverse complement strand
CTTTTATGGAGATATAAATTTATAGTGAAATTGGTCGTTCTTCACCTATACCAAGCTTCATTTATTACTCCTTTATATTAACAGAAATTATACTCTATTCTAACATAGATAGCGATTTTTTTCAATACCTCTTCTCTAATTTCTACGAGTTATTTTTGCAGGGTTAAAACGGAAAAAATTCCTATAATATTTTTGATTTATTCATACTTTATTATTGACATCTACATACAATTCCGTTATAATGAAATTGTTAAGATATTTAAGTTTTTAACAAAGTTAATAAATTCAGGGGGTTAAAATGGATACGAAATTACTTATTATTGACGATGATATTAACATCTGCGAGATGCTTCGTCTTTATTTTGAGAACGAAGGCTACTCGGTCAAAACCGCAAACGACGGAAATGACGGAATACAGTGCTTTAAGCTTTATGAGCCTGACCTTGTGCTTCTTGACATAATGATGCCTGGTAAGGACGGCTGGCAGGTATGCCGCGAGATAAGAAAGATATCGTCAAAGCCCGTAATTATGATAACCGCAAAGGGTGAGGTCTTTGATAAGGTGCTCGGACTTGAGCTTGGTGCAGACGATTTCCTTGTAAAGCCCTTTGAAATGAAGGAGCTTTCCGCAAGAATTAAGGCTGTTCTTCGCCGTTACACCGCGCATCAGAACGATTCCGACGAGGAAATTGTAAAATTCGAGAATATTGAAATCAGCCTTCAGCGCTATGAGCTTAAGCTTATGGGTAAGGCTATCGATATTCCCCCGAAGGAGCTTGAGCTTCTCTACTTCCTTGCATCAAACTGTAACAGAGTGTTTACGAGAAATCAGCTTCTTGATAAGGTATGGGGCTTTGATTATCTCGGTGATTCAAGAACGGTTGACGTTCATGTAAAGCGTCTTCGTGAAAAGCTTGAAGGCATTTCCGACAAATGGTCGCTTAAGACCGTATGGGGAGTCGGATATAAGTTCGATACGACGAACTAAATACATACTTTCCCAAAAGCAAAGAGGTGTTGTGGCTAAATCGCCACAGCACCTCTTTGCTTTTAGAAATCCTCATAACTAAAAATTAAAGGTAAGCTGGTTAATAATGCTTCCCGTTGAGGGAATAGTGGTCTTTCGGCATTTCTTGATATCTGCACCAAGAAGAGAAATTCTGTCGGTGGCAAGCTCAATTTTGCCACCCTTCTTTGCGAACTGCATAATTTGCGTTCCGCTTGCCGTTCGGGTGTTCTTTTTGCTAAGCTGCTCGCTTGAGAAAAGAATACCGCGTCCCATATCGCTTCTTATAAAGATATCGAAATGCTTTCCCGTATAGAAGAAGGCACCGACAAGCTCAGAGGCTGTCGAATATGCGCCCGTAATCTTCTTTCGTCTTGATTTTGAATCATAGCAAGACATAGGAATCCTGATTCCCTTGCCGTTTTCAAAGATGTAAATAACCTCGTGGTCGGGGTTAAATTCGGTAATCATCTTGCAGGCTATGACGTGCTCATCGTCTTCCATTCCGAGCTTTGTCGGAACGTAGTCACCCATAGAAGAAGGACGGGAAATATCAAAATCACAAACTCTGGCACGGTAAATCTGCCTCTTATCAGTAACGAAGATTACGTCACCGCGATTATCGGTATCCTCTTCATAAATGATATAGTCGCCTTCCTTGAGCTTCTGTTCATCAGAGGATCTGACCCCCTGCATAGTAAGCTTTTTAAAGTAGCCGCCGCGAGTAAGAACAAGACGGCAATTGTAATTCTCGAAGAAAATTTCTTCCTTCTTAACAGCTACAACCTCGCTCTTCTGTATAATTTCAGTCTTTCTCGGCATTCCGAACTTTTTCTTGATTTCACGAAGCTGTCCGATAATAACGTCCTTGATTTTAAGGTCGTCGCGAAGAATATCCTTAAGATTTTTGATGTCCGCCTCGAGCTCGTCTATTTCGGTAAGACGCTTAAGAATATACTGACGGTTAAGATGACGAAGCTTTATCTCAGCAATATACTCAGCCTGAACGGTAGTGATTTTGAACTCGCGCGACAGGTTGGGAACAACCTCTTCCTCATCCTCAGTATTACGGATAATTCTTATAGCACGGTCTATATCGGCGAAAATTGCTGCAAGACCTAAAAGAAGGTGAAGCTTATCCTCTTTCTTTGAAAGCTCAAAGGAAAGCTCACGCGAAACGCACTTCATTCTGAATCTTATCCATTCAAGAATAATCTCGCGAATACCGAGCGTCATAGGTCTTCCGTCGATAAGGATATTGAAGTTACAATCAAAGGAATTTTCAAGATCGGTTGCGGACATAAGCTTCTGAATTACAATTTCAGGGTTCGCGTCCTTCTTTAAATCAAAGCTTATAAGCTTCGTTGCCGATTTATCGTACGAGTCACGCACATCGGTAACCTCACGAAGCTTACCGCTCTTAACCATATCGGTAGCCTTCTTGATAATATCATCCGTATACGAGGTGTACGGTATCTCGTTTATATCAATGCAGTTTTCCTTTGCGTCATAGGTATATTTCGCGCGGAGCTTGAAACTTCCTGTACCTGTCAGGTAGATTTTCTTCATCTGCTCCTCATCATAGACTAAGGATGCGCCGCCAGGAAAATCAGGCGCCTTGATAAGCTCCATAATTCTTTCAACAGATGCCTTGGGATTTTTAAGAAGAGCAATAGTACCGTCGCAGATTTCAGCGAGGTTGAAAGAGCATATGGAGCACGCCATACCTACTGCAATCCCAAGGTTTGGCGAAACAAGTATGTTAGGAAAAGAAGTCGGAAGAAGAGTCGGTTCTTCCATCGTATTATCGTAGTTCGGAACGAAATCAACGGCATTTTTGTCAATTCCGCCAAATAATTCAGAGCAGAATGCGTCAAGCTTTGCCTCTGTATAACGCGACGCAGCATATACCATGCTCTTTGAAAAACGTTTACCAAACGAGCCCTTTGAATCTATAAAGGGATGAAGCAGTGACTCATTACCCCGCGTAAGACGAACCATCGTTTCATAAATGGACGCATCACCGTGAGGATTAAGTCGCATAGTCTGTCCTACAATATTTGCGCTCTTCGTCTTTTGCCCAGTCATAAGCCCCATCTTATACATCGTATATAAAAGCTTTCTGTGAGAGGGCTTAAAGCCGTCAATCTCAGGAAGTGCACGCGACACGATAACGCTCATCGCATAAGGCATATAGTTTTTCTCAAGAGTTTCAGTTATAGGCTGAAGGGTTGCAGGCGCCTCGTTTTCGAGCAAATCTTCCTTTTGATTCTTTTTCTTTTTAGCCATTTTTAATACCGTCACATTCTAATAATTTGGTGGGCAGCCGCTCTTATCATTCTATTATAAAGAGCAAGACCTATTCCCTCTGCCCGAGGTAGCGGAGCATAAATTTCATCATACCCAAGGTTATCTATTTTGCGTAGCAAATCAAAAAGGTTATGAGCCTGATAAAGCTCGTCCTCTTTTTTACCAAACGAAAAAACAGTAACGCCCGAAATTGAGGTGAAATAATCCTTATCATCCGAATAGGCAATAAGCGCGATTTTCCTTGTAAGGGTGCGCTCCTTTAAATACTCAAAAAAGCGATTCGCATCCGCGTCAACAAGGTAAAGAGGTACGCTGGGTGCGTAGTGCCTGTACTTCATACCTGGAGATATACAAGCCTCCCCCTCTTTGAGTCCGTCGGTTACGGCAGAGGCGATTTTCAGGTACTTAAGGTACGGCAAGAGCATATCCTCGGTGATACGCCCGGGACGGAGCAAAATCGCACCACCGTCATCGTTAAGCTTAATTATCGTGGATTCTATCCCTATATCACATTCGCCGCCGTCAATTATAACCTCAACTCTGCCCGACATATCGTTAATTACATGCTCGGCACGCGTCGGTGACGGTGAGCCTGAGAGATTAGCCGAGGGGGCTGCAATTGGTACATCAGCTAAAGAGATGAGCTCCCTAGCGATTGGATTTTCAGGACACCTCACAGCAACGGTATCAAGTCCTGCTCTCGTAGCCTTGGGAATCGAATTCTTGGCTTTCAGCACAACGGTTAGCGCACCAGGCATAAACGCCTCAGCAAGCTTAAAAAAATACTCGTTAGTATGTGCGTAAGCACTGGCATCCTCAGGTCTTGCTACGTGTATTATCAAGGGATTATCAGACGGACGCCCCTTAGCCTCGTAAATCCTGCGTGCTGCAGATTCATTCGTCGCATCTGCACCAAGACCGTAAACGGTTTCGGTAGGAAATACTACAAGTCCGCCATCTCTTATAACACCTGCCGCATATTCAAGCTCATCTTTAAAGCTTGCATTGTTATAAGCACGAATAAGCCTTGTGGTCATTGTTCGTCACCCCCAAGACGCTCGGCGTAGTCGTAAGCTATAAGATCATTGACGAGATCGCCTATATCACCGTTGAGAAAGGCGTCGAAGGTAAATATCGTCTTCCCTATCCTGTGGTCAGTGATTCTCGACTGAGGATAATTATACGTCCTGATTTTTTCGCTTCTGTCACCTGAGCCGACCTGACTTCTTCTGTCACTGGCAATCTTGTCAGCCTGCTCCTTGGTTTTCATATCAAAAAGCTTTGTATACAGAATTTTCAGTGCTCGCTCCTTATTCTGCAGCTGGCTTCTTTCCTGATCACATTCAATAACTATACCCGTAGGAATGTGAGTAAGACGAACAGCGGACTCTGTTTTATTGATATGCTGACCGCCTGCTCCGCTTGATTTACAGGATTCGATTTTTACATCCTGAGGTCTTACCTCGACCTCTACGTCCTCTGCCTCGGGAAGCACCGCAACGGTAACCGTCGAGGTCTGGATTCTTCCGTTGGATTCAGTAACGGGAATACGCTGAACACGGTGAACTCCGCTTTCAAATTTAAAGCGCGAAAACGCTCCGTCACCAATTATATTAAAGGTGATTTCCTTGAAGCCGCCAAGCTCGGTTTCATTAGTGTGAACTACCTCAAGACGAAAGCCCTCGCGTGTTGAGAACATTGAATACATCCTAAAAAGGTCACCAGCAAACAATGCTGCCTCCTCTCCTCCTGCCCCTGCACGAATTTCAACTATTACGTTTCTGTCATCGTTGGGATCCTTAGGAATCAGAAGAAGCTTCAGCTCACTCTCAAGCACCGTCAGCTTTTCAGAAAGCTCCCGATATTCAAGCTCAGCCAAATCACGAAATTCACTGTCAAGGGACGAGTCGTTAACCATAAGATAGGCATCCTCGCGCGCCGCGGTCACTTGATTGTACTCACGGAATTTTTCAACTATCTCCGAGAGTGAATTATATTCCTTGACAAGAGCCGTATATTTTTTGCTGTCGGACACTACGTCGGAAAGCGTCATCATTTGCTCTATTTCTCGATATCTGTCCTCAAGCGGTTTGATTTTTTCTAAAAACATAAAAGTCACTCCATTTTACTTTAAATTTATATCAAGTAAAACGGAAATTCTATTTAACAAACGCTAAAAACGCCTCGTAGGTAGAATAAAGGTCTGCCTTTGAAATTACCTCAATCGGAGCGTGCATCGAAATTACAGCAACACCGATATCAAGAGTTTCGATATTCTGATTTGCAATATACATAGCAACGGTTCCACCGCCGCCTGCGTCAACCTTACCAAGCTCAGCAGACTGCCAGATTACTCCGTTTTCATCAAAAAGTCGTCTTACAAAGCCCACGAACTCAGCCGATGCATCGCTCGTGCCCGACTTTCCTCTTGCACCGGTGTACTTGCTCATAACAGTACCGCAAGAGATAAGCGCGCTGTTACGCTTTTCGTAAACATCGGCAAAGTTAGGATCGTACGCGGCATTAACGTCAGCACTAAGACATTTGCTTGCAAGGCGTACTGCTCTGGGGTTTGCTCCAAGCGAAAGTGCAATCTCGTCAATAAGGTCGCAGAAAATTCTGCTCTGCATACCCGTAACACCCATAGAGCCGATCTCTTCCTTATCCGCAAGAACTACCATTGAGGTGCGCTCACTTGAAGCACCGTTAAGAATAGCCGTAAGCGCCGGATATGAGCATACCCTGTCATCGTGACCGTATGCGGCAACGAATGCCTCGTCGAAGCCTACGTTTCTTGCCTTTGCGGCAGGCACGAGGGAAAGCTCTGCACTTAAAAGGTCACTCTCACTAATGCCATACTTGCTGTTGAGGTACGAGAGAGCGGTAAGCTTGATTTTATCGGAAACCTCTTTATCATCATAAGGAAGTCCGCCGATAAGAATATTAAGAGTTTCGCCCGAAATTGCAGTGCCCAGAGGCTCCTGAACCTGACGCTGTGCAAGATGAGGAAGAAGGTCGTTGATATAAAAAATAGGATCATTATCGTCCTCACCGATGCAAATATCAACACACTCACCGTCATTTTTCACAACAACACCGTGAAGAGCAAGCGGAATAGCTGTCCACTGATATTTTTTTATACCGCCGTAGTAGTGTGTCTTGAGAAATGCCATATTGGAATCCTCGTACATAGGGACCTGCTTTAAATCGAGTCTGGGAGAGTCGATATGTGCGGCAATAATTCTGATACCGTCATAGTTCAGGTCGTTAGTACCGATAGAAAAGAGATAAATGCTCTTTTTGTGATTAACAAAGTACTTTTTATCGCCAGCCTTAAGCTTTTCACCAAAAATATACTCGGTATAGCCTGCAGACCTTGCAGCAGAGGCGGCACATACTACTGCCTCACGCTCGGTTTTGGCGTTGTCAAGAAATTTCATATATCCGCGCGCGTAGTCGTAAACCTCAGCAAGTTTTTCCGAGGACGCTTCCTCAAAGTAGTTCTTCTTTTTATAGGAAAGCTCCTCCGAAATAATCTGTCCCTGTGTCTTTGCGCTCATTTTATCTTCTCCTTAAAATATTAGTTGAAATAGCTTTAACCTGACTTAACAGGTCGGACTTCCCGTCGTTTACAATAACGAAATCGGCAAGCTCATTTAATCTTTCGTCAGTAATCTGCGCGTTAATACGCGCTATGGCGGCAGCTCTTGAAATGCCGTCTCTTGAAATAATTCGAGAAATTCTCGTTTCTCTATCGCATATTACTGCGATAACGGCATTACACTCCCTGTCAAACCCGCTTTCATAAAGAAGTGGCGCATCAACAAGCACCGCGGCGGGTCTTGCCTCCGACCTTGCATACTCCTGAAGTATGCGTCGTACCTCGTCAAGTATATGCCTGTGCGTGATAGCTTCAAGAAGCCCTTTGCGCTCCGTAGCTCCTTCCCCGGAAAAAACCAGCTCAGCTAGCACCGTACGGTTAATTGAACCGTCCTTATTTAAAATCTCTGCGCCAAAAGCCTCTGCAAGCTCCTGAGTGCATTTTTCACCAGCCATTGTCTGAGCTCTGTAAATAGCGTCGGTATCTACCGAGGGAATGCCAAGCTCAAAAAACAGCCGAGAAACGTAGCCCTTGCCGCTACCTGAGCCTCCGCATAATCCTATAGTTAGCATTATTCACCTGCCACATCATATATTTATATAATTATACAATATTTTATTTTAAATTGTCAAGATATTAACATAAGCATATTTCACAACTTTTCGCATATAATATTAAACAGAAACAATATATCGAGGATATTTATGGAAAAATCTGTAAAACAAGTAAAGCTTGGTGATTCATCGTATTTTGCTGCGGCAAATAGCTTCGACGGCTTTAAATCCTATTTTGACATATGCTTTAATCCACTTGAATTTGATAGACTTTATATATTAAAGGGTGGACCCGGTACGGGAAAAAGTACGCTTATGAGAAAGGTGCTTGCTCTTAAGGATGAGCTTTCGCTTTACGGTGAAGCAATATACTGCTCATCAGATATTAAATCACTCGACGGCGTGATTCTTTCAAACGACGTGCGACGCATTGCAATTGTCGACGGCACAGCACCTCATATTGTGGAGCCTCAGCTTCCGGGTGCGTGCGAGGTTATTGTAAATCTCGGTGAATACTTCGATACCGATCGCCTTGTGGCAGAGCGAAAAACCATAAAAGCACTTAACGAAAAGAAAAACAATTATTATAGATTAGCATACAGCGAAATGGCACTTTCTTCGGTATTCGACAGAAATATCAAGGCAGAGTTCGCAAAGCGCTTTAACTATGATAAAGCCAGGAACCTTGCAAATCAGCTTGTGCAGGAATTAAATTCCGACGGCATGGGCACCTGTACCACAAGGCTTATCAGCGCGTTTGGAAGAGGTGGCAGAGTAAGAGCTACAACGCTTGACGATTGCTGTAAGAATATATATTCACTAAAAGGTAGCGGCGGATGTGCTGAAATCTTCGCACAATTACTCCTTGCAAAAATCAAGAAAACAAAGAGTGATATTTATATATTCCCCCAGTGTCTCGATACAAGCTCCACCGAAGCAATTTACCTGCCCGATATATCCCGTGCCGCAATCGTCAACTCTCCTGTCGGCACCGTAATTGACTGTGAGCAATTTATGTCGTGTGATGACTGTATTGGTGAATTTGAGGAATTTTATAGAATAACCGATTCCCTTCTTGCGAGGGCACAGAGTTATTTTAAATCGGCGGCAGAAAATCACTTTATGCTAGAGGATATATATTCATCATCCGTCGACTTTGATATGGTCGAGGAAAAGAGTAGCCAACTCCTTTGCGAGATTAAAAATATTCTTTCATAAGACATATAATTTCTTGACATTAATATATTTTTATGTTAATATATTAAATGTGAAAAATACTCACGGTGTTTTCACCGTGAGTATTTTTATATTATTTCATCTCGTTTACGATAAGCTCGGTATCGCGTGCAATAACGAGCTCCTCGTTGGTGGGTATCATATATACCTTGACTCGCGAAGTATCCTTAGAGAGCAAAACGGGTGTTGACGAGTGACCGAAGGTGTTTCTTTCTTCGTCAAGCTCAATTCCAAGATACTCAAGCCCGGAAAGCGCACCGCGTCTTAAATATCCGACGTGCTCGCCTATTCCCGCGGTAAATACTACCGCATCAAGTCCACCCATTGCTGCAGAATACGAGCCGATGTACTTCTTAATCTGATATGCAAGCATATCAAGCGCAAGACCTGCTCGCTCGTTACCGCTTCTCATAGCTGCTTCAACGTCACGAACGTCGGAGCCAACTCCGCTTATACCGTCGAAGCCGCACTTTTTGTTCATATATACGTCCATTTCGGCCGGAGTATAGCCCTTTTTCTGCATTATATAGGTTACGATTGCAGGGTCAATAGAGCCGCATCTGGTTCCCATAAGTACACCGTCAAGGGGTGTAAAGCCCATTGAAGTATCTATGCAGATACCGTCCTTGACTGCACTTATAGATGAGCCGTTTCCTATATGACAGGTTACGATCTTAGTACCCTGTGCCTTACCGCCGAGAAGCTTAATCATCTCACCCGATACATATCTGTGTGAGGTTCCGTGCGCTCCGTATCTTCTTACACCGTAATCCTCGTATACGTCGTAGGATATTCCGTACATATACGCTTCCTTCGGCATCGTGGTATGGAATGCGGTATCGAATACCAGCACCTCAGGCGTGTCGGGCATTACTGACTGGCAGCCCTTGATTCCCATAATGTGCGCAGGCGTATGAAGCGGTGCATACGAGGTGCATTTTTCAAGAGTCTTCATAACATCGTCGGTAACGAGCATGCTCTTAGTAAAATGCGGTCCGCCGTGAACGACTCTGTGACCTATTGCCTCAATTTCATCAGCTGACTTAAGACAGCCGTATTCTTCGTCAAGAAGTGCATCTACGACAAGCTTCATAGCTACGGAATGATTTTCAAGAGGCGTCGTACGCTTCATCGTTTCCTTGCCCTCACACTTATGAGTAATGCAGGAGCCTTCAATTCCTATTCTTTCACAATTACCCTTTGCAAGCACCCGTGCACCTTCAGTATCGAAAAGCTGATACTTAAGCGAGCTTGAGCCTGCGTTTACAACCAATACCTTCATTATTGAGTCCTTTCTGTGACTTGATAAATTA
>CAZDON010000068.1:5121-10161 GCA_964507065.1 uncultured Ruminococcus sp. | reverse complement strand
TCCCGGCGCGTATTCAATGTCGGCATTCACCTCTGAGGAGTCGATAACCAGCGACTACGTCAGAAACGAGAATCCCGACGCGATCATCAACATCGTTGACGCGACCAACCTCAGCCGAAGCCTGTTCTTCACCACACAGCTTCTGGAGCTCGGTATTCCCGTCGTCGTTGCACTCAACAAGACCGACGCAAACGAGAAAAAGGAAAACACCATTGACAGGGAGGCTCTCTCAGAGAGGCTCGGCTGTCCCGTAATTGAAACGGTTTCCACCTCAAAGCGCGGACTTAAGGAGGTAGTGGCTGCTGCTGCCGCGGCTATCGGCGGGGGACAGACTGCTCCCTATACCGACACGGAGCATCCTCAGGATAAGACGGCGGCAGAGGCGAGTGACCGCGCAAGGTTCGAGTTCGTAAACGGTATCGTATCGGCGGTCGAGGTGCGTAAGGTTCTTACCAAGAACAGAAACTTCCAGGACAAGATAGACGATATTCTTACTAACAAGTGGTTCGGTATTCCGATTTTTGCCGCGGTTATGTTCTTAGTATTCCTCATCTCTCAGTGGGAGTTCGGACCTGGCGTGCTTATTGCCGACCTTCTCGTAGGCTGGCTTGAGGCTGGTCAGGAGGCTCTCGCTGGCGTGATTAACTCGGATAGCATCTGGGCGTCAATTCTTATAGACG
Organism: uncultured Ruminococcus sp.; assembly: GCA_964507065.1. Taxonomy (GTDB): domain Bacteria; phylum Bacillota; class Clostridia; order Oscillospirales; family CAG-272; genus UBA1740. The sequence goes on along the minus strand of CAZDON010000068.1, from coordinate 9,481 downwards.
GTATCATAGGCGGCTTTATTGCGATAGTCGGATTTTTACCGCTGGTTTGCGTAATGTACTTCCTCATAGCGCTCCTTGAGGACTGTGGCTATATGGCAAGAGCAACCGTCGTGCTTGACCCCATATTTAAAAAGGTCGGTCTTTCGGGTAAGAGCGTTATACCCTTTATCATAGGCACGGGCTGTGCTATCCCTGGCGTTATGGCGTGCCGTACCATTCGTGACGAGAGAGAAAGAAGAACCACCGCAATGCTCGCACCCTTTATGCCCTGCGGCGCAAAGCTTCCCGTTATCGCGCTCTTCGCTGGCGTATTCTTCGGGGACAGTGCGTGGGTCGGTGCTATGATGTACTTCGTCGGTATCATCATCATTCTTCTTGCGGCACTTCTCGTAGGTGCTCTTAACGGCTACCGCGCGAAGAAGTCCTACTTCATTATGGAGCTTCCCGAGTATAAGGCTCCCTCGGTCGTAAAGTCACTTAAGACTATGGCTGACAGAGGCTGGGCGTTTATCGTTAAGGCGGGAACTATCATTCTCGTATGTAACTTTATGGTACACGTAATGCAGAACTTCGACTGGAGCTTCCAGGTCGTAGAGAATGCAGACGAGTCCATTCTTGCTACTATCGCAACACCCTTTGCATATCTCTTCGCTCCCATTATCGGCTACGTGTCGTGGCAGCTTGCCGCGGCGGCAATTACGGGCTTTATCGCAAAGGAAAACGTCGTAGGAACTCTTGCAGTATGCTTTGGCATCACCAACCTTATCAACCCTGACGAGCTTGCTATCGAGGGCGGCGCTGAGGTAAGTGAGATAGCTCTTGCATTTGGTGCGGGCAGCGGCGGCGCAATGATAGCTGCGGCAGCACTTGCATATCTTTGCTTCAACCTCTTTACACCCCCTTGCTTTGCGGCAATAGGCGCTATGAACTCCGAAATCAAGAGTAAAAAGTGGCTCTTTGCAGGCATAGGACTTCAGTTCTCGGTAGGCTACTCGGTAGGCTTCCTCGTAAACTTCTTCGGCTCGCTCTTTACGGGCGGACTCACGGGTGCTGCGTGGACTTATATCGTAGGCTGGGCAGTAGTGCTTGCCATAGCGGCACTCTATACCTTCCTCATTATAAGAAGAAACAAAATAGACTCGCAGAATAAAAATGCACCCATTCCCGAAGCCGTAAATGCCTGAGCTTTGTAAACAAGGAATAACGTTATGACCCCAAGCGATATTATTATTGTAGTTGTCATAGTCCTTATCATCGGCGCCGCCGCGGCGTATATAGTAAAGGCAAAAATGAGCGGCAAGCGCTGTATCGGCTGTCCCGACAGCGCAACCTGCCACTCAGGTAAAAATACAGGGGGCACTTGCGGTGGCTCCTGCCACGCCTGCGCCTGCGGCTGCGGTGGGGCTGCGCCCACCGCCAACTCGGACACCGCCGACTCGCCCACCGCGGCGTCAGAAGGCATAGTGACTGATACCGACAGCGGTACCACGGACGGAAATTAAATCAAAGCATTAAAAATTCAAAGCACCAAAATAATTATTGACTAAAAAACGGCTGTAAGGAAGCTTCCTTACAGCCGTTTTTTGCCTTATGTGCCGAAAAGTGTGAAAAATGAGAAATCTTATCTATGGAAAAGTGTAAAAAACGCTTGACAAATTACACTGAGTGTGATAAAATCTGATTGAAAGGAAGGTTTTTATGGAGCGTAAAATATATAAGGAGCTTCTTTCGTGGAAGCACAGTGAGGATAGAAAGCCTCTGATACTTCAAGGTGCAAGACAGGTCGGAAAGACCTATATACTGAATTATTTTGCGAGCCGCGAGTATGCAAACAGTATCTACTGTAACTTCGAGAGAGAGCCTGCGCTTGCCGAGTTCTTCTCGGACCTTAATCCTCATAATATTCTCAAAAAGCTTTCGGTGTACAAGAGGCGCGAGGTATTTCCTGCACATACTCTGATAATTTTCGATGAGATTCAGGCATGTCCTCTTGCTATTACCTCGCTAAAATATTTTATGGAGGATGCAGGAGAGTATCATATAGTGGCGAGCGGGTCGCTCTTAGGTGTTTCGGTAAATAGAGGGGACAACTCGTTTCCCGTGGGAAAGGTGCAATTTGCGACTCTCTATCCGCTTGATTTTGAGGAGTATCTTATGGCAAGGGGCGAGGGCGGCCTTGCTTCGCTGATAAGAGAACGCTATGAGAGCGGCGCTCCAATGGAGTCGCTTTTTCACGAGCGCGCTCTCGATTACTATGAGGAGTATCTTTTCGTTGGCGGAATGCCTGAGGCGGTTGAGGAGTACAACAAAAACAAAAGTCCCGATTTGGTACGCGTTATACAGAAATCCATTCTTGAGGCATACCACAACGATATGGGAAAATACAATAGGCAAAGTGAAATCCCCAAGACGAGAATCGTTTATAAAAGCGTCAGTACCCAGCTTGCAAAGGAAAACCGTAAATTCCAGTACAAGGATATAAAAAAGGGTGGCAGAGCCTCGGAGTTTGAGTCCGCGATTGAGTGGCTATGTCTTGCGGGAATTGCCGCTCAGAATTTTCGCGTAGAGCAGATTATGCTTCCGCTTAACGCGTATAGGTCACTTACCGATTTTAAATTCTATATGAGTGACGTCGGGCTGCTCTGTGCAAGTCAGGATATTTATTTCGACGATATAATACAGGACAACGTCTTGCTCAGGGGCTTCAAGGGCGGTCTTGCTGAGAACTACGTTTTCAGTCAGCTCAAGTCAAGCGGTTTTCCCCTTTATTACTGGACGAGCGGAAATCAGGCAGAGGTCGATTTTATAACGAGAATAGGTAACGATATTATTCCCATTGAGGTAAAATCTGATACGAACACCCGTTCTAAGAGTCTTGCTCTTTATATAGAAAAGCAAAGACCGAGCTACTCCGTGAGAATTTCAGCGAAGAATTTCGGCGAGGAAAACGGAATAAAGAGCATTCCTCTTTACGCGGTTTTCTGTATTCAGAGATAGATACGAATATGGCAAGAAAAAAGTCATCCAAAGGGAAATTCCCTAGGATGACTTTTTTTGCTAAAGGTAAATTACATATTAAATTTTCTTCAGCGCGTCAAGCTGCTTTTGTATTCCGTCGATAATCGCTATGCGCTTTTTCGCGGTGCCGGCGTCGGTGTCTACACGACCGACGAGGTAGTCAATTGAAACGTCAAAAAAATCGGCAAGCCGTATAAGCGCGTATGCGTCGGGCATCGTTTTGCCCGTTTCATAGTTAGATATCGTGCGCTGGTCTATTCCGGTTGCGGCAGCAAGGTCGCTTTGCCGCATATCTCTGTCCTCGCGAAGGTCCTTTATTCTGTTTTTCATACAAAGCCTCCGTTCTATTATAACCCCATTTTACCATAAAATTAGTAAACTTCGTTGACAAACCAAGATTATTCTGCTATAATCCTATATATACCAAAATATTAGTAAAGGATAGGCAATTAACTATGAAAACGAGTTTAAAGCGGATATTAACCGCAATATCGTTAATTATTGTTTCACTTGTTTTAGCCGCATGTAATCAAGTCGAGTTCGAGGTGAATTTCGTCGTTGACGGTGAAGTTTACGATACGATTAAAACAGGTGGAAATGAAACGCTGTCAATACCGACGAATCCTGTTAAAGAAGGCTATAAATTTGACGGCTGGTACTGGGACGAGGGCGTATGGGAAAAGCCTTTTACGGCAAACTCGCTTCTTGATGCTCCGCTGTCAAGCGATATGTCGGTTTATGCAAAATGGAAAAATCTTGAGGAAAACAATCCTGAGGATAATTCGCCTACGAATCCACCGGAGGACAGCACCTTGCATACTCACGTGATGATGCACCACGCGCGAGTTGAAGCGGAGTGCACCACCGACGGTAATATTGAGTACTGGTCTTGCTCCGAGTGTGGAAAGAACTACTCCGATGCAAACGGTACGACCGAAGTAGCAAGCATAGTACTTTCAAAGACGGGGCACAGTCTTACGCATCACGCAGGAGTTGAGGCAGAGTGCACTACCGACGGTAATATTGAGTACTGGTCTTGCTCCGAGTGCGGAAAGAACTATTCTGATGCAAACGGTACGACCGAAGCCGCAAGCATAGTACTTTCAAAGACAGGTCACAGCCTTACGCACTATGCGAGAGTTGAAGCCGAGTGCACTACCGACGGCAATATTGAGTATTGGGCGTGCTCCGAGTGCGGAAAGAACTACTCTGATGCAAACGGCACGACCGAAGTCGCAAGCATAGTACTTTCAAGGACAGGACACAGCCTTACTCACCACGCAAGAATTGAGGCAGAGTGCACTACCGACGGCAATATTGAGTATTGGGCGTGCTCCGAGTG
>CAZDON010000068.1:0-5021 GCA_964507065.1 uncultured Ruminococcus sp. | reverse complement strand
CTACCGACGGCAATATTGAGTATTGGTCTTGCTCCGAGTGCGAAGAGAATTTCTCTGATGCAAACGGTACGACCGAAGCGGTAAGCATAGTGCTTACAAAGACAGGACACAGTCTTACTCACCACGCAAGAGTTGAGGCAGAGTGCACTACCGACGGCAATATTGAGTATTGGGCGTGCTCCGAGTGCGGAAAGAACTACTCTGATGCAAACGGCACGACCGAAGTCGCAAGCATAGTACTTTCAAGGACAGGACACAGCCTTACTCACCACGCAAGAATTGAGGCAGAGTGCACTACCGACGGCAATATTGAGTATTGGTCTTGCTCCGAGTGCGAAGAGAATTTCTCAGATGAAAATGGTGAGAATGCGGCAAATAGCATTCTTATTCCTGCGGGACACGATGCTTCGGGAAATTCATGCACGAGGTGCGGTCAGACGTTGTTTGAGGGTATGGTATTTACCTTAAATAATGGGGAGTACTCGCTTACCGGTTACACGGGAAATGCAACGGATATAATCATTCCCGCAACCTACGAGGGAGTGTACGTAACGGCGATAGACTGGCAGGCATTTTCAAATTGTACCACAGTGAAGAGCATTTACATTTCGGCAAGCGTGAAAAATGTACACGAACAAGCATTTGACGGTTGCGTATTGCTTGAGAGCATAGTTGTTGCAGAGAACAACGGTAATTATTCCTCGGTTGACGGTAATCTTTATAATAAGGATAAGACGGTTTTGATACGATATGCGGTGGGAAAAGCTGATACAAGCTTTGATATACCGTCAACCGTTGTGACGATTGGAAGAAATTCCTTTGCAAATGCATCAAAATTAAAAAGCATTAATATCCCATCAAGCGTAAGTGCGATAGAAGAATGGGCGTTTATGAGATGCACGGCATTCGAACAGATAGTAATACCTGTGGGGGTTACTACGATAAACAATTATACGTTTTCCTCTTGTGCGTCACTCAAAAGCGTGACTATTCCCAATAGCGTAACGAGGATAAAGTTTGCAGCATTTTCGGATTGCACTTCGCTTGATGAAATTACAATTCCGTCAAGTGTAACTGAGCTTGGTAACTTTGCTTTTTCGGGTTGTAGCTCTATTGAGAGTATAATTATTCCGGAAAGTGTTACTTCTCTTGGTGAGGGTGCATTTCATAATTGCACACACCTTACGAATATTACAATCAAATCCACTGTTACTTCTTTGGGCGCAGGTGTATTTGCGGGGTGCGCATCTCTTGAAAATATAGACGTTGATGCAAACAATAGTGTATATAAGTCCATAGATGGAAACGTTTACACAATTGACGGAAGAGTATTGATTCAGTATGCCGTTGGAAAACCGGATTCTGCTTTCTTAATTCCGGCGACTGTAACTTCTATTGGTGATAAAGCTTTTTGCGGTAGTACTTATCTTGAAAGCATTTCAATTCCCGAGGGTGTTAAATCTATTGGCGCATATGCATTCGCCGGTTGTAGCGCTCTTGAAACGGTAACGTTTTCTTCGAGCGTATCATCGATAGGAGGGTTCGCGTTTAACTCGTGCACTGCGCTTGAAACTGTAAAAATTCCGGCGACGGTAACTCAAATAGACGGATGGGCATTTGCCAACTGTCATAATTTGACTATTTATTGCGAAGCCGATTCTCTTCCGCTGACGTGGGAAAGTGATTGGAACGTATCCAATCGGCCTGTTTACTGGGGAGCATGCATTCATACAAAAGTCTATTACCAAAGTGTCGCGGCGACTTGTACCACTGACGGCAATATTGAGTACTGGGCGTGCTCCGAGTGTGGAAATAATTACTCTGATGCCAACGGAGTGAACGTGTTAAATAGCGTAGTCGTGCCTGCGTCACACGATTTAACACATTATGATAGAGTTGAATCCACTTGTACGACGGATGGAACGATTGAATATTGGAGCTGCTCTGAATGCTTTGAGAATTTTGCAGACGACGGTGGAAAGAATAAGGTAACCGATTTGGTTATTCCCGCAGGACACGATGCTTCGGGAGATTCGTGCACGAGGTGCGGTCAGACACTATTTGAGGGTATGGTCTTTACTCTTAATAACGGTGAATACTCTGTTACCGATTATACGGGTGACGGAACGGATATAGTTATTCCTGCTACTTACGAGGGCGTATACGTAACGGAGATTGGTTCGGGTGCCTTTGATTTCTGCGATTCCATTAAGAGCGTAACGATGCCTTCAAGCATTAAATATATAGGTTCGTCAACGTTTTCTTACTGCGCACATCTTGAAACCGTATCAATTCCCGAAAGTGTCGTAACGATACTTAATTCCTTTGACAACTGTACCTCTCTTATAAGCATATCGGTAGATGAGAATAATGCTTATTACAAATCTATCGACGGAAATCTCTATACGAAAGACACAACGGTACTTAAGCAGTATGCATTAGCTAAAAACGATGCCGAATTTATAATTCCCGACGGTGTGACGTCAATTAGCCAGCGTGCATTTATGGGGGCAAGGTTTATCGAGAGCGTGGTAATTCCTTCGTCCGTGGTAGCGATAAGGGCAGAAGCATTTTATAAATGTACTTCGCTCAAAAGTGTTACCTTTGAAGAAAATAGCCGTTGCGCCGAAATAGGAATCTCGGCATTTTGTAACTGTTCTTCTATGGAGAGTATTAATATACCGTCAAGCGTCATTTCTATTGAAGAATCTGCATTTTATTATTGTTCGTCGCTTGCCAGTATATCCGTGGATGCTGATAATATTGCGTACAAGGATATAGACGGCAACTTATACACAAAGGATGGAACAACGCTTATACAGTATGCGCCCGGAAAGACCGATAGCTCATTTGTAATTTCCGATACAGTAACGTCACTAGGTGCTTTTGCGTTTTACGATTGCTCTTCACTTACAAGCGTGACTATAGGAAACGGCATAACTGCTCTCCCTGATTGGTCGTTCTTTGGTTGCACCTCGCTCACGAACATTACTATAGGAAACGGTGTAACTTCAATTGGTTCCTATACGTTCTATCGTTGTGACTCGCTTACTAGCATTAATTACCGTGGTACTGAGTCAGAGTGGAATGACATAATTAAAGGTGATAATTGGGATTACGAGACAGGCTCGTATACTATAACCTTTGATTACACGGGAGAATAAATACCCCCATAATACGCTTTCAGGGGTGTGGGGACGCTTTGGCTTCAAAGCGTCCCCACATTTTTTTCCTTTTCTTTTCCCGCGTTTTATTTCCGTTACCGTCTTGCACTCTACTTTAGTTTGTGATAAAATATAAGTAATTTGATTTTTGGGGGCGGGGTATGAGTTACCGTATTGAAAGAGATTCTATGGGCGAGGTGCGTGTCGATAGCGACAGGCTATGGGGTGCGCAGACGCAAAGGAGTCTTGAAAACTTCAAAATAGGCACCGACAGAATGCCGTGGGAGCTTCTGTGCGCGCTTATGCAGGTAAAGCTCTGTGCGGCGCGGGCGAACAGACGGCTCGTGCCGCAGAGGATGACCGAGGAAAAGCTTGAGCTTATCGAGTACGCGGTGTCAGAGATGTTTTCGGGCGGGTACTGCGACGAGTTTCCGCTTTCGGTTTATCAGACGGGCAGCGGCACGCAGACGAACATGAACGTAAACGAATGTATAGCAAATCTCGGAAACAAGCGGGCGGGGACGAGGCTTCTTCACCCTAACGACGACGTAAATATGTCACAGTCGTCAAACGACGCATTCCCGACGGCTATGCACGTTTCGGCGGTGCTCGCGCTCTCGGCGCTCCTTGATGCGATTTCGGGGCTTGTAGGCGCGTTCTCGGAGCTTGAGGAGCGCTCGGGGAAAATCGTGAAGTGCGGAAGAACGCATCTTCAGGACGCAACTCCTATTGCCTTTTCTCAGGAGGTAAGCGGCTGGCGCGCAACGCTTGAGGTTGACCGCGAGCTTATAGAGGGCGCTATCGCTCCCCTGTCGGCACTTGCCATAGGCGGCACGGCAGTCGGTACGGGACTCAACGCGCCGCGCGGCTTCGATGCTGCCGTGACGGAGGAGCTCTCACAGCTTCTTGGGCATAGCTTCACACCCGATAAAAATAAGTTCCACGCGCTCTCTGCAAAGAGCGAGCTTTGCTTTGCGCACGGCACTCTGAGAACGCTTGCCTGTGACCTCGTCAAGATAGCAAACGATATAAGGTGGCTCGCCTCAGGTCCGCGCACGGGACTCGGTGAAATTTTCATTCCCGAAAACGAGCCCGGCTCGTCCATTATGCCGGGTAAGGTAAACCCCACTCAGTGCGAGGCTGTGACTATGGTTGCCGCCCGTGTAATGGGCAACGATGCGACGCTTGCGTTTGGCGCGTCACAGGGCAATTTTGAGCTTAACGTCTATATGCCCGTTATAATTTATTCATTCCTGAATTCGACACGGCTTCTCACCGACGCAATCAAAAGCTTTACCGAGAACTGTGTACGCGGAATCTCGGCAAATAGCGAGAAAATGAAAAGTAATCTTTACAAATCCTTGATGTGCGCTACGGCACTTACGCCGTACATAGGCTACGATAACACGGCAAAAGCCGTTCATCTCGCACACGAAAACGGTATAACACTCCGCGAGGCGGTGCTCACGCTCGGTCTTATGAGTGCCGAGGAGTTTGACAGCCGCTATCACCCTGAGGATATGATTTGACAGGAGCAGAAAAATGGATATAAGAAAAAAGTCGCTTGAGCGCCACTACGAGTGGGGCGGTAAAATCGAGGTAGTTTCAAGAGCGAAAATTGAAACGCGCGAGGACCTCTCGCTCGCCTATACGCCCGGAGTTGCCGAGCCCTGTCTTGCGATAAGGGACGACGAGGCGCTTTCGTTTTCACTGACCAGACGCAAAAATCTCGTCGCGGTTATAACCGACGGCTCAGCGGTGCTTGGGCTTGGCGATATAGGACCTCTTGCGGGTATGCCCGTAATGGAGGGCAAGTGCGCCCTTTTCAAGGAGTTTGCCGACGTTGACGCGTTTCCC
>CAZDON010000067.1:0-10344 GCA_964507065.1 uncultured Ruminococcus sp. | reverse complement strand
CCATTGCCTGTACGTTTACAGCGGTACCCCAAGAGTAGGGAATATCGTTGTCACGGCGGTAAACGTTAGCACGGGGGTTGTCCCAGGAGCGGAATACGGCCTTAACCGCACCCATGAGCTGCTCCTTGGGGTCGGAGGGGAAGTCGGTGCCGATCTTTGCCTTGTACTCAGCCTTGAACTGATTTGCAAGCTCCTTGAGGTCGTCAGCGGTAAGCTCAACGTCAAGCTTAACACCCTTTTCTTCCTTCATCTTGTCGATGAGCTCCTCAAAGTACTTCTTTCCAACCTCCATAACGACGTCGGAGTACATCTGAATGAATCTTCTGTAGCAGTCGTAAGCCCATCTTGCGTTGCCAGACTTCTCAGCCATAACCTCAACGACCTGCTCGTTAAGACCAAGGTTAAGAATGGTATCCATCATACCGGGCATCGATGCTCTCGCACCGGAACGAACCGAAACGAGAAGGGGATTCTCAAGGTCGCCGAACTTCTTGCCCGTGATTTCTTCCATCTTAACGATGTATTCCATGATCTGTGCCATAATATCATCGTTTATTTTTCTTCCGTCCTCGTAGTACTGCGTGCAGGCCTCGGTGGTGATGGTGAAGCCCTGCGGAACGGGAAGACCGATGTTGGTCATCTCGGCCAGGTTTGCACCCTTTCCGCCGAGAAGATTACGCATGTCCTTGTTACCCTCGGAAAAGAGGTAGACATACTTCTTGCTCATTGTTTTTTCCTCCAATATATAAATATATTTTTTTGACTTTTCCTTTGCGTGAGATAATTCACACGCACGCGCGACGAAACAGCTTGAAGAGTGTATTCCGCAGCACTCACAGTATTATACCATACTTTTCAAAAATTTTCCACAAGTTTGGGAAAAAAATATCACACAAAAATATAGTTTACAGATTATTCACATTTGTACGATTTCACATACGAATAGCTTTTATCGCGGGTCGTGATGACTGTGGCTGCAATCTTCGCAATGCTTAAGATGGAAATCTCTGTCGTGGTGAAGCCTGTAAAGCTCCTCGGTAGCAAGGCGGAGCTTTACGACGGGATAGTGATTTTTAGGGAAGCAGTAGTAAAGCGCCTCGTGGTTTCCGATGCTCACGACGTCACCTATTTCATAGAAGAACAGGTCGACGTTAAGACCGTAGGTGGACAGCGCCTTTTGCGTGAAGTCGAGCTTTCCCTCACAGCCCGTAAGATGAAAGCCCGTCGGAGTATGACGGAGTGCACCGTCACCTACCTCGTAAAATGCGCGGTAGTCCTTCAGCATATAAAGAGAAACGGGAATATCCGCCTCGTAGGCGTCTGAAAGAATTTCCTCTCGCACACACTCTTTTTGCCAGGCGTACCAGTCGGACACGAATCTGAACTTCGTTTCGGCTCCGCCCTCAGCGGTAAGCTCACCGTATTCATTCAGTCGGTAGGTAACGCCGCATCTGTCGCACCTGATGCGCTCTCCCGTGCTTACCATTACACCCTCGCTCTCGCAGTGAGGGCAGCGGTAAAGCACCTTTTCAAGACCGATAGCGCGGCTACCTCATCGTAGCTCTTTTTGACAGTCTTAATCTTCATAGGTTACATCCTTTTGTTAACGATTTGTGTATATTCTACCATATATTTATGAATAAAACAATAGAAAATAAACATTTTGGGGAGAATGACTATTTTGTGGCAAAATTTACGCGTACATCATATTATTAATCTTGAGATGAAAAAGCACCTGCACCGTCAAGGACGGATAAAGAAAAGCTACATAAATCAAGGCTTATCGGGATACTATAATTACAAATAACCAAAGAGGGAGATATATTATGAATCCATTCAGGGAAAGTCCTAAGGACGCGTGGAAAATGATACGGAATTTCCACGAAATTTACCCAAGGCCCTATGAAAAGCGCGAGGTCGACCCGTACACGAGAACGAGAATAATTCTTATGAACGGCACAGAGTACGAGGCTAACTGGTTTTCGCATCAGATGGCAAGGCACACCGACGACAGGGAGCTTCTTCGCGAGCTTGCTCTTACGCGCTATATTGAAAAGCAGCAGCAACAGAAGATAGCGCTTCTTAAGCCCAAGGACGAGAGCGTGCTTGAGCACACCATAGGCTACGAGCAGCTTGCGGTAGACCTGACGGCAGAGCTCGCTAAGCGAGAGCGCGACTGCAACGTGAAGAAATCGCTCGATTTCGCGCTCCTTGAGGACTTTGACCATCTTTACAGATACGCAAACCTGCTTGAAATGAGCGAGGGCGTCAGGGCAGAGCGCCTCGTCGGAAAATACACGGAAATAATGCCCGCCCGCCCGACGATAGCTCACCATCGCTTCCCGAAGGACAACGTGAAGCGGCATATATGTGCGAAGGATTCTGATATAAGCACGGTTCTGCACACGATGATTATAACCGCTGCGGAGCAACAGACTATGAACTATTATATGAACGTGTCTGCCTTTGCCACCTCGGATATCTCACGCCGTCTTTACGAGGAAATTGCCCTCGTCGAGGAGGAGCACGTCACTCAGTACGAGTCACTTATGGACCCGAATGCAAGCTGGCTTGAGATGCTTCTTCTTCACGAATATTGCGAGTGCTATCTCTATTGGTCCTGCTATATGACCGAGACCGACGCATGCATCAAGGCTCTGTGGGAGGAATACCTCACCTATGAAATAGGTCATCTTCATAAGGCGGCAGAGCTCCTTAAAAAATATGAGAAGAAGGACTTTTGCGAGGTAATCCCGAATCCTGAATTTCCCGAGCCTCTTTCGCTTCATTCAAATATCGAATACGTGCGTGATATTCTTGGAAGCACGGTGCAGTTCACCTCGGACAGAGAGGATTACGAGAGGGTAGAGAAGTTCCCGAAGGACGCTGACTTTTTCCGCTTCCAGGGTATCTTGATACCCTCTGCCAGAATTGCCCCCTCGCACGAGGTAATAGAGAAGTATATCGAGCGCCGCGGTGAGGATTATCGCTATGAGGTCGCGCCGAATCCGATTCCTGCTCTTCGCAACAGACGCGAGGACAATACCGACGTCGGCAGAGTTCCAGATGCCGCTCCTTCCACCGACTTTAAATGTAACGGCGAGGATAAGTAAAACTAAGTCTGTCCATCACTTTCAAAAAGGCAAATTGATGGGCAGACTTAACTTCACTCGTACAATAGTACGAACTTCACTGCAAAGCAACTTCACTTTTGTGGTAGTAAAAACTTCACTAACATAAAAAAGAGCAAGCTTGTATACTTGCTCTTTTTCGTACAAAATATTTTCAAATTAATCGTCGTCCTCGTCGGTTTCAACAACCATCTTGACGAGTCTTATGTTGTCAATACGCTTTCCGTTCATCTTAAGCACGGTTGCGGAAAGACCGTTTGCCTCGAACTTATCGCCCGCGGCGGGAATCCTGCCGAGCGCGTTCATTGCCCAGCCGTTTATGGTAAGGGCGTCTATTTCCTCGTCGATTCCGATTTCGTCGAATACCTTTGCCGCATTTGCCTTACCTGAGGCTATGTATTCGCTCTCGCCGACCTCGCGCACGTCGAACTCAACGTCGTCGTGCTCGTCCCAGATATCACCGACTATCTCCTCAAGTATATCCTCAAGCGTAACAAGACCCGCAGTAGAGCCGTACTCGTCGGCAACGATAGCAAGGTGAAGCTTCTTTTCCTGAAGCTCTGCCATAAGCTCGTTTACCTTACGGTTCTTGGTTACGTAAAGCACGGGCTTCGTAATCTGTTCAATATCAGTGAAGCTCTTCGTAAAGAAATCCTTATAGTATAAAATACCCGATACGTTGTCAAGGTCACCGTCGCACACGGGGAGTCTTGAAAATCCCGACTCAACGAAGATTTCCTTGATTCTCTCAAGGTCGTAATCCTTCTTAATATAAGTAATGTCAATTCTGGGAGTGAAAATATCACCGACCTCAAGCTCGTTGAACTCGATAGCGCTTCTTATAAGGTCTGTTTCCGACTTCTCGAAGTTTCCATCCTCCTCAGCCTCCTCGATAATCGAAATAAGCTCTTCCTCTGTGATTCCAACCTCTTCCTCCGATTTGAATATGTGGGAAAGAAGCTTTTTCCACTGCTTGAAAAGGAAATTGAGGGGAGTGAATATCATAATGAAGAAGCTTATTATCGGCGCGGAAAACATAGCGAACCTTTCGGGGGATTCCTTTGCAATGCTCTTGGGCGAAATCTCACCGAAGATAAGCACCACGATAGTAAGCACGATGGTCGAAACCGTCGTGGCTAAATTCTGGTCGTTAAGCACCGCGATAAAGAATACAGTACCGAGCGAGGACGCAAGGATGTTTACTATATTGTTACCGATGAGAATGCTTGAGATGAGAGAGTCGTAATTGTCGGCAAGCTTAAGCGTCTTTGCCGCGCGCTTGTTTCCGTCCTCAGCCATAGTCTTAAGACGGATTCGGTTGAGCGTTGAAAACGCCGTTTCGGTTGCCGAAAAATAAGCGCTCATTACTACGCAGAAAAGAATTACTACGAGTAGAATAATACTGTTAGGGTCCATGATTTTTTAAATGTTTTTTATCCTTTCTTAATAAAAAGCCTTCTTATGAGGGCGTATTAATATTTGCACCTTTTGTGCGCCGTGAAAAATCAAGCAAAAAAAGGCGTAATCGGACAATACCGCAGGTATTCGTGCCCGACTAAGCCTGATTTTATTAAAATGATACGGTATTGGGATAACTATCCGCGCCGTCGTCCATGACTTTCCTCCGTGATTTATGCATAGGTGAGGTGCCACCTTATGCATTTTCGTAAAGTATTTTATCATATAATATGAGTATTGTCAAGCGAAAAACACAATTTTTAATAAAATATACCCTCTTACTTCGTAAAAAATAAATAATTTCAAAGTATTTATTGAAAAATGAAGCTTAATTTGCTATACTTTTATCAGAATGGATGAAATAAACGGATAAACTTTGTTATTAATTAAATGAGGTAAGTAATGAAAAACATCGAAGCTACACTTCCCGATGGCTACAAAGAGGTTATGCACGTAGATGCCGCGGATAAGAAAACGGGGCTTATTCTGAGCGGCGCGTGTCTTGCCGTCACGGCACTGTTTGTAGTGCTTGCTCTGATACCGCTCGGCTTTTCGCTGAATATCGCCGTCACAATAGAAACTGCAATAGCAATGCTCGTGTTCGGACTGGGGCTTATTGCCTATATCGTTCTTCACGAGCTGACTCACGGCCTTGCCTACAAGCTCCTGACGAAAAGACGCCTGACCTTTGGCTTTAAATGGTCGTGTGCGTTTTGCGGTGTTCCCGACGTGTTTGTTTACAGGCGCGCATCAATCATAGCGCTTGCGGCACCGCTCGTGCTTTTCACCGTCGTTCTCGTGCCCTTGGCAATAGCTCTCTTTTTCGTCAGTGAGGTGCTTTATTTGTCGCTGGCAATTATATTTGCATACCATCTCGGTGGGTGCGTCGGTGACGGGTATCTGCTTCTTTTGTTTTTGTTCAAATACAGGGATAGGGCTACTCTTATAAAGGATACGGGTCCTGTGCAGCGTATTTACTTGAAAGAGCGCTCTGATAAGTGAAACGGAGAAAAAAATGAAAAAAACATTAAGTCTATTCTTGCTTTTAACAATTCTGACTCTATCGCTCGCCTCGTGCGTCGGCGGTGAATTTACAGTCACTTACGTGTATGGCGACGGACGCGAGAACGTCACGGTCGGCGTAATACCGTTTACCTCACCGACACCGCCAAATACCCCTGTACGGGAAAACTACGTGTTCTCGGGCTGGTATACGGACGAGGCGAGGACGGTGCCTTACTCCTTCAGTGGAGCTGTCACTTCACCGATAACGCTTTATGCAGGGTGGACACCCGACTATGAAACTATATCAGCCGCCGTCAGCGCCTATGCTCTCGACGCGTGTGTGACGGTACAGGTTATACACCTTGACAGAGTAGGTCCTATGCTTGCACCGAGTGCGAGCTCGGTCGGCAGCGGAGTAATCTTCCGCGAGTCGGGCGGCTACTATTATCTTCTCACCAATAGCCACGTGGTGGAGCTTGAAGAGGGCTGTGAGGAAAGGGAGTACACCGTAATTGACGCCTACGGCAAGGAGCACGAGGCACAGCTCATCAGCGACGCTCCGATGCTCGACCTTGCATGCATACGCTTCTCGTCGCTGGATGCCGAGCTTCGTACGCTGGATTTTGCAAAAACCGACGCTGCGGTCGGTGATACGGTCGTCGCAATAGGCTCGCCTCAGGGTAAGCCTAACGTCACGACCTACGGTACGGTAGAGCAAATCCGTGAAATTGAAATTGAGGCGGGCGGCGGCAACGCAACGAACGTAACCTTTCCCGTCATCTGGCACAGCGCGTACGTAAACCACGGCTCGTCCGGAGGTGCGCTTCTTGATACTGAGCTCAATATCGTCGGAATTACCTTTGCTACGTCACAGGGAAAGGACGGAAAATTTGCCTTCGGCTTTACTATTCCAAGAGAAACGGTGCTCGGTTTCGTCCGTGATACTCTTGGGGAATAACCGATTTTATCTATACCTGATTATCTTTAAAACGGGCTATCTCAAATTTGTTTTGAAATAGCCCGTTTTTTTGTAGTTCTATTGACATTTATGAAAGTCCGTGCTATAATGGATTAAACGATTAAACAAACCTTTAATTGAAATAAAGTACGAAAGGAAAAATGCGTTGAATGAAAACCGCGCGCTGTGACATTCCCGATGAAATCACGCTTTACGAGCTATCGGATTTTTTTAAGATTTTCGGCGACTCAACGCGTCTTAAAATTCTGTTCGCAATTGACCCGGTGCCGCTTTGCGTGCGTGACATAGCAGAGCTTCTGGGTATGTCCGAGCCTCTGGTAAGTCATCATCTTCGTGCCTTGCGTCAGGCGCGGCTCATCTCTCACAAAAGAGAGGGGAAGCACGTGATATATTCTCTGCACGACGACCACGTGCGCGATATCATAGAAAAGGGGCTTGAGCATATAAAGGAATAGAAAATCCTTATTCAAAATGGTAATTTTCAATGATGAACCCGTAATTTTCGACAAAATTCTATTAATCTGAAAGGATTTACATTATGAAATTCAAATACGAAATCACAGGACTTGACTGTCCTAACTGCGCGGCAAAGCTTGCTTCTTTAATTGAAAAGGAAGAGGGAATTGACTCGTGCAGGATTAACTTCCTTACCGAAAAGCTGACCGTTGATCTACCTTGCATGAGGCTGTCCTTCTTGACACCGTGAGGGCGTGTGCCAAGGGCTTTGATAAGGGTGTAAAAATCGAAGGATAATTTATGAGGCGCATTTTGTCTTTTATCACAGGCGAAGTAGGCACGCTCGCGGTAGGTGCAGCACTTTTCTCCCTGTCACTTTTAGTTGATTTGCTTTTTGGAGCACCAACTGCTCTCGTGTTGTTCATGCTGACTTATATATTCGTATCAAGAGGCGTTCTCTATTCAGCGCTTCGTGGTATACTCAGGCGTGATTTCTTTGACGAGAAATTCCTTATGAGCATAGCCTCACTCGGTGCTATGATAATAGGTGAGTATGCTGAGGGCTGTGCCGTAGTGCTTTTCTTCCTTTTGGGCGAGCTTTTTGAGGGACGCGCCGTGCGTAAATCACGCTCGCGTATAAAATCGCTTATGGATATAGCACCCGATGAGGCAACGCTTGTTCGCGACGGTGATGAGATAACCGTTGATTCCGACGAGGTAGAGGTCGGCGATATTATAATCGTAAGAAGTGGGCAAAGAGTGCCCGTTGACGGAGTAGTTATTGATGGCATCTCTCTTGTGGATACTTCAAGTATGACGGGTGAAGCCCGTCCTGCTTCGGTGGAGGTCGGTGATAGCATAGCGTCCGGCTACGTCGTGCTTGACGGATGCCTCACCGTCAGAGCAACGCACCGTGCTGAGGAATCCTCGGCTATGCGCGTTTTGTATCTTGTAGAGGAGGCAACCGAGAGAAAATCAAAAGAGGAAAGCTTCATAACGAGATTTTCAAGAATCTATACGCCTGCGGTGGTAGCTCTTGCGGTGCTGTTTGCAATAGTGCCGCCGCTTATGAGGCTTCTTTCCTGGCAGGAGTCAATTTACCGCGCGCTTAGCTTTCTCGTAATATCCTGCCCCTGTGCGCTCGTGATTTCAGTTCCTCTTGCGTTCTTTTCCGGAATAGGACTTTGTGCGTCGAGGGGAATACTTTTCAAGGGCTCCTCCTATTTCTCACCCGTCAGCCGTGTCAGGACCGCATGCTTTGACAAGACGGGAACTCTGACGACGGGGCAGTTTTCGGTATGTGAGGTAGTTCCTCTTGCCGATATCGACAAGGGTGAGCTTCTTACCCTTGCCGCCGTGTGCGAATACTCCTCGACGCACCCAATTGCCGAGGCAATTCTTCGCGCGTGTCCGATATCCGATGCACCTACCGACTCGCGCGTCGCCCCAGGCGGAGGGGTTGAATGTGTATATAGGGGAGCACCCCTTTTCGTTGGCAGCTATTCCTTCGTTTCGGAAAGGACGGGACGGCTTCTTTGCATCAGCACCGATAAAACAACCGTTTTCGTCGGGCGCGACAGTGAGATTCTAGGCTACGTCACCCTTGACGATACGGTAAGAGCAGAGGCTGGGGCTGCTATTGCCGAAATGCGCTCGCTTGGAGTTACCAAAACTGTAATGCTCACAGGTGATAAAAGAGAGTCGGCAGAGCGCGTCGCAAGTGCCGTTTCGATAGATGAGCTTATCCCTGAGCTTTTACCTGAGGAAAAGTATTCCTATATAGACCGTGAGGTAGGGAAATCGCTCGGCAAGGTGATGTACGTCGGTGACGGAATAAACGACACACCCTCACTCGCTCGCGCGGACGTCGGTGTTTCACTCGGTATGAGGGGTACGGACAGCGCAAAGGAAAGCGCTGACCTCATTATAATGAGTGATAACCTTACGAGAATACCTGAGGCAATTTCTCTTGCAAGAAAAACGCTTCGTATCGCTAAGGAAAATATCGCGTTTGCGATTTTTGTAAAGCTTTTGGTTTTGACATTTGCCGCTCTTGGAATTGCCAATATGTGGCTTTCGGTATTTGCCGACGTCGGTGTGTGCGTGCTTTGCGTGCTTAACTCAATGAGACTTTTGCTTAAGAAAAAGGATTTATGAGATACTTTATGATGAACAAGCCTGTCGGCTATATTTCGGCAATGCGTGATGAAAGACGAAAATGCGTTGCAGAGCTATTACACGACTCCGACAGAGAAGGGCTCTTTCACGTGGGCAGGCTTGATATGGATACCTCAGGGCTTCTTCTCTTTACTGACGACGGGGCGTATAACGCCAGGATTCTCAGCCCTGATTCAAGAATAAAAAAGACCTATCGCTTTTATGCACTCGGCGAGCTTACTGACGGACTTATAGCTCGCCTGACGTGCGGCGTTACCGTGGGTGAGGGCGGGCGAAGCTTCTTTTCCTCGGCAGAGAGCGTCGTAAGATTATCTCTTACCACCGCAGGACAGTCGCCTGAGCTTCTTCCGGATATACCGAGAGAAAGAATACTCGCAACCCGTATGAGAAATAAAATTATCTCGTACGGGGAAATCACCGTGTGCGAGGGAAGATGGCATCAGGTAAGACGAATGCTGAGGGCTGTGGGACTTACCGTAATTTCACTGCACAGAACGAGCATTGGTGCTCTTTCTCTTGACGAAAGTCTTACCGCAGGCGCATACAGAGTACTTACGGATGAGGAAGTACGACTTTCGCTTGATGATGAATAAAAAACCGCAATAATGCAAAGAATTATGTGCATTATTGCGGTTTTTATATAATTTTACTATTTCTGAAAGTGCGAAGCTTTTGTGAAAATTCAAATCACTCGTCCTTGTGACCTCTGCTCTTCATCTCGCGCTCGATGAGTCTTGCCGCATCTCGCTTTGCCATATCGTCACGTTTGTCGTAAAGCTTCTTGCCCTTGCAAAGACCTATTGCCATTTTTACACGCGAGCCCTTGAAATAGAGCGACAGCGGCACGAGGGTATAGCCCTCTCTTGATACGAGTCCCGTGAGCTTCATAATCTCACGCTTGTGAAGAAGAAGTCTTTTGGGGCGAAGCGGCTCGTGATTGATGCGGTTGCCCTGCTCGTAGGGGCTGATATGTACACCGAGTGCGTACATCTGTCCTGCATCTATCTCGCAGTAGGAGTCCTTCATATTGACGCCCCCCGCGCGAAGCGATTTAACCTCCGTGCCGAGAAGCTCCACACCTGCCTCGTAGGTTTCTATTACAAAATAATCGTGTCTTGCCTTTCTGTTGTCGGCAAT
>CAZDON010000066.1:0-10764 GCA_964507065.1 uncultured Ruminococcus sp. | reverse complement strand
GTCAAGCACGTCCTCCTCCTGACGCACGAGCGCGCCGCAGTCGGGGCATACGGTAAGGTCGGTCTTTGAAACGGTCATTTTGCCGCAGGCGTCACAGTAGAACGCGGGGATTCTGTGTCCCCACCAGAGCTGACGCGATATACACCAGTCGTGGCAATTTTCCATCCAGTTGGTGTAAATCTTTGTAAAGCGCTCAGGCTTGAAGCATATATTACCGGAGGTAACCGCCTCAAGCGCGGGCTTTGCAAGGGGTCCCATCTTTACGAACCACTGGTCGCTCGTAAGCGGCTCAACGGTGGTCTTACAGCGATAGCAGGTGCCGACGTTGTGAGAGCAGGGCTCTATCTTGACGAGGAAGTCCCCTGATTTCAGGTCGTCGACGATTCTGCGTCTTGCCTCGTATCTGTCAAGTCCTGCGTACGCGCCGCCCCACTCGTCAGATATGGTGGCGTCGTCGTTCATAACCTTGATAACCTCAAGTCCGTGTCTTTTTCCTACCTCAAAGTCGTTGGGGTCGTGCGCGGGGGTAATCTTTACACAGCCCGTACCGAAATCGCGCTCAACGTACTCGTCCGCGATAACGGGTATCTCACGGCCTACGAGAGGAAGCACGAGCGTCTTGCCGACGAGGTGCGCGTATCTTTCGTCCTCGGGGTGTACCGCAACGGCAGTATCTCCGAGCATAGTTTCGGGTCTTGTGGTGGCAACCGTTACGAACTCGTCCGAATCCTTTACGGGATAGCGGATATGCCAGAAGCTTCCGGCTTGCTCGGTGTACTCAACCTCGGCATCCGAAAGCGCGGTGCGGCAATTGGGGCACCAGTTGATTATACGGAAGCCGCGGTATATAAGCCCCTTGTCGTAGAGATTTACGAAAACCTCTCTTACAGCACGGGAGCAGCCCTCGTCCATAGTAAAGCGCTCACGGCTCCAGTCGCACGACGCGCCAAGCTTCTTTAACTGACTTATAATTCTTGAGCCGTACTGATTCTTCCAATCCCATACGCGACCTAAGAATTTTTCACGGCCGAGGTCGTATCTCGTAAGACCCTCGTTTACGCGAAGGCTTTCCTCAACCTTTATCTGCGTTGCGATTCCCGCGTGGTCGGTGCCGGGCACCCAAAGGGTAGAATAGCCCTGCATACGCTTCGTGCGGATAAGCACGTCCTGAAGCGTTTCGTCAAGGGCGTGTCCCATATGAAGCTGTCCTGTGACGTTGGGAGGCGGTATTACTATCGAGAAGGGCGGCTTTTTTGAATCGCTGTCGGGCTTGAAGTAGCCCTTGTCGCACCACTCGGCGTAAATTCTGTCCTCAAAGTCAGAGGGCTTGTAGTTTTTTGCAAGCTCTTTTCTCATTTTTCTTTCGTCCTTTATTATGATTTCAATTTTTTCACCGTGTAATAAAAGCTCATCGGGCAATAATAAACGCCCCGATGCCAAATTGCTGGCATCGGGGCGAGAAGATACAATCTTTCGCGGTACCACCCGACTTTTTACCGTAAAAATTTACGGCAACTCACTTTGCCCCTTGCGAAGAGGATACGCCGAAGTCTAATAGGCACGGTGTGCCGTTCTTTTCGGATACTTGAGGCTACCTTCACCGTAAGCACGACGAGGACTTTCACCAGCCGTCCTCTCTCTATAGTCTGTTTACGGGTACTCCTCCCCAAGACAGCGTCATTTCGCTGTAAGAAACATTTTAGCATATAAAGCTTTGCGTGTCAAGAATTAAAATAAATATTTTGCGACCTTATCTGTAATCGGGAAATACGAGCTTCGTTTCGGTCGTCATAGTGTCGTATGCACGCTGGATAAGTCCGTCGAAGTCTATTTTTTCAAGCTCGCGCATACAGTCCTCTACCCTCGGCTTCGTTTTAGGATGACGGGGGGTGAATACGGTACAGCAATCCTCGAAGGGAAGAATTGAGGTTTCAAAGGTGCCGTAGTATCTTGCGAGATTTACTATCTCGTTCTTATCAAGACCTATACACGGCCGGAGCACGGGAATATTCGCAACGCTGTCCGTCACCGCAATAGCTTCAAGCGTCTGTGAGGCAACCTGACCGAGACTCTCGCCAGTGATGAGCGCTCCGCACCCATATTCTCTCGCAACCCGCTCGGAAAGCCGCATCATAAAGATACGGAGAAGAAGCGTGAAATAGTCCTCCTCACAAAAATCGCGAAGCTGCTCCTGAATTTCGGTGAGTGAAATTACGTGCACGTGGATTCTTGAGCAGAACTCGCACATTTCCTCGGCGAGCTGCATTACCTTCTCACGCGCCCTCTCGGACGTATAGGGGAAGGACTCGAAGTGAAGCGCCTCGATTTCAAGACCGCGCTTTGCCATCATACAGCCAGCGACGGGTGAATCTATTCCGCCCGACAAGAGAAGAAGTCCGCGCCCCGCGGAGCGAAGCGGAAGTCCGCCCGCACCCGATTCCTGCCCCGCCCTGACAAACGCCAGCTCGTCACGGATTTCAACCGTAACCGTAACCTCTGGATTTTTCACGTCAACGCGGATTCCGCGTACGCATGAAAGTATCTTTCCGCCGACCGCCGCGCTGATTTCGGGTGAGGTCATAGGAAAGCTCTTGTCAGAGCGCTTGGCGTCAACCTTGAAGGTGCGCTTGCCCCAAAGCTTTTCAGGAAGATACTCCTCACAAAGCGCCATTATCGCGTCAATGCTCTTTTCACAGGCTCTCGCGCGGTTTACGGCAACTATACCGAATACGTGGCGCGCGGTGGTATACATCGCGTCCATATCGCAGGCGTCGTTCTGAGGATCGACGTAAATCGTCGACTGTCTTGCGTAAATCTTAAAGGTTCCGTGGGGGGACGCGCGGCGCCTGAGCTCCTTTATGAGCATAGACTCAAAATTGCGTCTGTTCTGCCCCTTAAGCACGATTTCACCGTACTTACATAAAATTACTTCATTAATCATTTTCTTTCACTTTTCGTACTGTCTTTATGGGCCTCAAGCGTCAAAGCCGCAGAGCGCGCGCATAATTGAGAAGAAGCTATCCTCAAAATCCGAGTTCGCGGTGCCTCTTAAAATCTTATACCTGCTTATATATCCGCGGCAGGTCGTAATCATCTCGGGGATTCCGACGACCGAGGTGTCAATGCTTGAAATTATAGCGTTGATGCGCTTTACAATTACGAATCTCTCAGCATCGCTCTTTGCCGCTTCATACTCCTGCATAGCTACCGCAAGGTCACTTTTTTTGTACTTGAAGGTCTGCTTTTTCTCGTCCTCAATCCACTTGTCTGCCTCTCTTACCCACAAATCCGAGGTGGTTTCCCACTCGTCCATAGGACACCACTCGTAGCCGACTACCTCGCGGTTATCCTCAACGAGCTCACAGCATATAGCAAAATTGAACTCGCTTACGTTCTCAGCCTTTACTGTAAGCCTCGTTATCGGGTCGGACGCTCTTTCATTGCCTGAGCCCGTCTTAGTTACGATTTTTCCGTCGTTTACGGTGGTATTATATGTAAGGAAGGTTTCGTTAGGGTCGTTGAGTACCGTGAATTTGAGGCTCTCGTCCTCAGATACGATAGATACTCGCATGGTGAGCATACCGCTGCCGCCTGAGGCGCGCAGATAAGCCGTTCTTCCGTCCTCGGACATCGCGGCAAGCTTATCCGTTTCAGCACTCCACACGAGCGTCTGGGGAGTCTTGAAGGTCATCTCGTCCTGAATAATAACGCTGCTTCTGGAGTTGGTAAAGAGAAGTCCTCGCTTTGCCGAGGTGGTAACCGTCGTATTGACCGAGCTTGACGCGGGGTTGAACTGAGGAGTCATATCCGCAATCGCAACCGTGCCGAACTGGTCAGACTTAAAGGTGGACATTCTCGCGTACTTCTGATTCATTGTATTGAACGCCTGACCCATATCAAGCGTATCGGATAAAAGGAATACCGAATTATGCGCGACTATCGTCTTTTTGTAATAAAGGTATCTGTAGGTGTTGCTGAAATAGTCGTTGGTCTGGAAGTTAGCGACGTTGTAGTTCTCGCCGCCGCGGTCACCGAACCATACGACGTTCCCGGAGGAAAGAATGAAGTTACCCGAGTCTATATCGCCGTGAGTGACCTTATTTGCTCCCGCGTGAAGTCCCGCGAAGATAGAGTCGCTCTCCCAGCTTGACCTTACCGTAACCGTATCGATTCCGAGTCCGTGATAGTCAAGCTTATCACGCGTACCGCCGACGGAAAGCGCGGGGTCATAGAACAGAACGTCGTAAAGGTCTGCCTTGACTAGTCCAGATTCAAGCATAATGTCTCTCGCAAGCGCGATATTCGGGTCACCGAAAAGGCTTGACGCCATATAGTAGGTCACAGCGTCCGTCCTTGAGCGTGAGCCGTCGTGATAGTTCCACGAGAAGAAATTCGAGTCGGCAATATAGGTCGCGAAATAGTAGCTGTCGCGAAGTCCCACCGTGTCGAGAAAGCCGTAGGTCTTTCCGAGTGCGCTACCGAGCGAGGTAATCATAAAGGTGTAGGTCTTTGTGCTATACGCCCAGTAGCCCGCACTCTCAAGATAAGAGCCGTCAGGCGCGTAGTAGAGCAGGCAATTTTTGACGTTGAGATTTTTGGTCATCTCACTGACCACCTTTGAGGCGGTGCTCTTCATATCACTGTATTCCATTACGGCAAGCGCCGAGGTAATCATTCCCGCGGTGCACACGAGCTGCCAGTTGTTCCCCCAAAGGAATCTCCAGTTGGTGCCCATACCGAGAGATTCGTGAAGGGTAGCCTTCTGATTTCTTGCCTTGAGATTCGCGTTGGTAAGATTCGCGTCGGTTATTGCAGAGGTATAGGTAGTCTTGTTGAGCATACCGTTATAGCCGACCTCGACGCCAAGGACGAAGAGGGTTTCCGCCATTTCGCGAAGCTTTGCCTTGCCCTCGGCAGTATCCTTAAAGGCGTTGTATATCCAGTCGAAGCCGAGCGCATACTCAAACGCGCCGTCGGCGCAGTCGAGGAAGTGTCCCTCGCCCCAGTGCTCCCACTTGCTTATTTCCATAGCCGCCATATAGAAAGCGTCCGCCCATCTTCCCTCACCCGTAATCTGCCAGGCAAAGCCGAAGAATTTAAGATGTCTTGACACGGTATCAAGATTTGAGCGTCCTCCGACGTCGTAGCCCTCACCGTGAGGCGAGCTCTGGTTCCAGCCGTTTACGTTCTGCCAATACTCGGAAAGATTAATAATTTCACCCTTGGAGTTCGTATAGGTCGACTCTCCGTAAAGGCGGTTGCCCTCATCATCGTAAAGATAATAGGGCTGACGGTAGTAAATATGGCTGTCCTCCGCCTTCCAGGTTGCCGTCGCCTTATCGTCGTCGGTAGCGAAGGATAGCGAGAAGTACGAGTTTGCCGTGGATATTACTCTTTGAATGTATGATTTAAAGAGCGCCTCATCCTCGGTAAGTCCCTCGGTCTTATTATATATAGCAGAAAGCTCGTCGAAGCGGTCCTGATTAACGAGAAGCTTGGGGTGCGCGTCAAGCGAGCCCATCTTCGCGGTCATATCCGCAATAACCTCACTCTCAGTCGGGGTATCGAAAAGAAGCGCATCAAGTCCCGATATCTGTGTCGAAAGTGAGGAATAGGTAGTATCGTAGGAAAGCGTGCCCGTAGAAAATACGATAAGTCCCGTGTCGTGGTTGACGAAGCTCTTGAGATTCGTATACATCTTAAGAACGTCACCGTCGGAAAGATAAAGCTCGCCGCTTTTAATCACTGCGGGATATAAAAGGCTGCCGTTCTTGCTTCCCTGCGTATAGGCGGTCTTACCGTCGGCAAGCGATGCCGCACTCTGTCCCGACGGGGTAACGGTAGCGTTAGTGCCGCTTACGGCAACGGTACCGCCCGCGTACGCCTTGATAGCCGACATAGGCACGTAGGCAACCGACTTGCCCTCTATTTCAGTAAGATACGGCTTAGCCGAGGTCGTATCGTTTATCTGCTTTCTCGTGCCGTTTACCGTCATACGGTCGATATCCTTGAGCATCCACAGCTCGGTCGATACGCCTGCCGAGGCAACGCCGACGCCAAGGTCGACTCCTATCTGCATAATTCCGAGCGATATAAAGGTCAAGCACATCAAAAGGCAGAGCGCCTTCGTCATAATTTTTTTCATCTATACCGTCCCCCTTGGGCAAAAATAGAATTTCGGGAAAGCTTTGCTACTTAAATTATATAAAATTTTAAAAGTATTGTCAAGAAAGTTCATACTATCTTTACAAAAGGACAACCCCACCTCGGTACAGAGCCGAGGTGGGGCTGAATTTACTTTCCCTTCTTGTGCAGAAGCGACTGCTTGATATCCCAGAGCCTCTTTGAAAGGTCAACGTAGTAGCGGTGAGGATTCTCAAAGCGCTTGACCTCATCCCAGAGGGTGTCTATTTCTACCCTGCAATATTCCTGAATCTCGGAAATTGATGGGCACTTATATACCTGAACTCCTCCCTTGAATATGGGGACGAGAAGCTCTCTTATCTCGTAATCGGTGACGGTCTTGGTCTTCCAGGTTTCGATAGGGTCGAAGAGCTCAATAGGCTCGCCCGACGGAAGCGGCTCGTCGTGGACGGTCATAAGGTCGGCTACTGCGCGACCGCCCGCGAAGATACGAAGCACGCGCTTGAAGTGCGGATTAGTAATCTTTTCGGGGTTTTCGGATATCTTGATTTTGGGGATAATCTCGCCGCCCTCCGTTTCTTTTGCGACGAGCTTATACACACCGCCGAATACGGGGTTTGACTTCGCGGTGATAAGCCTCTCGCCGACACCGAAGCTGTCCACCCTTGCCCCTTGCCTTATAATATCACGGATTATATTCTCGTCGAGCGAGTTTGAGACTACGATTTTACATTCGGCAAGCCCCGCCTCGTCAAGCATAGCGCGAGCGCGCTTTGAGAGGTAGGCTATGTCGCCCGAATCAAGGCGTATGCCGCATTTCGTGATTCCAAGCTCACGGAATGCGCGAATTGCGTTAGGCACACCGCTTCTGAGCACGTCGTAGGTATCGACGAGAAGCGTAGCGTTCTCAGGGTAGATGCGCAAATAGCTGATAAAAGCCTCGTACTCGGTGTCGAACATTTGTACCCACGAGTGCGCCATAGTGCCCGTCGAGGGTATGCCGAAATCACGGTCGGATATAGTGCAGGCGGTTGCCGCACAGCCACCTATGTAGGCGGCTCTTGAGCCGAGGATAGCTCCGTCGGGGCCTTGTGCGCGGCGCGAGCCGAACTCCGCAACCGCCCTGCCCTCGGCAGCCCTTACAACGCGGTTTGCCTTAGTTGCTATGAGCGATTGATGATTGAGACAAAGAAGCACGTAGGTTTCAATAAACTGCGCCTCGATTGCGGGTGCACGGACGGTCATAATAGGCTCACCCGGGAAAACGGGCGTTCCCTCAGGCACGGCGAATATATCGCCCGTAAAGCGAAACGTGCGAAGATAGTCAAGAAAGCTCTCACAGAAGATTCCCTTTGAGCGAAGGAACTCTATATCCCCCTCACTGAACGAAAGCGATTTTATATATTCAATTACCTGCTCAAGACCCGCGGCAATTGCAAAGCCGCCACCGTCGGGCACCTTTCTGAAGAATACGTCAAAGTAGCAGATTTCCTTGCCCTTGCCAAGCTCGAAATAGCCGTTTGCCATAGTAAGCTCGTAAAAATCGCAAAGAAGCGTCATATTTCTTTCGTTCATAAGTTCTCCTATCTGCCGAAGCGGTTGCGGCAAAATCTGACACGGGGGTGCCGTGTATCAAAATCAAAGGTCAAGCTTAAGGTCGTTTTCCTTTATCCAGCCGAGCTTTCTCATTATCTCACTGAATGCGAGCGAGAGTACCGCGGGAAGAATAAAGCATACGAGCAGGATTCCGAGCGCCGTCATAAGAGGCGTCGCCCCCTCGGCAGACCTCATGGCACTTATAATTCCGATAGGGCCGACGAGTCCGCAGGTGCCCATTCCCGCGCTGACTCCAACACACTCCAGCCTGAAAATGCAGGTGGATATAGGACCCGTTATTGCAGAGGCAAGGGTTGCGGGAATCCAGATGAGAGGATTTTTGACGATATTACCCATCTGAAGCATTGAGGTGCCGAGCCCCTGCGCGACGACACCGCCCCATCTGTTCTCGCGGAAGGAAATAACCGCAAAGCCGACCATCTGCGCGCAGCAGCCCGCGGCGGCGGCACCGCCCGCTATACCCGATATGCCTATCATAGCGCATATGGCAGCGGAGCTTATCGGCAGCGTCAGGATAATTCCTACTACCACCGATATTACGATGCCCATAAGCAGCGGCATCATTTCGGTTGCAAAATTTATGAAATAGCCAAGCCAGTAGCACGCGTAGGCAATTGCAGGACAAAGAAGCATCGACAAAAGCGCACCTACGCCAAGAGTAGTAGCAGGAGTGACTAATATGTCAACCTTTGTTGACTTTGACACGAGCTTTCCTACCTCAACTGCAACAAGCACGCAAACGAAAGCTCCCAGAGGTCCTGCGGTAACTGACTTCGTTACACCCTCAAAAACGACCTCGCAGCCCATCTGGTGTCCGAACATTCCGACAGCGCCCGCCGACAGCATAACCAGCATCGGTGCACGAAGCGACGCGGCAATCGCAATTCCTAGTATCGCGCCTATCGCGTCACCCGCGTTTTTCGTATCGCCTATCTCGGCAAGCTTAGCGAAAAAGTCGTGGATTACGTTGCCCTCCGGAATATACGAGGCAACAGTACCGAAAATAGTTCCAATAAGAAGTGATGCGAAAAGTCCGAGCGCCATAGCGCTCATTGCATCGACGAAATAGGTTTTGGGGTCAAGCGACACTCCGCGTCCTCTGAGAAACTCAAGAAACCGCCTGAAAAAGCCGCCCTCGCGTCCATCACGCTCCTTATCCTCTGACCTTGCAGTAAGCTCGTCACCATAGGTGGTTTTCGGTGTTTCGCTCGGTGTATCCTCGCCGACGAGCGTCCTTTCGTACTGACCTTCGCTCATTTTCCTCTTCCTCACATTCTAAGCTGATAATTTATTGCCTTCCGGCACGCTCCTTATCAATATAGCCCTGGAGAATAATCTCGGCGCTCAGAGTATCTATGCTTTCACGGCGGCGCTTTCCGTAGGTGCCCGACTGGTCGAGAAATCTGTACGCCGCCATAGTGCTCATTCGCTCGTCAAAGAAATCAACGGGAACGTCGGTAAGCTCCATAACCAAGTCGGCAAAGGCGCGTATTACCTTAGCGCGCTCACCCTCTGTGCCGTCCATATTGCGCGGAAGTCCTACGACGATTTTAACACAGCCGCGTGCCTCTGCTTCGCGCACGACGCGTATGGCGGTGTTGCGCATTCCGCCCTCCTTAACCGTCGTAATACCTGAGGCAAGCAGCCCCGATATATCACACTCGGCAAGACCCGTGCGGACGTCACCGTAATCGACTCCGAGATATTTTCCATGCTTTATATCCATAAGTGCCTCTCTATTATATCAAACTGTATATACATATGTCAATAACATTATAAGACAAAAAATCCTGAATTTCTTCCGAAAAGTTGGTTATTTTTGTCCTATCACTCAGTTCTTCCTGTAGTGAAGAATAAGAAAATGCGCACCTACGCGCAGCTCGGAGAGTGACATAACTCGCTCTCTGCCAAGGGCTGACGTGCGATAGGCGTATGGCGTCATTTGGAAAAGATTGCCGATAGCCTCATTTCCGGTGAGGGTAAATTCGTATTTAAGCTCACGCTCACGGTGCAGAGTAAAGCCCTCAATATGCTTGTCCCCCACGGTATTCTTGTAGGGTGTGTCGTAGATTTTTTCCTTTAGTGAAAAGAGATGCTCCTCACCTGCAATTGCCATAACGAACGACCCGCCCGGCATAAGCACGCGGGAAACCTCCGAGGCTGCAAGGGGCGAAAATACGTTGTAAAGCACGCCTGCCGAGCCGTCGGCAAGAGGCATAGAATAGGCGCTGGCAACCGCAACCTCGGCAGCGGATACACGCTTTGCCGTCAGCCGCGCGGCATCCTTTGATATGTCAAAGCCGAATACGGACGGCAAGCCGCCAAGCGAAAGAAGTCCGTTATACACGCCCTCGGTATAGTAGCCCTCGCCACAGCCCGCGTCAACGACGGTAGGCAGAGCGTTACGCTCACCGAAAGCCCCGCGCAAAGCAGCTACACCCGATACAACCTCATCGGTCATCGCCTCACGAAGCGGCCCGTAATAGCCGCCGGCGAGAAAATTCCTGCGCGCACGCACCATATCGGCATTGTCACCGTGCGAGCCGCCTCTGCCAACCAAAAGATTGTAGTAGCCCCCACGGCTTTTGTCAAAGCTGTGACCTCCCCTACAAAAAACACGGGTTGTGTCGTTATTGAGCTTTTCTCTGCATATAGGACAAACGAATATCATATTGACTCCTCATATTTTGCCAAATTCACGCAACCACGGGTGCAATTCATTGCATCACACTGTAGTTATCCAAAGCGGCGGGAGCAAGCCCCCGCCCTGCAATCATTCATTTCCGCGGCGTCACGCACGCCACCGCCTCGACCCACGCACTGATTCCCCCGTTCATTCAAGAAGCAAGCAAGACAAGGCGTAAGGGAACAAGAGAGGCGACGGTGTAGTTACCTACTCCGAGCCGACCGCGTCGACCGACAACGCAGTACTCGACGATTTATACAAGCAGCATTGCGTCGCCGAACGAAAAGAACCTGTATTTTTCCTCTACCGCCGTTTTA
>CAZDON010000065.1:0-10856 GCA_964507065.1 uncultured Ruminococcus sp. | reverse complement strand
ATTCCGAGGAGCTTTTCCACTTCTCCTACAGACGTTATATCGAGAACTGTCTGCGTGACACCTTCGGCTTTGCGGGAACGCCGATAAGGCTCGTCATCAGACAAAAGGGAGATAAAGAGGATTGACCGTATCTTGACGACTCTTCGGGAAAGGGGAGATGTATATGTTTATTGACAACATTAAAATTTATATTAAGGCTGGCGACGGCGGAAACGGAGCTATCGCCTTTCACAGAGAAAAATACGTATCCGAGGGCGGACCTGACGGCGGTGACGGAGGGCGCGGCGGAAACGTTATATTTAAGGTGGACGAGGGAGCAAACACGCTTCTTGCGTTTCGCTACAAGAGAAAGTTCGTCGCTGAAAACGGTGAGAACGGTATGGGCGGAAAGAAGCACGGGAAAAGTGGCAAGGACACGGTGATTTTAGTACCGCGCGGCACTCTCATCAGGGACGCGTCCGACGGAAGAATTATCTTTGATATGGCGTCATCGGACGAGTTCGTCGTATGTAAGGGCGGACGCGGCGGCTTCGGAAACCGTCATTTCGCCACACCCACGAGGCAGATACCGCGCTTTGCAAAGAACGGAACGCGCGGTGAAGAGAGAGAGGTTCTTCTTGAGCTTAAGATGCTTGCCGAGGTAGGACTCGTCGGCTTCCCCAACGTAGGAAAGTCGTCTATTCTCGCGCGCATCTCCGCGGCAAAGCCGAAAATTGCAAATTATCACTTCACCACGCTCTCGCCAAATCTCGGTATGGTGTCGGTGGCAGAGGGGAGAGGCTTCCTTGCCGCAGATATCCCGGGGCTTATCGAGGGTGCGTCGGAGGGGCTCGGACTCGGTCACGCCTTTTTGCGTCACGTGGACAGATGCAGACTTCTTCTTCACGTCGTGGATATTTCCGCGCAGGACGGCAGGTCGCCCATAGAGGATATCACCGCAATTGACAACGAGCTTTGCGGCTATTCGGGCGAGCTTAAGTCGCGTCCGCAGATAATCGTTGCGAACAAGTGCGACGCCGTTGATTTGAACGGTGACGAGGTGAGGGAATTTTGTGACTTCGTAAAGGGACTTGGCAGGGAGCTGGTTTTCGTCAGCGCCGTAACGGGCGAGGGACTTTCCGAGCTTGTGAGAGTTACCGAGAGGGCACTTCGCGCGCTGCCGCCTATTACCGTCTGGGAGCCTGAGGTATCGGATGAGGAAAATCTTTTCCTTACAGGCTCGACTGAGGTCACGATTACAAAACGCGACGGAGTCTATTTCGTCGAGGGTGATTGGCTTTACAACTTTATGGGGCAGATTAATTTTTCGGATAGAGAATCGCTTGCGTATTTCCAGCGCTCACTTATCAAAAACGGTGTGATTGCAAAGCTCAAGGAGGCTGGAATACAAGAAGGTGACGCGGTAAGCATTTTTGGTCTTGAATTCGATTTCGTATTTTGATATTTTTTGAAAAAAGACCGTGAAATGCAAACAATTATTGATATAGAGGTGAAAATATGGAAACAAAAGAGCTCAAAGGACTTCGCTCCCTTGCGACGATGTGCAGGACGGTAAGACGCTACAAGCCTGACCTCGGACCTTCCCGCGAGGAGCTTCTTTCCTTCGTTGATATTGCGAGAATCAGCCCAAGCGCCGCAAACAGGCAAAGGCTCCGCTTCAAGCTTATATCAGGCGATGAGGCGGCACGGGTTTTCTCTATGATATCGCTAGGCGGATATCTTCCTGAGGCAGAGCGTCCGACGGCAAATATGCGTCCTTCGGCGTATATAGTTATTCTTGCCGAGGAAAGCGAGCCTGACACCAATCTCGCCATTGATATCGGCATTGCCGCCGAGAGCATCGTGCTTGCGGCGTGTGAGGCGGGCTACGGCTCGTGTATGATAAGAAGCTTCAGGCGTGAGGGCATTTCGTCGCTCGTTGAGTCGGACGGACTTACGCCGCACCTCGTTATCGCGCTCGGTGTGGCGGCGGAGTCTGCAAGAGTAGTTGATATGAAGGACGGCGACGTCAGGTATTACCGTGACGGTGACTGTAACCTCGTGCCAAAGCGCGACCTTTGCGACGTCGTGGTGGATTAACCTCATTAAATATCGGCTGGCAAGTCCCACCAAAAAGAAGCAAGTACACAGGATTTTTATCCTAGTGTGCTTGCTTCTTTTTAACGCGGCGAAGTCGCTCATAACGATGCGTAGCATCTCATAACTTATACCGCATCTCTTACTCACTGAACGCCTGATTAATGCCCCCCGCAATTATTCTTGCCGCCGTATCGGTTATCGCGTCGATTTGTCTTGGGCATACGAGCATACTTTCAACCCCCTCGCCGCCCGACTCAACGACCGTGGCGCGAAGAATCGTCGGCGTACCTATCGCGATTACGGGAATGCCGACGGTTGCGGCGTTCAACGGATACGTGCCCTCACCGACGCCGCTGCCCGGAAAAATCCCCGTGTCGGATATCTGAATACAGGAGCCGAGCCTCGTGTGTGAGCTGCACGCCAGCGAGTCGACCGCGATTATCGCGTCGGGGTGTATTCTTTCACATATCCCCACCACCGTGTCAAATGCCAGCATACCCGTCCTTGCCGTTACGTCGGGGGATATGACCGCTACCTTGGGCGCCTCGCCCACGTCCTCTCGGTGCATAGTAGCCGAAACGAGCGACGCCGTCCTCGGACCTACCGAATCGGGTGTAAGCTCTCTGGCCCCAAGCCCCACGACGAGAAGCCTCGCGGGCGTTATCCTCATACGGTAGAGAAGCTCGCAAAGCTCTCTTGCTATCGCTTCTCTTGCGTCCTCGGCTTCGCTCTCCGTGAGCATCTCCAGCGACCCTGTGTGCAGGGTAAAGTAGCTTCCCTTGGGTCTTTTCAGCCGCCTTTCGCCCGCCTCGCTCGTAATCAGCACGCGCTCGGTGACGAGTCCGCCCAGCCTTTGTCTTTGAAATTCGATTCCATCACAGTCCGCCTCGGCGCGCGCCCTTTCGCACGCAAGGTCTGATGCGAATTTATTTTCGCCATCTTTTTTCATAAAAGCTATCCCTTTTCTACGTTTGCCCTATTTCTTAAGATTTTGTGCGTGCGAGCGTGTAATTATACTAAAAATTGTTAAAGTGTGACAAATGAATACTATCCCCTTTGTGCAAGTGCACGAAAAAACGGAGGATAAAAAATTAATGATTGAAAATATTTCGTTTTTGTGCTAAAATGTTTAAGTAAGAATATATATGTTCGGGAGGACAGTATGAAAAAGATTATTTCCATTATACTTACCCTTGCCGCGATGCTTGGCTGTATGACGGCACTTTCGTCCTGCGGAGCGCCCAAGGATGCGGGCGCTGAGATAAGCGTGTACCTTGGCGAGGAAATTTATGATTTCGACCCCACCGATTACTACGTGGACGCGAATCAGGAGGCGATTATGAGCCTTCTTTTCGAGCCGCTTTTCAGACTCTCCGAGGACGGCGATCTTGAGAAAAACGGTATGGCTAAGAGCTATAAGGTCGATAAGGAGCTTCGCACCATTGTCATCACTCTCCGTGAGTCCTACTGGTCGGACGAGCAGCCCGTTGCGGCAGAGGATTTCGTGTACGCATGGCGTAACGTTATTCTTGACCCTACGAAGGCAAACGCATCGGCAGCGCTTCTTTACGATATTGAGAATGCCGCTGAGATAAAGCGCGGTGAGAAGTCGGTTTACGAGCTTGGCGCGGTTGCGTCCGATACCGATGAAATCACCATCACCTACCGTGAGGGTGCTGACGTTGACAGACTTCTTAAGAATCTTGCGTCGGTTGCGACCTCGCCTATCCGTCAGGATATTTACGATACCGCAAGCGGCTACTGGACTAAGGTAATCAACTACGCCGCGACGAACGGCCCCTTCAAGATTGCTACCGTTGACTACGCTCAGGGAAGCTTTACCGTTGCGAGAAACGTAGGCTATCATCAGCCCACGACGGTTAAGAATTACACCAAGCAGGTAAATCCCGCGGAGCTTATTTCTACCTTCAATATTGCAGGCAATACCGCAGCGCTCAGCATCAAGGACCTTGAGGAAAAGGTCGTGTTCTATATGAGCGACGCAAGCCTCTCTGACAGAAAGGACAATAAGAATGACGCAGAGGTTGCCGACGCGCTTTCCACCTATACCTACGTATTCAACGTCGAAAATCCTCTCTTTGCTATAAAGGAAGTAAGACAGGCGCTCTCTATGGCGCTTGACCGTGAGAAAATAGTTGAGGCAATTACCTTTGGTAAGGCGGCTACGGGCTTCCTCACCGATGCGTATAAGGATATAAGAAAGAACAACGCGCTTATATCCACCGAGGCGAAGAAGTCTGAGGCACAGGCGCTTCTCGCTACGGTTAATTTTGCGGGCATTGACAAGAGCTTCACTCTTACCGTTGACGGAAGCGAGCAGTCGGTTGCTATCGCAAATCTTGCAAAGAGTGCATGGGAAGGGCTCGGCTTTACCGTGACGGTTGAGGTAGTAAACGAGGTTACCACTAACATCGTAGACTTCAAGAACGGCGAAAAGACGACTATCAAGGATTCCGCTATTCAGCTTTGCGCAAAGGCTGCGGCGGCAGGCAACCGTGACTTCGACGTAGTCGGAATTGACTGGATGCTCTACTCCTACGACGCATTCGTTCCGCTTACCGCATTCTCGTCGAACTTTAACGGAAACGGCACGGAATTTGGTGAAAAGGGCTTCTTCGGCAGTCTTGGCGGCTGGAAATCCGAGGCGTATGACAAGCTTATTGCAGAAGCGTACGCTGCTACTGACGAATCTGTCAGAAACGATAAGCTCCGCGAAGCAGAAAAGCTTATGCTTGACGAGGCGGTAGTTGCTCCCGTTATTTTCAACCAGAGCTTCGCATTCGTATCCCGTGACCTTTCGGGTATGAGCTTTGACGGCTTCGGCAATGCTGTCTTTACCGACGCAAAGCAAAAAAATTACGAAAAATATCTTAACGATTAATCAATCACGGGGCACTGTAGAGCACCTACTCTGCAGCGTCCCGCGCTATTTGTGAGGAATCTATGGCAAACTATTATCCAAAGGACCTTACCGAAATAAAGGTCTTTCTACTGTTTTTGTTTGATAGCGTGCGCGGTCCTATCGGCTCGGTTGACCTTAACCGTATTATAGGTGAGAATATCGTCGACGTTACCCTCGCTTATTCAGAGGCGCTGGCTGACCTCGTTGACAACGGGCATCTTCTTTACGACAAAATCGACAAGGAAGAGTACTATATGATAAGCGATACGGGACGCGCCGTGTCGCGTGAGCTTTATACCACGCTTCCCGAAATGCTCAGGGACGACGTAATTGACAGCGTATCGAGATACGTTGCTATTACGAACGACTCTACCGAGCTTTCTGCCGAAATATCCGAGCGTGCCGACGGACAGTTCTCGGTGGAGCTCAGCGCGGCGGACGAGCGCGGTGAGTTTATCCGCGTCACCCTTTCGGTTCCCAGTCGTGTCGAGGCAGAGCGTATGTGCGAGAGCTTCAGAAGAAATCCGAGCGGCGTTTACCGCGGCTTTTTGTTTTCCCTCACGGGCAGGATAGAATATCTTCACTGAAATTTGTGAAAAACCTTCGGAGTTAGTTTGTTTTTTATGAAAAAGCACTAACATATTTGCTCGATATTGTACAAATTTTTGCTAAAATTGAATTTTTTTTGAATTTTAGTCTTGACAATTGTAAAAATACTATATATAATGAATTTATACCTATTTTAATGAAAGAAAGCTTAATTTTTGTGGTCGATAAATCTGTAAGTGAGCTTCTTAATATGATAAGGCAGGGAGATAGACAGGACGATGCGTTCTCAGAGCTCGTTTCGCGTTATACCCCTCTTATCGTAAGGAAGGTACGGTCGTTTTTTGATGGAGAGCAGGATATTGTCGAGGCGACTCAGGAGGCGCGCATAGCGCTTCACTCTGCCGCGGTCAGCTACGAGTGCTCAATGGAAAATACGGTTACCTTCGGTCTTTATGCAAGCGTGTGTATTGCGAACCGTCTTAAGACTCTTATTCGTCAGCGCTCACGCAAGAGCGAGATGTGCGAGGCTCTTTCGGACGACAGTATTTACGTAGTCAGCGATATTGACGCAAGGCTTGCCGGTAAGGAGCTTTGCTCGCGCATCATGACTATTGCGAAAAGCGTTCTTTCGGACCTTGAGCTTGAGGTGTTCAGGCTTCAGCTTGAGGGACTTAAGACCCGTGAAATCGCAAGCAGGCTTTCAAGGAGTGCAAAGTCGGTAGACAATGCAAAGGCGAGAGTGTCGCGCACGCTTAAGGCAAACCGCGAGATATGCGACGCGCTTGCCGGACTAATTTAATTTGATTATATGCCCGAGTAGCTTAAGGGAGAGCGTTGTTTTCAAAGGCGTCGGTTGGAATCCGTCTTAGGGCAAATAAAAACCCATTTTTAAGAAAGGTAAAGGAAATGTTCGAGGACAAGACATTGAAGTGCAAGGACTGCGGCAATGATTTCGTGTTCACTGCAGGTGAGCAGGAGTTCTACGCATCAAAGGGCTTTGAAAATGAGCCTACCAGATGCAAGGACTGCCGTACCGCAAGAAAGAACGCACAGAAGGGTGCAAGAGAAATGTTCCCCGCTGTATGCGTTGAGTGCGGTACCGATTGCCAGGTGCCCTTCAAGCCCACCGAGGGCAAGCCTGTATATTGCAGTGCATGCTTCGCGGCTAAGAGAGAATCAAACTGATTTTTTGAAGGCAAGCAAAAGAGTGTGAGTCAGGCGACTCACGCTCTTTTGCTTTTTATATATTAAAAATATTTTTACTACTGTACAAATCGCGTAAAGTATGGTATAATATGTAGGTAACGTAACCTTTATTAGAGGATATAAAAATGAAGCAAAACGAAAAAAGACGAAACGATAAGGGCACGAAACCACAGCGTGCGTATACACCCAAGGAGGAAAGAGAGGCTGCCTCTGACGAGGGGCTTACCCTTGGCAGAAACGCGGTAAGAGAGCTTCTTAACACGGGTGCGGATATTGAAAAAATATACGTATCGGGCGGTGAGCGCGACGGCTCTATCAGTATGCTCGTCGCAAGTGCGCTGGAGCGTAAGATACCCGTAGTTGAGGTCGAGAAGTCAAAGCTCGATAAAATGTCCGCGGGGCTTCGACATCAGGGAATCATCGCGATATCGAGCGCTGCGAGCTATTGCTCGGTTGACGATATTCTGAGTGCTGCGGAAGAAAAAGGTGAAGCACCTCTCGTTATCGTGCTCGACGGAGTAGAGGACCCGCATAACCTCGGAGCTATAATAAGAAACGCCGAGTGCCTTGGCGCACACGGTATCGTTATACCAAAGCGGCGCGCAGTGGGAGTAACTCCCACGGTTGCACGCGCATCCGCAGGTGCGGTGAGCCACGTGAAAATCGCTAAGGCGACTAATATTTCCACCACCCTTGAGGAGCTCAAGGAAAAGGGGCTCTGGATATACGCCGCGGATATGGACGGCGAGAGCATTTATAAGACGGATATGAAGGGCGCGTGCGCACTCGTGCTTGGAAGTGAGGGTGACGGAATCTCGCGTCTTACTAAGGAAAGATGTGACTTCTGCGTGTCTATTCCTCTTTTCGGCAAGGTTAATTCGATGAACGTTTCCTGTGCGGCGGCGGTGCTTCTTGCCGAGATATCAAGACAGCGCAGGGCGTAGCCGACGCTTACGACTCGTCTTTAGCAAACTACTTTAAGAAAGGAATGCTTAAATGTCGCAAAACGGATACGATATAGGTAAAATAGAAGAAATGGCAGAGCGTGCAAGGCGTAACGAGCCTCACGACAGCAAGCGTACCACTGATGCCGGCGGCGTTGAATATAGCTTTACGGAGGGACTTCCCAAGACCTCGCTCGTATTTCTTGACGGTGAGGAGCAGGATACCCCTGCCGAGGCTGATGCGGATGCGGTGGCGAATGGGGCTGAGTCAGGCACCGATGATGCCGCGGCGGAGGACGCGGAGCATACCGTGACTCGCACG
The DNA here is from genome assembly GCA_964507065.1 of uncultured Ruminococcus sp. Taxonomy (GTDB): domain Bacteria; phylum Bacillota; class Clostridia; order Oscillospirales; family CAG-272; genus UBA1740. Next base: position 2,833 of record CAZDON010000065.1, on the reverse strand, counting down.
CCCGATGCTGAGGAATTTGATATTCCCGATATGTTCGTCGTGAGTGACGAATATTCACAGACGGTAAACGACGGAATGATTCCGACGGTATGGCGCACCTACGTGCCGAGATTTACAGAAATTACCGAGCGTCCTATAAAAATGCGCTCTGATACGAATTCTGCTCCCCTGCAAAAGCCCACCGAGGCGGCACCCGATGTGAGAATCGACCGAGTGACCGGCGGGGATAGTGATGACCCTGCTATCAGGGAATCCGAGGTCAGCACCTCTGCCGTTATAGTAAACGTGGACGGTCAGGACGGAGTAAGAATGGGCGACGACAAGCTCAATCTCTATAAATTCGGTAGGGAGGAAAGACCGCCTGCCGTAGTGCTCAGTGAGGAAGAGGCGGCACGCCGTGAGGTCACCGAGCTCACAGGTCACGTTTTCACCGATGAGGAGCTTGCGCTGGGGGAGCCCGTAGCCGAGCAAGCGCCCCCTACGGCGAAGAGTATTTCCACCGAGGCGAGCGTGCCCTCGCGTAGGAGCGCCGATGAGGTAAGGCGGGAGCGTGAGCCTGCACCTCAGCCCGTAGAGCTTAACGAGGCGTACACCGCACGCGATGAGGACGAGCTTGCGCCTGAGCAAAGACCGCTTGGCTGGGATACCGACCTCTCTAAAATTGACGTAAGTAAAAGACAGGATTACCACGACCATTCGCAAAGGGAGCAGTTTAAGGACAGATTCCTCGATGCGTCCCTTGCCGTTAAGATAAGGCTCGTAATAGGTGCGCTTCTTACGCTTCTTGCGCTTGCGTTTGAGGGTGCGTTGCTCTTTGGTGTGAATCCTCTTTCTCCGATTATGCTTGAGGGCTATCCCGCGGCATTCCCACTCATTGACGCCATCCTCGTCGTAGCACTTTTCCTCGTCGCTCTTCCCGAGGCAATAAGGTCGCTTAGAGAGGTTGCGTACGGACGGGTTATACCCGAGCTTATGCTCCCCATTCTGGCAATAACGCTTATCGCATATAACACGGTGATTGCAAAAAAGCTTCCCGTAGACTATCCGACTCTTGCGTTTGCCTATGGCATTTTCGCGGTGAGCGCAATTTATGCCACCTATTGTTTACATAACGCGAATTTTGAGTCGTTCAAAATAGTTTCCTCTCGCGGAAATAAGAGCGTGATAGATATAAGACTTACAAGGTCGTTTGAGCGAGAGAACCTGGCTCTTGACGGCAGAGTTGACGAATTCAAGTCAAGATTTGGCCGTCCGTTCAGGTGTGCCTTTGCGTCCGACCTTGATAAGCGTAGCGAGAATAATACGGAGGGGTATTCGGGAAATCTCACGGTGCTTCTTCTGACTCTCGGTATAGCCACCGTGTCGGGACTCGTTATGTATTTCATAGACGACGGGCTCGTGTCGCTGCTTGCGACCTTCTCACTCGTCGTAATGATAGGACTTCCTGCATTTTCCGCTCTTTCGCACAAGCTGCCGTATCTGCATCTTCAGAGAGAGGCGGCGCTTTCGGACCTTGCCGTAATCGGTGAGGGCTCCTTGCGTGAGCTTTCCTCTGTTGACTGCTTTGCCTTTAACGACACCGAGGTGTTCGGGGGAGATGACGTAAGCTTCAAGAGCATAAGCCTTTCGGGAATCGAGGGTGATTTCCGCTCGGCTATGAGGCTTCTCGCCTCGCTCTTCGCATCGCTTGGCGGACCTCTTGAGGAGCTCTTCTTCCGCTCGCTTGGAAAGCGGGTCAGCCCCTCGACGGAAACGGTCGTTGAGAGCGACGGTGCTATGGGCAAGGTGCTCGGCTCTACCGTTATGGCGGGCACGCGTGAGTACCTTGAGCGTCACGGAGTAATCGTCGCGCCTGAGCGTGAGGCGTTCCTTGGCGGTATGCGTATTATGTACGCCGCAAAGGACGGTGAGCTTTTCGCTAAAATCAACGTGCAGTATAATTTTTCGGAGGATTTTGCCCGCGCTCTCTCTTATATGAAGGCGCACGGAGTAGTGCCTCTCATCTATTCAAGAGACCCCAATCTTGATAACGAGCTTCTTCGCTTCCTGACGGGTGGCGCGGATATTATAAGAGTAATGAAGCGTACCGTTCCCGCGCCGGAGCGCGAGGTGGTCTACCGTCGCTTGTCCTCGCCTGCAGTATCGCGCGGAGGACGCTCTGATATGCTTGAGGCGGTATTCCTTGCGAAGCGTTATTCGACCCTTGAGGGTCAGCTTTCACTGACTGAGCTTTCTGCGGCGGCGGTGGGCTCGACACTCGCGGCGGTCATTGCCGTATCGGGACTTACCTCGGGGCTTCCTACGGTGCTCGTCGGTGCGTGGCAGCTGCTCTGGTGTCTTGCCCTTTCTGTGATAAGCAGAAAAAGCTTTAAAAGACAAAGGAATAAGAACACTCGAAAGAAATAAACCAAAGGAAATCTTTAAATGATAAAGCTTAAAGGTATTGACAGCGTGCTGAAATCGGTTGAAAAGCCGGGCAGATATATTGGCGGCGAGTTTGGCGCTGTTATAAAGGACAAGGAAAAGGTAGCCTGCCGCTTTGCCTTCTGCTTTCCGGATACTTATGAAATAGGAATGTCTAACCTCGGCGTGCGTATTCTCTACGACGTGCTTAACCGCGACGAGGACATCTGGTGCGAGCGTGTTTATGCGCCTTGGGTTGATATGAAGGCGCAAATGGAAAAGCACGGTATTCCGCTTTACGCGCTTGAAAGCGGAGATCCCGTCGGTGAATTTGACCTCGTTGCCTTCTCGCTCCAGTACGAGATGTGCTATACCACGGCGCTTTCTATGATGAAGCTCGGCGGTATTCCGATATGGTCGCGCGACCGAG
>CAZDON010000064.1:0-10912 GCA_964507065.1 uncultured Ruminococcus sp. | reverse complement strand
ATGTAGCTTTTTGCCGTGGCAAAAAGCATATTTATATCAGGTTGAAAAGCAATAAGTTTTATGTTATAATTATCGTAGTAAGTTGAAAGGCGGTAAGGTTATAGCTGACAGTCCTTTAATAGTAAAATCCAAAACATTTGCACTTGATTTGATACAAGTTTGTAAAGACCTGAGAATGGCAAAGTGAGAAAGTGCTTTAATCAATCAGTTTTTGCGCTCAGGAACGAGCATTGGTGCGTATGTTCTGAAGCTTTTTATGCTCACAGCAAGGCTGACTTTATTGCCAAGCTTCAAATTGCTTTAAAAGAGTGCTCCGAAACAGAATATTGGATTGAGCTTATTTTAGAAAGTGGCTATTATCACGATAAAACCTTGCTTGATAAATGTACGGAAATAAAAAGAATTTTGATTGCTTCTCTCAACACAGCTAAGGATAAAAAAGATGGGTAGCATTTATGCGCGTTTTAAAAAAATTAAAAAGCCACGCTCTCTGGGGGTATTATGGAAAAAGACATTCTAATTAAATTTAAAATGAGTAAAAGAGATGATGCTGTGCGCTTTTTGAAAAGTCTTTGGAATGAAACGCCGGAACCTTGTCCATTGTGCGGTGGAAAACTTGACTTTTTTCATAAAAAAGCAAAAAAGAGCAATTGCGATTGGGTTTGTACCGTATGCGGACAGAGGTATGACACCATTAAAATTTTAAAGCAACTTAATGATAGATAAGCTTTATTTTGCAAGATTATTGACGCTCCGTATTCCTTCGTCCAAATCTCGCTTTTTTCGCTTTTCTTTCAAATTCTATTGAAAAAGGGTGGCGAATGTGATATACTTTAGTTTAAAGTATAAATTTTCCATATTGAGGACGGGCAAATGAGAATCGTAATCAAGATAGGCACATCGACTCTGACTTACAAAAACGGCTGCACGAACATTCGTGCCTTTGAAATGCTTTGCAAGGCTGTCAGTGATATAAAGAACGCGGGAAACGAGGTTATTCTCGTGTCCTCAGGCGCTATCGGAATGGGTGTCGGAAAGCTTCACCTTAGGGAGCGTCCGTCGGATATTGCAGGCAAGCAGGCGTGCGCTGCGGTAGGTCAATGCGAGCTTATGTATACGTACGACAAGCTTTTCGGTGAATATAATCACACGGTAGCGCAGATTCTTCTTACCGCGCCCGACCTTACCTGTGAGGACAGGCACAAGAAGTTTGAGGACACGGTGACGAGGCTGCTTATGCTTGGCGTGCTTCCTATTATCAACGAAAACGACACGGTTGCCACCGAGGAAATCGAGTTCGGCGACAATGATACGCTTGCGGCAAAGGTTGCGGTGAGCACGGGTGCCGACCTTCTCGTTCTTCTTTCCGATATAGAGGGGCTTTACACCAAGGACCCTCACAAGTATACGGACGCCGAGCTTATACCTGAGGTCTATGAGATAAACGACAGCATTACCTCTCTCGCAGGCGGTGCAGGCTCAGCGCTAGGCACGGGCGGTATGGAAACAAAGCTCCGCGCGGCAAAGATAGTCACGGAATCGGGATGTGATATGATTATAACGAACGGCGCGTATCCCGAAAGACTTTATTCCATAATAGATAATTCCCCCTGCGGAACGAGATTTTACGCAAAGAAAGTATAACGGAGATGGGGTGTCATTCCCCCAGTAAAGATATGTCAGAATATATTTCAACCGACGAAATTCTTGCACGCGCTAAGGCGGCGAAGTCTATGCTTTGCGGCCTTGACGACGAGCGAATAAAGATCGCGCTCAATAAAATGGCGGCGGCACTTACGGGTGCGACGGACGAAATCCTTAAGGAAAACGAGCGTGACATCAGGCTTGCCGAGGGCAAAATAAGCACGGTTATGATTGACCGTCTGCGTCTTACCCCTGAAAGAATTCTTGCAATGGCAAACGGTATTGTCGAGATTACCGGACTTCCCTCGCCTCTTGGCAGAGTTCTTAAGCATACAGAGCGTCCTAACGGACTCATAATTGAGAGAGTCAGCGTGCCTATGGGCGTTATCGCAATCATTTACGAGAGCCGTCCCAACGTCACCTCGGACGCGGCGGCGCTCTCGCTGAAAAGCGGAAACGTCTGCATTCTCCGCGGCGGTAAGGAGGCGTACAATTCCTCGTTTGCGATAGTAAAGGCACTAAGGGCAGGACTTGCCGAGTCGGGCATCACCCCCGACGCGATACAGCTCATAAACGACACGACGAGAGAAAGCGCCACCGCGCTTATGCGTGCAAACGGCTACGTCGACCTGCTTATCCCGAGAGGCGGTGCGGGGCTCATCCGTGCGTGTGTGGAAAACGCGACAGTTCCCTGTCTCGAAACGGGCACGGGAATATGCCATATTTACGTGGACGAGTCGGCAAGGCTTGATATGGCGCTTGATATAATTGAAAACGCAAAGACCAGCCGTCCGTCGGTATGCAACGCGGAAGAGGTGCTTCTTGTAAACGAAAAAATAGCAGAGCGCTTTCTTCCTATGCTGAGAGAAAGGCTCGTCACGAAAAGAGCAACGAATCCCGTGGAGCTTATTCTTGATAAGAGAGCACAGAAAATCATTGACGGCACGCCTGCTACGGGCGACTCGTTTGACACGGAGTTTCTCGACTACAAGCTTGCCGTAGGAATCGTCGGAAACGTTACCGAGGCTATTGCGCATATTAACGCTCACTCAACGGGGCACAGCGAGGCAATAATAACCGAGTGTGACGCGAGTGCCGCCAAGTTCGCCGAAAAAATTGACAGTGCCGCGGTATACGTAAACGCCTCGACAAGATTTACCGACGGCGGTGAATTCGGGCTTGGCTGTGAGATGGGAATATCCACTCAGAAGATGCACGCAAGAGGCCCTCTCGGAATAGAGGAGCTTACCACCTACAAATATATTATCAAGGGAAACGGTCAGACAAGATAAGTCGCCTACCCGATGAAAGGACACGGTAAAATGAAAATTGGATTTATAGGCTGCGGAAATATGGGAAGCGCACTTGCGATAGCCGTTTCACGCGCTATGGGAACAAAGATTTACATTTCCGACCAAAACGAAGCAAAGACCCAGGCTATGCACGATGAGTGGGGATTTGAAATTTCCACCAACCGCGCAATAGCAAAGACCTGCGACTACGTATTCCTCGCAGTCAAGCCAAACGCAATCAGCAAGGTTGCCGAGGAAATTTCCTCCGACCTTTCCCCGTCGGCGACGGTAGTATCAATGGCGGCAGGCGTATCGCTTGGAGCGCTTTCGGAAATGCTCCCCACCGCGAAAATCATTCGTATTATGCCGAACACACCCGTGTCGATTGGCGAGGGTGTCGTGCTCTACTGTGTGAGCGGTGAGCTCGACGTGTTTGAAAGGTCACACTTTGAGGACATTATGCAGTCAGTAGGGCTTCTCGATATGATAGACGAAAGGCTTATTGACGCGGCAAGCGCAGTATCGGGCTGCGGTCCTGCATTCGCATATTCGTTTATAGAGGCTCTTGCAGACGGCGCGGTTGCGTGCGGTCTTCCCCGCGATAAGGCTATGCTCTACGCGGCAAGTATGCTGAAGGGCGCGGCGGCTTACGCGCTTGCGTCAGAGAAGCACCCGGGTCAGCTTAAGGACGAGGTATGCTCGCCGGGCGGAAGCACCATTGAGGGTGTTCTCGCGCTTGAGGGCGGTGCATTCAGAGGCACTGTCAGCGACGCGGTTATCACCTCGTATGAAAAAACCAAGAGTCTTTTTAAGAAGTAATTTAAATAAGAATTCAGACGAAGCCGCTTCTGCCCCGTTACCGAGTGGGCAGAGGCGGCACTTTTTTGCGCATTTATACGAGGCACGCATCCGTGACTCCCGTTTTGTGCGACTCAATCGCTTTTCGTGACACTCGGCGCGACGACTAAGATTTTGCAAAAAAATGTTTCATCTGCCTCAAATTTCCCTTGATTTTGTACCGTAGTATATGATAAAATAATGCTATAAGAGTAAAGTGACGGGGCACGCCCCGTGAAGGTACAGAAAAGAGGTTTCGTATATGGCATTACATATAATGGACGAGGTAAACCGTTGTCTTCAGTGCAAAAACCCTATGTGTATGAAGGGCTGTCCTATCAGCACTCCTATTCCTGAGGTAATAAGACTCGTTAAGGAAAACAAGCTTGACGAGGCAGGAAAAATACTGTTTGAAAACAATCCCCTCACCACCGTGTGCAGTCTTATCTGCAACCACGAAAAGCAGTGCGAGGGGCACTGTGTGCTGGGCAAGAAGGGTGTTGCCGTGCATTTTTCGACAATTGAGCATTACGTATCAAGCGCCTACGCGCCGAAAATGACGAAGGGTCCCAGCGAGTCCAACGGTATGCGAGTCGCGATAATAGGCTCAGGCCCTGCTGGCATCACTATCGCGATTATACTCGCGCGCTACGGATATAAGGTTACGATATTTGAGAACAAGAGCGAGATAGGCGGCGTTCTTCGCTACGGAATCCCCGATTTCCGACTTCCCAAGTCGGTGCTTGACGATATTCAGTACCGCCACCTTGAGATGAAGGGCATCAGGATAAGACCCAACGCGCATATCGGCGGCTCTATCGGCATTGACGATTTATTCAGAGACGGCTACAAGGCGATTTTCGTCGGCACGGGCGTATGGAAGCCAAACGCGCTTCACATCAAGGGTGAAACGCTCGGTCACGTGCATTTCGGTATCAATTATCTTAACAGCCCCGACTCCTTCCGTCTTGGTGAGCGAGTTATCGTCATAGGCGCGGGAAATGCGGCAATGGACGTAGCGCGTACGGCGCTTCGTCACGGAGTGCGCGAGCTCACCTGCTTCTCTATTACGAAAACCGTCGCGGCAAGCAATTACGAGTATACCTACGCGAGGCTTGACGGCACGGAGTTTGAATATAACAAGCGTCCCGTTGAAATCGTAGACGAGGGTGTAATCTTTTGCGACGTTGCCGAGGGTGAGGACGGAAGCCTTACCGATATACCCGGCACGGAGCGCCTGTATCCCGCCGACAGCGTCATAGTATCCATAAGTCAGGGACCTCAGAACGTTATCGTCAACTCCACGACGGGTCTTGAAACCAACGCCAGAGGGCTTCTCGTCGCGGACGAGGACGGAAAAACCTCGCGCGCGGGAATATTCTCCAGCGGTGACGTCGTTATGGGACCCAGAACCGTCGTTGAAGCGGTAGCTCGAAGCAAGGTCGTCGCTGAGTCGATGCACAGATATATGCAGTCGCTGAAGGATTGATTATTGGGATAATGAATTGAATAGATAAATCCCCCTTGAGTGAAATTCACTCAAGGGGGATTTATCTAAAACGGGATTATATATTCTTCATTACAATCGAGCCGACGCATTCGCTGACGTGCTCACAAGCATCGGAGCAAGCCTCAAAGCAATCGTAAATCTTATACCAGGAAAGAGTCACGAGAACGTCGGTGGAATTCTTGGTAAGCTCGTGCATCGTTTCGAGATAGAGCTTATCGCACTCCTCTTCAACGTCGTTCTCGGCAATTATGAGAGAGCGAAGCTTCTTCGACTTCTTAAAGTTTTCAAACTCAGCCATAATCTCGCAAAGCAGGTCACAGCCTCGCACGAGGTGCTTTGCATAGTCAATTGCGGCAGGCTCTATCGTCTTTATGTTGTATATATAGAGCTTCTGGAGCACCTCCTCAAGAAGGTCAAGCACGGTATCGAGCTGCTGGCTCATCATATCTAGGTCCTCGCGGTCAACGGGTGTCACGAACGCCTTTGCGAGAGCCTCGTTCATCTCGTGCTTTTTTACGTCTGCGCTATGCTCGAAGACGTGCATTTCCTCAAGCATTTTTCCTATATTTTCGGGATTGTAGTTTTCAAGACACTCAACGAGGTAGTTTGCCGCCTTTTTCGCAAGAGCCGCGCACTCTGCAAAATTATCATAATAAAATTTATCGCCCTTAGCCATTTTTATATTTCCTTTCGTTAGTTGAAGATAAGCAAGAACAGTTTAGTTACCAGAAAAGCAAGGAATCCGCACCCAGGGAAGGTAAGTATCCAGGTCATAACCATTTCCTTTACGACGCCGAAGTTGATAGCAGACACTCTTTTGACTGCTCCGACACCCATAATCGAGGTGGTCTTTACGTGCGTGGTAGAAACGGGAAGACCGAATACCGAGCAAAATACGAGAGAAAGAGATGATGCAATATCCGCGGAGAAGCCCTGATACTTTTCAAGCTTTACCATATCCATACCGACGGACTTGATAATCTTTTTTCCGCCGATTGCCGTGCCCGCCGCCATAATCAGCGAGCAGACAATCATAAGCCAGGGTGGAATTATGAAGCTCGTTGCAACAGTGCCCGTGCTCTGCAGAGTAAATACACAAAGAAGAATAATACCCATAAACTTCTGTCCGTCCTGCGCACCGTGCATAAACGCCATTGCCGCAGCACCCGCTATCTGAGCGCCCTTGAAAAAGGGCTCGGTCTTGGGCCTGTTCATTTTGTAGCAGATGACGGTTACGAGCTTGCCTATCAGCCACGCCAGACCAAAGCCCAGCACGACGGAAATTACGATACCGATAAGAACCTTGCTCCATTCGCTCCACACTATCGCATCAAGCCCCGTGAGCGCCATAGCGCCGCCCGTAAGACCCGCGATAAGCGCGTGGCTTTCACTCGTAGGAATACCGAACACCCAGGCAAGCGTTGCCCAGGTAACGATAGCGAGCATCGCCGCACACAAGACGATGATAACGGTTTCACCCGAATTATCTCCGAAGTTTACCATTTTCGTAATCGTTTCGGCAACCTCGTTGCTTATCTGTGTCATTACGAAAACACCGAGGAAGTTGAATACTGCCGCCATAAGTATCGCCGCCTTTGGTGGCATACATCTCGTTACAACGCAGGTTGCGATAGCATTAGGCGCGTCCGTCCAGCCGTTTACGAGGATAACGCCAAGCGTAAGCGTCACCGCGACGAACAGCAGCGGATTTGCCGTCATTTGTCCCCAAAATTCTAAAAAATCCATAATTTACAGTTCCTTTTGTCGTTCATACGGGCGCGTGGCGTCCGATTGATTGCAAAGCAAGAGTGCCTTTATTCCTGAGTCTGAGAGCCCGTGGGATTTATAATACTGTATCCAACGTTTACAAGGTGGTCGGCAACACGCTCAAGTCCTGCTACCACTGACGAGTAGTAGGGGCTTACGTCTACGTTGCAGTTACCCTCTGCAAGACGGGCAAAGTGGCTTGCAATAAGCTCGTCCTTCCTGACGTCAACGCTCTCCTCAAGCTCGGCAAGCTGAGGAAGCCTGTCGCTTCTGAGATTCTCGAAGGCGTCCTTGGAAATCTCAAACATCTGAAGAATACTCTCGCGCATAGCGGCAATCTCGCCGCGAGCCTTTTCGGAAAAGGCAATTTTCTTTCCCGACATTTCCTCGCCTATCTCAAAGAAGTTCTCCGCGTGGTCACCTATACGCTCAAGGTCGTTAAGCACGTGGAAATACGAGCCTATGATCCTCTCGTCGCTCCTGTCGACGTTTGTCGAGAGATTAATCAGGAATTTGGTAAGAGCACCGTTGGTAAAGTCGATGATTTCCTCGTTTCTGTGAACGCGGTCGCTATTATCAAGGCTGCCCGTATCCATAGCCTCAAAGGCAAGGCCTATATTCTCTTCTGCAAGAGAAAGCATATAATCCATTTCCTTTTTTACCTGCATAAGCGCAACGGGCGGCATCGAAAGAAGTCTGTCGTCGACGAACCTCAGCGAAAGCGCCTCGCTCGCGTCGGCTTCCTTGTCCTTGATAACGAGGCAGGAATACTTGACGAGATGCTTAACGAATGGAAGAAGAATTACCGTCGTCGTCACGTTAAATATAACGTGGAACACCGATACTCTCATCTGAAGCGACATCGGGTCGTCACCCGGAAAAAGAGATACGAGCATATTTACGACGGGCTCTCGGAATATCCAGATTATCGCGGTGAAAAGCACCGTGCCTATTACGTTGAAGGTGAAGTGGATAAGCGCGACACGCTTTGAGTTTGCGTTAGCGCCAACCGAGGCAAGAAGCGCCGTAACGCACGTACCGATATTTGCGCCGAGAATGATAAAGAGCGCGAGGTCAAGAGGAAGCACGCCAGCGCCAACCATCGTGATAACGACACCGGTCGATGCAGACGAGGACTGAATCAGGGCGGTGAAAATTACACCGACGAGAATCAGAAGAAGCGGAAACTCAATGGTTTCAAAAATTCCCGTAAACATATCCTCTACGAGCGGATTTCCGAAGGCCTGCTCGCTGCTCATAACCTCAAGTCCTACGAAGATAAGACCGAGTCCTGAAAGAAGGCTTCCCGCAAGCTTTACCTTCTCCGACTTGAAGAAGCCCATCATAACTCCCGCAAACGCAAAGAGGTACATAACCATATTGAAGTAATCGTTCTTAAGGGCGACGAGCACGCCTGTGATGGTCGTACCGATATTAGCGCCCATTATAATCGGCGTTGCCTGCATAAGGGTCATAACACCGGCGTTTACAAGACCGATTACCATAACCGAGGTTGCAGACGAGCTTTGAATAATTGCGGTAACTCCCGCGCCTATTCCAACGCCCGAAAAGCGGTTGTTGCTGATACGCTCAAGCATTCGCTTCATACCGCCGCCGGCACTTTTTTCAAGAGCATCGCTCAAAAAATTCATACCGACGATAAAAACGCCGACACCCGCAAGCAACCAGATAAGACTGCCTATAAGCTGCATAATTTCATCAGGTGATAACATAAATTCTCCTTTTATTTTAAATATTTTTCACCAAATGACATTTTACCACAAGCTCAGTTAAGATTTGGCAAAGAATGAGTCGGTAATAACGGGGGCGGTGAAAAATCAGTTTTTTTCACCGCCAGGAAGTATCTATTGAAGTGGCGCCCTTATCCGTTCATACGGTAGCCAACGCCAAGCTCGTTTACTATGTAGTTTGACTCGCCCGGACGCTGCCCGAGCTTTTTCCTTATATTCGCCATATTAACCTGAAGCTTCTTAATGCTGCTCTCATTGGGATACTCGCGCCACACAGCCTTGATTATAGCCGAGTAGGTCATAACCTTTCCGCAATGCTCAGAAAGAAAGGCGATAATATTGTACTCGGTCTGTGTGAGCTTTATTTCCTCGCCGCCGATTATAACTCGTCTTACGTCGTAATCAAGGGTAAGCTCACCCACGGTAAATTTTCCGCCGGGAAGCTTTCCTTCCTTTGCGCTATGCCGATAAACGCGAAGCGCCGTACGGACACGGGCGAGAAGCTCCGCCGAGCCAAAGGGCTTGGTAACGTAGTCGTTGGCCCCAAGGTCAAGAGCCCGCACCTTATCCCTCTCGTCGCTTCTTGCGGATAGAACTATTATAGGCGTGGTGTCGCTGTCGCGTACGGAGCTTATGAATGCCGTACCGTCACGGTCAGGCAGACCCAAATCGAGTATTACAAGGTCGGGAACGTGAGAGGAATACATAGAAAGCGCCGCGTCACAGCCAGCGGCAGAAACGACCTGATATCCGTTTGCCTCAAGAAGCGCCGTTACTATCGTGCTTATATTTTCCTCGTCCTCTACGAGAAGTATTTTGTACTTGTTATTATTCATCGGAAGTGCTCTCCTCACAGGCAAGCGCAAAGCGGAATGCCGCGCCCCCCTCCTTTAAATTCTCACAGGATATCTCGCCGCCGTGCGCCCTGATTATCGTGGCGCAAACCGAAAGCCCGATTCCCGCATTTCTGATTTTACTGTCCGCCTCGTCCTCGCTTGCAGGTGAATAGCCTGAGAATATCGTATCAAGACGCTCCTTCGGTATGCCGCAGCCGTCGTCGGACACCTCGAATATTGCAGTGCCGTCCGATACCGTGACCTTAAGAGACATTTCGGTATATCCCACCGCATGATGAATTACGTTCTCCAGCATATTCGTGATTACCTGCTTGATAAGAAGCGCGTCCATAGGTATCACGACCAGCTCTTCGGGCAAATCAAGCGCGACGGGTCTTTCGGGATAATGCTTTTTAAAGCTTACGATTACCGAGTCGATAAGCTCCTCAAGCACGGTAGGCGTCTTAATAAGCTCAACCGAGCCCGAATCAAATTTTGTGACGGATAGAAGATTCTCGACCATATGTATAAGCCACTCGGAATCCTCTTTAATGCCGAGGAGCATTTTCGTCTTTTGCCCCTCGCTCAGCATCTCACCGTTGTCGAGAATAGCAGAGCTTGCGCCGTATATGGTAGTAAGAGGCGTTCTCAGGTCGTGCGATACGGCACGAAGAAGGTTTGCGCGCATACGCTCAAGCTCACTCTCCGCCTTGACGGACTGCCAGCGCTTCAGCTGAGTGGTAAGCGAGCTCGTCGTCACGGATATCGTAATCATTACGATTGACGAAAACATGTTGGCAGGAACAGTGAAGTCAAAGCCGAAGTAAGGATAAGTAAACGCCCAGTTGACCAGCAATACGCCAACAATACTTGACAAAATACCGTAAACATAGCCGTCCGTCAAAAGCGATACTATAAACACGGAAAACACGAAAACGGCGGTAATATGCTCACCCTGTATTTCAAAGATTCTTTGAAGAACGATGCTCACTCCAAACGTCAGCAGCATAACGCCGAGGGTAATAAGCGAGTCCTTTAAAATGCTTTTCTTCATATATACCTCAGGAATGTTTATTCTATTCTACCACAAACAAAATTAAGATGCGGTAAAACTATTTTACCATTAACCGACATAAAAATCAACCGTATTCAGACTTTATCAAAAAATGATTTACTTCCCCTGTTGACTTTTCAAAAAAATAGTGTATAATAATACTACGACTCACGCATCTTTATGGGGATGTAAAGGCTTCGACAGGGATTGTGAGGTACGAT
>CAZDON010000063.1:0-11113 GCA_964507065.1 uncultured Ruminococcus sp. | reverse complement strand
CATCCTCGGTTTCTGCAAAGTAGGTATACGCGCTCTTGATATACGCGAGCATATCACATACGAGCGTCTTTTCCTTAGTTGAGGTCGAGCTTGCGAGAAGCTTGCTTGCATACTTAAGAGTAGAGAGCGTATAGGTTGCCGTTGCCTCGTCACCGAATACTACGGTGAGGATGATTTCCCTTGCAGCCTCTGCCGCAGGAAGCTCAACCGTGAGGTGATACTTGCTATCCTCTGCTACGAGGTCTGCTATTTCGTAGGTAGTACCGTCAAGAGTTACCTCGGTGAGATAACCGTTTTCTGGGATATAGACGTTCAGGATGAGATTCGAGTCAAGCGTGATGCTCGTCTTGGGTGTGAAGTCAGCGACAGCCGTGGGAAGAAGTCCGTAGGTCACGGTGGTGTCCGTAGAGGTAAGCTTCACAAAGGTAAGCTCGGTGCTGTTATAGACGTTAGTGGGTGCTGTGGCGGTGGTTGGAAGAGTGACTTTTGTGTAATTGCCGTTATACTTACCAAAGGTAAGAGCGTCGGGAGAGCCCTTGCCTGACTCACGCTCAGCGGTCAGGGTAGCGAGAGTAACCTCTCTACCTGCCAGAATTTTTCCGCCGTTTACAGTAACGGCAACGTCAACGAGCGTGTTTGAGCCGTTCAGCTCAAAGGGCACGAACGTGCTCTTTGAGCCCGTCAGATCAAAGGTACAGTCGTTAAATACGAGATTTCCGTAGCTTCCGTTTCCATTACCACCTATATTCACGAAATTGCCAACGCTGCTACCCGCTACGAGTGTAACGCCCGTGAAGGTAATATTGAAGGTTTCCTCGCTCGGAACAGAGGTATCCTGATTGTAGTAATTGTTGAAATAAACGAGGTAATTATTTGCTACGACGGTACCGTTTTTAATTTCAATAGTGATTTCTATTTCTGCTCCGTTGGTGCCGTACGCCTGAATAAGATGATTCTTAAACGTGCTCGACCTTGTAAAAGTGTGTCCGCCAAGGTCAAGAGTCAGTGCCGCGCCCAGCTTATTGAGATTTCTGTCGGCATTACCCGTATAGGAATCGCCCGTCGTATCGTAATCGCATCTGAGATAGAGTGTCGAGGCAAAGGTGACCGACGCGCTATCCGTCACGAACGCCGAATACGTGCCGTACGACTTAAACCAGCCGTCAGCATTAAAGAGCGCAAACGGATAATCAACCTCGGAAAGATAAGCCGTATTAATAGCACCGTATTTAGTAACTATGCTCTTGTAACGGTAGGTAGCCTCGGTGCCGTCATCTGCAACCTCGATAGGATAAAGAGTACCTGCCGCGGTGTTGATTCCCACCGTGGGATGCGCTACGGCGCTGGGCATTATGAGCTTAAAGTCATTGCCTATCGTAAGAATATCGTCGGTCGCGGTATCAAAGGTCGCAAGGGTCGTGTTCGCGCACGAGGTCGCGTCCATTTTCAGAGTGCCACCGCTCAACATGACGTTAAAATCAAATCTGTTAACCGTTTCGCCGTCGCTGCCGTCGTCCATATCAAAGAGAACTATTCCACTCTTGGTGTTGCCCGTAAGGTCAAATATGCAATCCTTAAAGGTGACGTTTGCGCCGTAGGTCGTGCTCGTTCCGCCGCTATATACGTCAAATATCGGTCTTGCGACGGTGCATATAAACTCAACGTCATCAAAAGCTACGTTAAGCTCAGTGCGCTTAGTAGAGCTGCCAGTGTCGTTAAATACAATAGGAGCTGAGCCTGCGGCAACCTTACCGTTTTTAACGGTTACGGAATAGCTCTTTCCATTTGACATAAACTGAAAAAGATGCTTGCTTCCTCTGGTTACAGTCCTGTCGCCGAGGTCAATGGTAAGGGGCGCGGTTATATTGTATAAAAATCTATCGACGTTTGAAGTGGTTATAGCGGTATCCGCCGCGCAGCCCGTGGTGTAGTCAGCGCGCAAATACAAGGTTGACGCGGACGTGACTAATACCGCGCCCTTGTCAAGGAAATCGAACCAGCCAGTATACGCGCCCACGAGCTTGCCGTTCTGGAAGAGGACGAAGGGATAAGTCGACACGGGGTAGGTGACGTTGTTTATATTTCCGTAGGGCGTAGTTTCGAAGCTTTCCTCTACGAGCGCATAGACGTAGCTGCCGCTCTGCTCCTTGGGTGCGGTGAAGCTTACGGTTGTATTCGCCCCCTCAGCGTTAAAGGAGCCCACTACGGTCTGCTCCGTGGGAAGTGTCAGGGTAGCGTAGCTATCCGATGAATTTTTTCCGAATACGAGACTGTCGTTATCGTTTTTCGTGCAGATTACAAGCTCCGAGTAGGTGTCGGTGATAATATTACCGCCGAGAATCCTTACGCTTGCAATCTGGGTATTATTGTTGTCGGAGAGCGTTTCGTCAAGCCTGAAGATATACGACTGAGAATCCGCCTTGCCGCCCGTGAGGTCTATCTCGCAGTCGGTGAGGGTTATATCTGCCGTCGAGATTACGGGCACGCCGGTGGTGTTAGTCATGCTTGAGGTATGTGCGACGAGCTTCGTATTCGTGGTATTTCCGTCCTTGAAGGCAAGCCTTACACCGCTTATATTGAGCACGAGCGAGCCGCCCTCGCCGCTTGCATCCGTTCCGAGATTAAAGAGAGGTGCATAGGTGCTGCCCGCGATAAGAGCCGAGCCGTCCTTACCGAAGATATTTACAGTATTCTTCGAGGACGAATTGAGGTTTGCGTGAAGAATATATACGTCCCTATCAACACTCGTGTTACGCGCGGTGGTAAGGGTATAGCCGTTAAGGTCAAGATTTGCCGTAACGGCAAGCTTTGATAAGGCGTAGTTTGAGTCAAGGTCACTCATCGCATAGTTTCCGCGAAGAAGAATATACGCGGGAACGTCCTTTGCCGCGCCCGAAATGACGGAGAGCGAGGGCAAGGCGCCGCTGCCCGACGAATTCATCCAATGGTCGTGCGCGCCGAGGAAGAAATACTCGTCAATATCCTTATCGTAGCCGAAAACCGCAAAGGGATAGTCGGAAGCGCTCGCGTATGCGGCGGGAATAGCTCCGTAATTCTCAGTAGCCGTACCGCCATCGTAAAGGTCGAGGTCGAGAGTGAACTGATTTGAGCTTCTGTAATACTGATTTTTAATGGTAGAATACCACTCGACGTCAACGGTTTTTTCGTCCCACTCACTCGTATCGGCGAGGCTTCCGTCCTCGTTGAAGTAAAGCATACATACCATACCGCAGCCGCCCTCGTTGTTCTTATCAAGGTCCATTGACTGAGGGTCAACGAGAATCTGCGTTACGGTGTTACCGTTCTTTCCTATTACCTGAGAGCGCTGAAGGCTTGCGTTGGGG
Source organism: uncultured Ruminococcus sp. (assembly GCA_964507065.1). GTDB lineage: Bacteria > Bacillota > Clostridia > Oscillospirales > CAG-272 > UBA1740. Next base: position 7,769 of record CAZDON010000063.1, on the reverse strand, counting down.
ACGTGACCCGAAAGCACGAAATCTATATTCTCGTGCTTGTCAATAAGCCTGTACCAGATTCCGTCGGGATTGTAAACGAGGTCGTCACCGTTTTCTGCGGTATAGTCAAGCGTGTAGTCCCACTCGGGATTAGGCTTTGCAGACGCGGCTGAGTCATCTTTACCGTCTACCGAGCCGTCGCTGTAAAGGTAGTTGTGCATAGTAAGGATAACTCTGTCATCGGGGTGCTCTTCTATAATTCCCGACGCCCAGTCAAGCTCAGCCTCGGTGGTACACCAGTCGAGCATAATTATGAGCCAGGTGGTATTGCCCACCGTCAGACGTCTGTACGCAGTATCGTACTTGCTGACAACACCCGTGTCCGCATCGGTATACATAAACGCACCGTCCGCCTTTATATCGGCGACGTAGGTAGACTGCATATTATCGCCTATCCAGTTATTGAAGTACTCGTCGTCATCGTGGTTTCCGCGCACGAGCGTGTAGTCCATACCCGCCGCGTCAAGCTTTGCTATCTGCTCGGCGGCAAGCCCCCACTCAAGCTCCTGGCGCGCCTTATCCGCGTCGGTCGACTTCTGCCATATCTCTACGACGTCGCCGAGTCCTAAGACCATCTTGATTTTCTTCGAGTCTCTGTTAGTGACGAGCCAGTCGTAGATTTTCTCACACCTGGGCTCGTAGCCGTCGGCGTAGGTTCCGTCGGCATTCATATTGTCAACGTCGCTGTCAACGAGCGTCTGGGTATCTCCCACCACCGCTATTGAGTAGGCGTAGCTGTCAGGGTCCTTGACCGTACCGTCAAAGAAGCCGTAGTACACGGTCTCTGCCGCGGCTGGAAGCGCCACGCTGACGGCAAGTGCTGTGAGAAGCGCTACGACGGTAAGGACAAGTAAAATCTTCGTCTTTTTCATTTTTCTCTCCCCTTTTGGTTTTTGATATTGTATTTGAGTCAATTGACAAATTGTGATATCGGGTGTATAATTGTATCACGGACATTCAAGCACAGGAGGTAATGCGTATGCGTATAATGGGCACAAACTTCGGCGACGCCCCTGCCTTTTCACATCAGCTTCATAATAAAAAATACCGCGTCGGTGCGCATATACATCAGTACGCCGAGCTCGTATTCGTCCTGGAGGGCAATATGCGGATAGTCGCCGACGGTGTAGAGCAGTACCTGAGTAAAGGTGACGCGGCATTATTCTTTCCCTTTCAGACGCATCTGTTCGGCTCGGCAGAGGTGAACAAAATCGCGATGTATCTCTTCTCGCCTGCCGCTTTGATAGACTTTCTGCACGCGCACGAGGGCAAGGTCGGTGTCGGTGCAAAATTCACACCTGGCGAGGCAACGCTCTCGGTCTTTAAAAATCACATCCTCGGCATCGACGAGCCCTCCGTGTACCACATAAAAGCCTTTTTATACCTCGCTCTTAACGATTATATTGACCAGAACGAGCTTCGCGACGGCATTTCGGGTATGGGCGTCGCTGCCAAGGTTATACGGTATATGAACGCGCATTTCAAGGAGCAAATCTCTCTTGACGACGTAGCGCAGGCCCTCGGATACAGCGCAAACTATCTTTCCCACTGCATAAGCCGGCTTTACGGACTTAATTTCTGCTCTGCTCTTGCGAGTCTTAGGAGCGAGCACGCAAGACGGCTTCTTACCCAGACCGATATGTCGATTACCGAAGTTGCCTACGAATGCGGTTTCGGCTCACAGAGGAGCTTTCTTCGTCAGTTCAAGAGCAATACGGGCTTCACGCCAACGACTTACAGAAGACGATTTTTCGTAGGAGTTACCGAGCCGCCAAAAACGGTGCTCTGGTAGTACCACCAATTTTATTGTAGCATTTCCCCTATTCCGTGTCGCGACAAAAGCGTATCAACAAGTGACAAAAACTGACATTGAGAGCGTAAAATGCGTTTATGGCTCGAGGTCGTCGTGCAGGTCGCCGGCATCATGCGCAGCAGGGCGTCCGCATTTTTTAATAAAGCTCTTTTAATTTCCGCTAATTTATGATAAAATAATACGGATAACAAAAAACGCAGCAAATACAAGGAGCGAAATATGAAAATTGCCTTTTTCGATACAAGACCCTACGACAGACAGGCTTTTGAAAGGGAGTGCCCTCCGGGTGTAAAAATCAAATATCTTGAAACCAAGCTAAACGCCGACACGGCGGAGCTTGCCTCAGGCTGTGAGGCGGTATGCGTGTTCGTAAACGATACCGTCGACCGTTCCGTGATAGACAAGCTGTCGGGTCTCGGTGTAAAATATCTCGCGCTGAGATGCGCGGGCTTCAATAACGTCGACGTAGGCTATGCGTGCGGCAAGCTCCGCGTCGTGCGAGTGCCTGCCTACTCCCCCTACGCAGTAGCCGAGCACGCTATCGCAATGCTTCTTACCTCAATAAGAAGAATACACAAGGCGTATATCAGGACGAGGGATTTCAACTTCAGCTTAAACGGAATGACGGGCTTCGACCTCTTTGGCAAGACGGTCGGCGTCATCGGCACGGGTAAGATAGGCAAGGCGTTTATCAATATATGCCTCGGCTTCGGAATGAGGGTGCTGGCGTACGACAAATACGAGGACGAGGGGCTTCGCGCAAATCCCGCGGTAAGCTACGTCACGCTTGACACGCTGTTTTCCGAGTCGGATATAATATCGCTTCACTGTCCGCTTACCGAGGACACCTATCATATTATAGACAGAGAGTCGCTCGCAAAATGCCGCCGCGGCGTCGCGATTATCAACACCTCGCGAGGCGCGCTCGTCGATGCCGAGGCGCTGCTTACGGCAATAAAGGAGCGCAAGGTGGGCGCTGCCTGTCTTGACGTATACGAGGAAGAAAGCGAGTTCTTCTTTGAGGACAAATCAGGGCACATTCTTGAGGACGACGTGCTGGCAAGACTTATTTCGATGCCAAACGTAATAGTCACCTCGCACCAGGCGTTCCTGACCGAGGAGGCGCTTTCGGGCATTGCAAAAACGACCTTGGCGAACCTTGCAGAGCTTGAGTCGTCGGGCGAATGTGCAAACGAAATTTGCTACAAAAAGGGAAACAAGTAAATCAAAAATAGAAAATCAAATACTAGTGAAAGGTAAATAATGGTTAGCAAAATGTTTATTACAGAGGATATTAAGTACGTTGGAGTAAATGACAGAGATATCGATTTGTTCGAGGGACAGTACGTCGTTCCTAACGGTATGGCGTACAACTCGTACGTGATTATTGACGAGAAGCTGTGCGTGGTTGACAGCGTTGACAGACGCCGCTCGGAGCAGTGGCTCGAAAACCTCGCGAGGACGCTTGACGGTAAAGCCCCCGACTATCTTATCGTACAGCATATGGAGCCCGACCATTCGTCGAGTATACTTGATTTCTGCAAGGAATACCCCGATGCGAAAATAGTCGCCTCCGCAAAGGCGCACGCTATGATAGACGCGTTTTTCGAGGGCAGAGTCACGGCTGAAAGAATCACGGTCAAGGAAAACGACACGCTCACGCTCGGCCGCCATACCCTCACCTTCGTTTCGGCGCCTATGGTGCACTGGCCTGAGGTTATAGTGACCTACGATGCGTGCGACAAGGTGCTTTTCTCGGCAGACGGCTTCGGCAAGTTCGGCGCGCTCGACTGTGACGAGGAGTGGGCGTGCGAGGCAAGACGCTACTATTTCGGCATCGTCGGAAAGTACGGTGCGCAGGTGCAAGCACTCTTAAAGAAGGCGGCGGCGCTCGATATCTCTATAATTTGTCCGCTTCACGGTCCTGTGCTCACCGAAAATCTATCCTATTATCTGGGACTTTACGACACCTGGAGCTCCTACCGTCCTGAGGACGAGGGTATAGTAATTGCCTACACCTCGGTGTACGGAAACACCCGTGCCGCAGTAGAATACCTCGCGGACGCACTCAATAGGCTCGGTCACGCGCCCAAATCGGTAATCGACCTCGCAAGATGCGATATGGCTGAGGCGGTTGAGGACGCGTTCAGATATTCTAAGCTCGTCCTTGCTACCACCACCTACAACGGTGAGGTATTCCCCTTTATGAGAGAATTTATAAACCACCTCACCGAGCGCGGCTACAAAAACCGCACCGTCGCGCTTATTCAGAACGGCAGCTGGGCACCTATGGCAGCAAAGGTTATGACTAAGATGCTTGAGGGCTCACAAATTACGCTTTGCCAAACCGTCCCCACCGTAAGCTGTGCTATGAACGACAAATCAAGAGGTGAGCTTGACGCGCTTGCCGCCGAGCTTACCGAGTGATTAAATGAAGATTGCAATTTTAGGATACAGCGGAGCAGGAAAATCCACTTTGGCAAGAACGCTCGGCGAGCACCTCGGAGTGCCCGTTCTTCATCTTGACGCGGTGCATCATCTGCCGGGCTGGGCAGAAAGGGCTCGCGAGGACGAGATAAAAATCGTTTCGGATTTCCTTGATGAGAACGATACGCGCGGCTGGATAATCGACGGCACCTACAAAAAGGTGCTTCTCGACAGAAGGCTTGACGAGGCAGACCTGATAATTCTTATGCTCTTCGGCAGACTCAGGTGCTTTTTCAGGGCGTACTCAAGGTACAGAAAATACAAGGGCAAAAGGCGTCCTGACAGCGCCGAGGGCTGTGAGGAAAAGTTTGACCGCGCCTTTATCAAATGGCTTCTTATTGACGGGCGGACGAAGCGCCGCGCGAGTATATTTAAGGATATCATAAGGGCGCGCGGCGAGAAGGCAAGGGTCGTGAAGGGTCAGCGCGCGACCGACCGTCTTGTCAAATCTATCACAAAAAAAGGCAGCAGCGCCTGACAATTACCGCAAAATTGACATACGTAAAAAAGCAAAAAGGCACAGACTCATCACGCAGTGAAAAGTCTATGCCTTTTTTGCACTATATGACAATATTTATTGTCATAAATCCACAGTTATACAAAAAGCGGTCTTAATTGATGCCCCGTCATCATCGCGGAATACGCCTCACCGATTCGCGAGAAATCCGCGACGAGTGAGTGCGGCTTGCCCAGCGGGTCGTCCTGCGTAAGAGGAACGAAATACACCGACTTTCTCATCAGCATAGTAGCTATGCTTGAGAGATTCTGCGACATAGCGTCATTTGACGCAAGCGCGATAAGCAAGGGTCGGTCGGCGCGAAGGTGCGCCTTTGCCGCCATAGTAGCCGAGGTATCGGTAATTCCGAGAGAAAGCTTTGCAAGCGTGTTACCCGTGCAGGGCGCGATAATCATTGCGTCAAGCCTGACGGCAGGGCCAAGCGGCTCAGCGTCCTTTACGGTGTGTATTATTTCTCTGCCCGTAAGCTCCCTTACTCTGTCGCGAAGCTCGCTCGCCCGAAAGAATCTCGTATCGGTAGAGTATACCCGCTCCGACATTACGGGCACTATCTGCTCGCCCGACGAAACCAGCTCGCCTAGCGCCGCCAGCGAGCGTGACAGCGTGCAGAATGAGCCGCAAAATACATAACCTATCATCTTAAGCACCTCAAATCTTTGGCGGAGTCAGCTTCCTGAGCACGGCACGCGCCACCGAGTAGCCCGCACTGTCAGGGAATGCCCTTGCAGGTAAGGACGCAAGGCGCACGCACGGCAGCTCCCGAGGAAGATTTTCCCCTGAGGCAAGCTCAATCACCTGGGCGCATCTGAGCGCATCGGGCACCCACGGCAGAATTTTCGCGGGCGCTGTGTTTATGAGAATATCAAGTGCGTCAAATTCACCCGAGCGAAGAGCGCCGTAATCCAGAACCTGCGCTCCAAGCGCGCGGAGCGAGTCACAGCTCCCTGACGAAAAGGCAACTGTGTGATACCCAAGAGCTATGAGCATCTCGGCGAGCCGCCTGCCTATTCTTCCTATACCGACAACGCCCACCCGCATATCGGCAGGCGCGCGCCCGCTTCCCCTGAGAAGATAGCCCACGGCACCGACGGCAGTCAGATAAGCCCCCTCGGCAAGATACTCCTCGTCGCGGGAAAGCTCTATCACCCGCACGCCCCTCGCCGCAAGCCCCTCTGCCATACCGAGGGGAAGCCCGTAGCAAACGAGCGCATCCCCGGACTCAAGTTTTTTGAGATACTGGGACAGCACCGTAGCCGTGCCCGTTATATGCTCCCCGTCCCTCGTCGTGGGGATTGGAAGAAGATAGACGCTCGCCGCGCATACGGAGAGCCTCTCTTCAAGCATCCCCTTTGCATATATAAGCCTTGAGTCGTAGCCTACCGTATAAATCGCCATAATATCCCCCCACACCGTGCTGCTTTCAGTATACGAAAACAGGGTGGTTTTTGTTACACGCATCACGCCGCGTGGCAGAACTCATACCCAGGCTCGGGAATTTTCGGTACACGCCCCGCGTGGCAATTTGGCTCGGCCCCAAATTGAGAAAATTCCGATATGCCCAGCCTGAAGCTCTGTAACGTCAAAGCTAACGGGGCATTTGTGTATGTTATACAATACTCAAAAGTAATGTTTGTAAACTTTACTAATTTACAAAACCTATAAAAATAATGTATAATATTTACACGAAAAATATTTTTTCATAATAATTAGGAGGTTTTGATATGAAAAAAGGATTGAAAATACTGATACCCGTGCTCGTGCTTGCACTCATTATCGGCATCTTCTGCGTAAACGTTTTCGCTACTGAGCAAAACGAGGCGAAGGTCGGCGATACCGAGTACGCAACGCTCGGCGAGGCAATCGCTGCGGTAAACGGCGGCACGGAAACCGAGACCACCGTTAAGCTTCTCGCAGACGTCAGCGGTACGCTGAACTACAGCATCACCAAGACGATGACGGTTGACCTTAACGGCCACACGATAACCAATACCAACACCGACAAGACGAAGCCTGTATTTGCGGTCAACGCAAGTGACGTGGACTTCACTCTTACGGGTGAGGGCAGCATAACGTCGGACGTGCGCTTCGGTCAGATAAGCTCGAACAGCGGAGCTATTTCAGGCTCGACCTTCAATATCAAGGGTACGGGCAAGGGCATCGCGGTAAGCACCACCGGACAGGGCGCTATGCTTATTTACCTTACGGGCGGCGGCGAGCTTGAGAACACTACTCTCATCTGTGCAGGTCCTGTAAACGACGGTAAGAACGGTCATATACAGATATATTCGGGCAAGGTAAGCTTTACGAAGTGTAACGTCTACTCGACGAACGCGAACGAGAATCTCTTCTACTTCGCGGGAATCGGCGCGCAGACCTACTTTGACTCCTGCTACGTGAGCTGCGGACATTATATATTCTACGGGAGCATGCTCGAGGGCATCAAGAACGCCGACGACTTCAAGGTTGTAGAGGCAAAGGACACCGTATTCAACGCAGACGGCGGAACGACGGGCAACACTGCTGTCGTTCAAGCTACCGCGGACGGAGCGATTCAATTCTCAGGCACCTTCGACTTTACCAACTGCGATCTTACCGCATACCGCGTATTTGAAACAGGTGCTTCCTCAAAGGCACCCGACTCCTATCATCCCGGTTCATTCGCAGATGGCTACAACCTTACCGTAAACGTCACGGGCTGTACTATCCGCTCGGCGATTCACTACAACGCGCCCCAGATTGTAAGAGGATTTATCACCTTCAACGCCGAGAACTCCTACTTCAATATAAGCTCGGGCTTCAGCGCGGCAAACGCGACCGAATCAAGCAACTGGTCCGACGCGTCTAAAATCAATCTTAAAAACTGCTATTTCAACAAGGATATAAGCTCAGACGCGGCGTTCACGCTTGCTGAGG
>CAZDON010000062.1:0-11502 GCA_964507065.1 uncultured Ruminococcus sp. | reverse complement strand
ACCTCATTCGTTTCGCGAAAATTAGAAGCACGCCCCGCGTGCCTTCATCCTAAAACACGTTTTAGGATTTCATTAAAATGGAGTACGCCAATCACACTAATAATAATTAATCTCAACCGAAAACGCAAGTTTTCGACTTCATCACGAAGTGACTTCATCCGCAAAGCGGACTTCATCCTAAAACACGTTTTAGGATTTCATTAAACACAACACCCCACCCCTCAAATCCGCCGCAGGCGGTATGGAATCATTTTTTTAATTGTATGGAATCAACGCCTACGCGTTGCATAGAAAGGAGCCTCTATGGGCATACTCGCAAAATCAAGGAAAAAAATAATATTGTCCGTAGTGTCGGTCGTTCTCGCGCTCGTAGCCGTGGCGCTTGCGATTATAATCGGTACGGCTCCCGTAAAGTCCGAGGCTATGGCTGGTACCTCGGTGCTCACGGGCGAAACCTATACTGCCTGTATTAAAAGTATTAATGCTGCCACCGATTCCGCGTCGCTCAAAACGTCCGTTACCGTGGATCAGGCAAAGGCGCTCGAACCGAATGAGAACAGGTACGTAAGAAAAGCCCTCGTTGATAAGGCGTCAGCGCTTGGCGTTACAGATACGGGACTGACTACCCCCAGAGGCTATCTCGACACCTATTATCAGTGGCAATACGTTCAAAACTCCGATGGTACCTATAGCGGAGCTTATCTCAAGGGTACTCTTACGCAGAGCGTAGACCGTTCTGCGGGTGGCGCGAATTATATCAAGGGTGTCGCTGACGGCGGTGTCACCGTTCCTTCGGGCATAACGCTTAAACTTGGCATCGGTTCGCCGTTTTTTACGTTTCACGGACCTATAATTATAGACGGCGGCACGGTTGAAATTTCCGTTCGTAGTGATTATAATGGCGCAGCGGGCACGATGCTTAAGCGTGAGGTCGAGCCTACGCTGAGAGACACCTCAACGGGCTTGATTGACGTGAACGCCACCGATAACGTGGTTACGCAATATAGCGGCTCGCTTTTCATAATCAAAAACGGCACCTTGAAAATCACCGGAAACAGCAGCTACAGCGTTAGCATATCGGGAGCAGGTAATTTTGAGTTTGATTATACCGCAAGCACGGAGGAGGATGCGGATCATGAATTCCCCGCTCAGTCGGATCTCGGCAGCGCCGACGACGTAAAAGCAAGCGGACCTGTTATTCAAATCTACGACGGAGATACGGGTACCTCTTCACTGCAGCTCACTAAGACGAGTATTTATTCAAATTACAATTACGGTGAAGGCGGCACTTACGGCGGTCACGGCGGCGCGTTTGGGGTGTCGGGAAGGAAGCCTACCGTCACTATGACGGATTGCAGAATAGAGAGGTGCTATTCAAGAGAATCGGGCGCGCTTATGTTGCTTCAGACCACCGAGGGCGGCAGCGTCACTATGACGAATACCAACGTGTATCACTGTTATTCTCCCGGATATCAGGCAAATGGACTTGCCACGAACGGCGGAATTCTTCGTGCCTACGGCTCAAATATGGCGACGCTGACTATGACGGGCTGTTCTATCTATGAAAACTGGACGTACCGTCAGAATACTATAACCTGGGCGGCGCTCGGAGCCGCTATGAACGTCACCGTTGACGGTGAAACGCAGTCGGTGGGCTGCTATATTACTGGCTGCAAGATTTACGATAATACGGCATATTACGGTGGCGCTGGAGTTTATAACTCAGGCTCGATGCTTATAAAAAGCACTACCATCTCGGGCAATTTATCCGTAGTGTCAAACGGTGGCGGAGTTGTCGTGTCAACCTGGGCGTCCTCAACCTCGTTTGAAAGCTTCCAGCTTACAAAAGACGGCAGCATGACGCTCGGTGAGGGAGTTGTCATAAGCGGTAATAAGGCGCCGAATGGAATGGGCGGCGGTATCTCTGTCGCCTGCGGTGCGATTGGCACGAATACGGGCTCGACGCCGTCCATCTATTTCTATCGAAAGCAAGACGGCACGCCCTATGCAATGAATATCATAATTGACGGTGCGATAATAACCGAAAACGAGGCGTTTCGGGGCGGCGGAATAGCTATTACAAAGTCAAAGTTCGGAGCGGCGACCGATACGTATCTTTACGAAAGCGGCGTCTACGAGGAAGACGGAGCGCTTAATTATACGGGAGCAACGGCTAACAACTCTATGTACGTAGTACAGTTTGAGATGCGCGACGGGGAGGTCTCAGATAATACGGCAAGCACGTATTCGGGTGCAGAAGCGAATGTCTATGCTCACGCGGGCGGCATATATATTAACGATGCAAACGGCACGGGCAATACCGCTAGCTTTATAATGTCGGGCGGTACCATCAGCGGAAACAAGGCTACTCACCTCAATGCCAGCCGCGGCGGCGCTGTTTACGTGTTAGGCGGCGGAAGCTTCTATATGTCGGGAGGTTCGATTGAAGGCAATACCGCATACGGATTCGGCGGCGCTGTTGCAATAAAAGACGGAAACTTTAATATGTCTGGTACGGGAGTGATACAGGACAACCTATCCTACTATCAGGGCGGTGCTGCTTACGTTGAGAACGGAGCCTTTAATATGAGCGGCGGTACGATTAAGAATAACCGCACCCATACGAAGGGCGGCGGCGCGTTCGTCACGGGCGGAAGCTTTAATATGACGGGCGGCACTATTTCCTCGAATACCGCCCTCAACGAAGATAGTGATACCGGCGAGGACGTTATTGCCGACGGAAACGACGGCGGCGGCGCGTTCGTCACGGGCGGCGGCTCGCTTACCTTATCCAACGGCTCTATTACGGGTAATATCGCAGGCAGTCAGGGTGGCGGAGTATATATAGAAACCGGATCCTTTACGATGAACAGCGGCTCGCTTAGCAATAACCGCTCATATGGCTCCGCGGGCGGTGCATTCGTCAAAAACGGTAACTTTACCCTGAATAACGGCGAAGTTACGTCAAATAAGGCGCTTAATATGGACGACACGTCTTCGTCAGGTAACACCGGTGGCGGCGTATTCGTCACGGGCGGCGGTACCCTTACGATAGAAAACGGTACGGTAAAGCTTAATTCCTCAGGTGGCTCGGGCGGTGCGTTTTTCGTTGACGGTGGCGGAACCGCCGTGATAAAAAACGGTAACATTACCCAGAACACTGCTGGAAATGGCGGCGCTTGCGTAAGAATAAGCAACGGCTACTGTAATATCTTGGGTGGCAGCTTTACGAACAACACCGCAAGAGCAGCGGGAGGCGTAATATTCAAGGACGGCGCGAGCGGACAGGTTACGATTTCGGGCGGCACCTTTGACGGCAATAAATCTACCGAGGAATACGGCGGCGTAGTTTTCTCAAAGGGCGGAAGCGTCAATATTTCGGGCGGTACCTTTACTAATAACTACGCAAAGCTGAACGGTGGCGTAATTTCGCTTGCGACGGAAAGCGTTACCACAGATGGCGTCACCACGGTTATTCCCTGCTACTTCTATATGACGGCGGGCACTATGACGGATAACTCCACCGACGGTATGGGCGGAGCGGTTTACGTCAAGGACGCTACTGAATTTGAATTCGGTTACGAGGGCTGCTTCGGTAACGGTGTTTATGATGAAGAGGCAGGTGAGTGGCTTCACACCACCGAGAGAGCTCCCGTCGTCAGAAACAATACCGCAAATGAAGGCGGTGCCTTCTACATTAAGGGTGGAAATCCCACGATACATTGCGGAATTATAAACGATAACCACGCGGTTTCCGATGCAAACGGCGGCGGTGGAAACGGCGGCGGTATATATGTCTCCAACGCGGGCGTTACCGTAAACTTTGCGGATATCAATGAAAATGACGCTACTAATAAGGGCGGCGCAATATACGTAAGCTCCTCAAGTGCTAACGTATCGGTCGTAGTCGATTCGGGTGTTATAAGCTATAATACCGCTGATATCGGTTCGGGCATAGGTGTCGAAGTTACGGGCTCGTACACGGCGACCGTCACGATAGGTCGTGAGGGCTGCTCAGGTGCTGAGGAATCCGAGCACAAGCATCCCCAGATTTCCTATAACATAGCAACCACAAAGGGCGGCGGACTTTATTTCGTAAGTGAAAGCTCCACGGGTATAAAGTTTACTATGTACTGCGGATACATCGGTAATAATACCGCGAATGCGAACATACCTACGGGTAATATTTTCCAGCAGGGCGGTACTATTTCAATTGCTGGTGACTACGCTATCGAGAACGCGACGGTTCTTAACGGTACCTATCTTCGCCCCGGTATAAGCGAAAAAACCATTACGATAGTATACCATTACAACAACGCAGCATACACCGCGGCGGCACCCGAGTCCTCGACGGTTACGGTTGCGATTCAAGAGGGCGACGACCGTATGTTCATAAATCTTCCTGCGGTCGACGGCAAGTATGATAATAAGATGCTAGTAAGCTGGGAGCTTAAGGACTCTGCCGAGGGCGCGGTAAAGGAAACTCACGTCGTCGGAGAAAAGCTTATACTCTCGACGGAGTACCCGAATTATCAGGCGGATACTACCGTTAACTTCTACGGCGTATGGCTTGCGGCGGGTGACGCGTATCTTGAGCCATCGTTCGTTCAGACAGGAAAGGTGTTCTCGGAAATTGAGTCGGGACTTCCTTACGCCTACGGTAAGATTAACAATCCCTTCTCCGTACAGTTTACCGTATCCAAGTGTAACCCCTACGAATTCGGCGAGAGAAATCTCGTTTTCAGTGAAACTGCTCCCGCGGGAACGGTAATTTATATGCTCTATTTCAAGGGCACGAAAACCGATTTCTACTTCTATAACGTTAAGGGAGACGAGCTCACCGTTAATTTGGATTCGTTCAGAAGACTCGGTGACCCGGGCTCCAAGTGGACGAATACGGTAAATCAAAGCGATTCGTCGGAGAGATTTCTCTTTACGTTCGATTTCGCTCGCGCTGAAGAGGGTGTACCGGGCGCTGTTCAGATTACCCTCGAGAGATATTATGATGAGAGTATAGTAGGCGAGGTGCGTGCGCCTCTTTCGCAGGTTGTTTCCTATACTATGGACGACGCATACCTGCCTAAGATAGAGTCAAGCGTCACCGAAACGAAGCCCGATACGGACGTCGAGATTACCTACGACGCGGGCATTGCGGCAGAGAGTGATTCTCTCTACTACGGCGAAGAGGTGTCCTTGGTTATAAGAGATACCTCGGGCGTGCTTGATGCCGAGGCGTATATGCTGCTTGACGGCAACGCATATTACAAGAATAGCGAGGGAGTATTCATTCTTCCCATAGGCGCGGCAAATACGAGTAGCGCGCATACGCTCTCACTTCATTCAAATTCGCTTGCCCTCAGAGCCGACAGGACGGTAAACCTGACGGTGTCACTTTATATAACGCCCGACGCAGAAAAGCCTCTTGTCTCACTGTGTGTCGATTCGCTTAATATCACCTTTATAGCGGATAAGACACCCGCCGCAAGCATAGCTCTTGACAAACGCGTTTACTACACCGATTCGCTTCCCGAAACCGTGGACGTAATTACCACGCTCGCGAATGACGACGGCTGTACTCTTACCTATAAGGTAGAAAAGCTTGATAATGGTATTTACTCTGCCGATGCGGCAGCGGCTGAGGGAGTGTCTATAACGAACGAGGGGACACTTACGTTCGGTAATGCAACCTTCGGTACGTTCAGGATTACCCTTACGGTAACGAAGAACGACGTAACCGTATCGCAAATACCCTACAATTTCATAGTCCTTGACAGATAATTTCTTCATTATTATATAATAAGGACGTCAGGGCAGATGCTTTTGCATCTGCCCTTTTTTAATGTCATCCTGAGCGGAGGGCAAACTTTAAGGACCGCTTGCGGTGGATTTAATTCAACCGAAAACGCAGGTTTTCGACTTCATCACGGAGTGACTTAATCCGCCAAAGGCGGACTTCATCCTAAAACTCGTTTTAGGATTTCATTACCCTCTCCCCCCAAAAATCCGTCGTAGGCGGTATGGAATCACGGCTAAGCCGTGTATGAAATCCGCAACTCCTTGCGGAATGGAATCAATTCTATGAATTGTATGAAATCAGCGCGCACGCGTTGCATAGCTGACGCTCGCTTCAAAAAAATTTTTCTTTTTTGCAATAAAACGCCACTCTCGGTTGTTTATTATATGAAAACACCCGAAAACGGGAAAGAAAGGAAGAAATTAAAATGAAAAAGACACTTATTACACTTTTACTTATCGTAGCGTTTGCCGCTCTTTGTCTTACGGGCTGCAATCTTACCGCAAATGATGACGACACTCTTATGAAAACGTCAGCGTCGGTAGTTACCTTCGACGTAAACCCCAGCGTCAGAGTTTACCTTGCATCCGACGACACCGTTCTTGAGGTAGAGGCGGTTACCGAGGATGGCGAGGACGTAGTCGCAGAGGTTGAGGATACCGTTGAGGGAGAAACCCTTGACACTGCGGTTGAGGTTATCGTTGACGAGCTCTTTGAGAAGGGCTATCTTGGCGACGAGAGCAATTCCGTTCTCGTTTCCATAGACAAGGAAGCCAAGGACCTTAACGATAAGGTAAGCGAAAAGATTAGAAAGACCTTCGAAAAGCACGGCAAAGAGGCTTGCGTAATTGTGCAGAAGCTTGAGGCGCTTGACGAGGACACAAAGGAAAAGCTTGACGAGCTCGCAAAGAAGTACGACATTTCCGAGGGTAAGGCAAGAATGATCGAAAAGATCAGAGAGGATTTTCCCGAGCTTTCCGAGGAAGAGCTTTCCGAGCTTAAGATGAATGACCTTGCGCTTGTATTTGACGGAGCTTCCGAGAAAATTCGTGGCGAGTTCAAGAAGCTTGGCGATACTCTTGAGGATATGTATATCGGTGCGCAGGCAGCTCTTGAGGCGGCTCTCGCTGACGCAGAGCTTACGGTAGACGACCTCGTATTCAAGAGAGTTCGTATCAGCCGTGAGGACGGTAAGATGGTTTACGAGGTTGAATTTGCAACCGAGACTATAGAGTTTGAGTACGAGCTTGATGCTGCAACGGGTGAGATTCTTGACTCCGAGCAGGAGGAGTTCGAGATGCCCGACGTAGACGAGCAGCTTGATAAATTCTACGAGAAGCACGGCGATATCATAGAGGGCATTCTCGGCGAATCAGGCATTGATAAGGATATGATAGAGAACATTCTTGGCGGTATGCACGGCGCATCAACTCCTGAAAAGGGTGAGGATGAGTCCACCGAGGTAAAGCCCGAGCAGGCAGAGCCCATCAGCCGTGGCGAGGCTATTGCAGCAGTTCTTGAGGCGCTTGGTATTACTGAGGAAAACGTAAAGGATACGGGCTTCAGAATTCACGAGGGCAAAAACGGTATGATAATCTCTGTAACCGTAGAGCTTAAGGACGGTACCGTATATCGCGCTCATGTAGAAGCGTTCACGGGTATGCTTATAAAGGCAGAGATGAACGGTGTTGAGATAACTCTTAACGCACAGGCAGGCGAGGAAACCACCGAGTCAACCGAAACCACCGAAACTACTGAGAGCACTGAAACCACCGAGACCACTGAGAGCAACGAAACCGAGAGCACCGAGACGGCTGCTTAAGGATAGACGATAAAGGTACTTGATTTTCATCACCGTTTTTGATACAATAGATATAGTAAAAAGAACGGGATGGGCGCTTAAGTGCTACTATTTTTGACAGTTGACGAGCTTACGGGCAGAAACGGTAAAATCGAGAATCTTATTTTGAAAATGGCAGAGGGCAACACGGACGCCCTTGGCGAGCTTTATGAAATGATAAAGACCGACGTCTACGCCTTCTGCCTCTCAAAGACGGGGAACGTAGAGGATGCCGAGGACGCAACCGAGGACGCCTTCGTCAGGATATATAAATATGCAAGGCTTTACAAGCCTTGCGGCAAGCCTATGGCGTGGGTATTTACGGTTGCCGTGAATATCTTGAAGCGCCAGAGGACTCTGAAGGGGCGGCATATAAGCTACGACGATGCAATACAGGATACCGAGGACGAATCCGAGGGAATAGAGGACTCGCTTGTAAAATCGAGCTTTCTTAAATGGCTGATGTCATCGCTCGATGAAGTGTCACGCACGGTGCTCGTTATGCACGCCGTATCGGGGCTTAAGCACCGTGAGATAGCAAAGATACTTGATATGCCGCTTGCAACGGTGCTTTCGAAATATAACCGAGCAATAAAAAAGCTAAACGAAAAGGCGAGAAGGGAGGGAGCTCCGAATGAATGATATTGAAAGATTAATAAAGCAGGAATTTGAGGAGCAGACTCCCGATCTTAAGTCGCGCATAATCTCTCGCGCTGCGGCACAGGAGCAGATTTCACCCGATTCGCTGGATTCCGTATCCCGCACAGCCTCGTCGGGACGTAAGCGCCTCGGCATTACGCGTATGGCGTCAATTGCCGCGATGCTCTTTATAGTATTTACCGTAGGTATTATCCTCGGCAATTTCGTGGGACTTCCTACACCCGAGGGTGAGTACGCAAGCCTCTATTTTGACGTTAATCCAAGCATTGAGCTTACCGTCACGGAAGAGGGCGCTGTCAGGGAGCTTATTCTACTGAACGATGATGCAAGGGCAGCGCTGTCCGAGCTGAAGCTCGAGGGCGTTGAGCTTAATACCGCTATAAACGCGGTAATAGGCGCTCTTTATATGAACGGCTACCTTAAGGACGGAACCGACTCGATTCTGGTGAGTGCAAGCATACCGTCCGAGCGCTTTGACGGACTCCTTAATTCCGCTGTCACTGAGGTGAACTCTATTATAAGCCGCGCAAATATAGCCTGCTCGCTTGTGGCTCAGGAGCTTAAGCGCGATGAGAAAATCGAAAATCAGGCAAGTGCAAACAACGTCAGCGTAGGTAAAATGTCGCTCATAAATAAGATAGTTGAGAGCATTGACGAATACACCGACGCGGATGCCGGGGTTCTTGCCGGTATGTCGATTAATGAGCTGAATCATCTCTACAATTCCGCAAAAGAGCCGAGTGACTCCGATAATCACGAGCCTGATGATTTCTTTGAGATTATAGGCTCGAATGTGCCCACCTACGTTGATAAGGATGATGCCTTCGAGCTTGTGCTTGAAACTCTCGGTGTTGACGGGGATGATGTGAAGAACGCGAAAATTTATGCTGTTCACGGCGTAGACGGCGAGGGGCTTCGCTTGATATATAAGGTAAGCTTTGAGTACGGCGGAATTATATACGATTATGAGGTCGATTGCATTACGGCAAATATTACTCTTATAGGAAGTAACCCGAGCAATTTTGGGGCTGAAAGCAATCCTGAGCCGTCACAGGACGGTATGGACGATAAAAATGATAGACCCGATAAAAAAGAGTCCCCCTCAATAGAGGACGTTCTGGACGCTCTCGGTAAATAATATTTAAAAGAAATAGATATCTGAAAACACCCAAGGCAGAGGCGCCGAATAGCGCCTCTGCCTTGGGTGTTTTATAACTATATAAGCAGCTTTGAAACAAGCTCTGCAAATTCCGCGGGATTGTCAATCGAAACTCCGTTGATTAGCGAGGCTATGGAGTAGAGAATTGACGCGTATTCCGAAAGCTTATCCTTGTCTGAGAAATAAAGCGAGATAAGTCGCTCTGCAATCGGGTGCGAGTGATTGATTTCCATCACCACGCTTGCCGTGGGAGCACCGTCCTGATTCGGCATCTTGCGAAGCACCTTTTCCATCTCGACCGAAAGCTCGCCCTCACTCGAAAGGCATACGGGATACCTTGTGAGATTTGCCGAGAACTTAACGCTTGCAACCTTGCCTATTTTTTCCTTGATAAAGCCGAGCATCTCTACATTCGCCTGAGTCATCTCGTCAGCCTTCGTCTTTGCACCCTCATCAGCAAGGTCAATTGCCTCTGCCGTAACGTTCTTGAACTCAAAATCACCGTACTTGTTAATCGTACGAAGCGTGAACTCGTCTACGTCGTCGGTAAGGTAGAGCACCTCGTAGCCTCGCGAGAGCGCGGCGTCAACCTGAGGAAGCATTGCAATTCTTTCAGCGCTCTCTCCGCACGCATAGTAAATGTGAGTCTGACCCTCTGCCATACGCTCGGTATATTCCTTGAGAGTTGCATACTTGCCCTCGCGCGAGGTGTGGAACATCAGCAAATCGCAAAGCGTATCCTTGTGTGCGCCGAAGTCTGAATATGCGCCGAATTTGAGCTGCATACCGAATGCGTCAAAGAATGCCTCGTACGCCTCTCTGTCGTCGTCGCGCATAGCTTCAAGCTCGCTCTTGATCTTCTTTTCGATAGCCTTTGCCATTGCGCGAAGCTGTCTGTCGTGCTGAAGCATTTCTCGCGAAATATTAAGCGAGAGGTCCTGCGAGTCAACGAGTCCCTTGACGAATCCGAAATAATCGGGAAGAAGGTCCGCGCACCTCTCGGTTATCATAACCCCGCTTGAATAAAGCTCAAGCCCCTTTTCGTAATCCTTGGTATAGTAGTTATAGGGCGCGTGCTTCGGGATAAACATAAGCGCGGTAAAGCTGGTAAGTCCCTCTGACTTCTGAGTTATAACGCGCGCGGGTGCTTCGTAGTCATAATACTTTTCGCTATAAAAGCCGTTGTATTCCTCGTCCGTAACGTCACTGCGGCTGCGCTTCCAGATAGGAACCATGCTGTTAAGCGTTTCGGTGTGCGTTCTCGTTACGTATTCGGAGCTGCCCTCTTCCTTTGGCTCGCTTCTTGAAATTTCCATTTTAATAGGGTAGCGGATATAGTCGGAATATTTTTTGACAAGCGAGCGCAGCCTGTATTCCTCAAGAAACTCAGAGTATTTCTCGTCCTCGGTGTCCGCCTTTATATTAAGAATGATTTTCGTGCCAAAGCTTTCCTTGTCGCACTCCTCGACGGTATATCCGTCAGCGCCCTCGGATTCCCATTTGTACGCGACGGTATCGCCAAACGGCTTTGAAAGCACCGTAATCTTGTCCGCGACCATAAATGCCGAGTAAAATCCTACTCCAAACTGTCCGATAACGTCAACGTCCTCGGCAGTATTGTCGCGCTTAAACTCGAAAGAGCCGCTCTTTGCGATAGTACCAAGGTTATTTTCAAGCTCTGAGAGTGACATACCGCAGCCGTTGTCGGAAACGGTAAGAGTACGCGCGTCCTTGTCGGCATCAAGCCATATTGCGTAGTCACCTCGTGTAAGACTGACGCTGTTGTCGGTAAGAGAACGGAAATAAAGCTTATCAATAGCGTCGCTCGCATTTGAAATAAGCTCTCTCAAAAAGATTTCCTTGTGAGTATAGATGGAGTTAATCATCATATCAAGGAGCTTTTTTGACTCTGTTTTAAATTGCTTCTTTTTCATTTTTTCTTCCTTTATTATTATATAAGCACACAAAGTACGACGCGCTTCGTCATTATTAGCACTCGCGCGCCTTGAGTGCTAATTCATTATATCAAAAGCAAAAGTGAATGTCAAT
>CAZDON010000061.1:0-11769 GCA_964507065.1 uncultured Ruminococcus sp. | reverse complement strand
TATCCTCCTCGATAACGCCGCAGGTCTTGGTTTCCTTGTAAGCGTTGTAAATGTACTCAGCGGCGTAGTGATTCTTTATTACCTTATCCTCTACTATGCCCATTCCGGTTTCCTCAACCGCGAGCTTTGCAAGAGTTATTCTTGCCTTGTCCGCAGCAGATGCTGCCGCGAGAAAGATTCTGTCAACCTGCTCCTGCGTGTAGGTTGAGTAGGTCCTTTGTGCCGCTCTTACACGAGCAAGCGCCCCGTGCAGTGCATCTACACTGTCCACGGTTTCGTAAGTCTTGAGTTCCATTTTTCTATGTCCTCCTAAAAATTATTACATAATTGATTGTTAAGATACGCGAGAGATAGAGCAAGGTTTTCCTGCTTTAAGAGTACCCCCGGGGGCACTCTTAGCCGGCACGGTGCAAAATTCCATATTGCCGATACTCCGCTCTGTACAAGCCTGTCGCAAACGTCCTGCGCCGAGCCCTGTCCAACCGTGATGATGCCAAGCCTCACTTCATTTTCGGTGCAGTAGGTCTTAAGATTCCCGATAGGAAGAATCGACTTCGCCGTGCCGCCGATTCTTATAACCTGCTCGTTGCAGTCAAAGCCCGCGATAATCCTGATACCAAAATCCTCAAAGCCGTCGTAATCGAGAAGCGCGCGTCCGAGCTTTCCCGCTCCGACGAGAACGGCATTCGTCACTCTCTTATAACCGAGATGGCGCTCAAGATCACTTATAAGCTTGTCACGCTCGTATCCTATCTTAGGCTTTCCTGCCCCGCTGACAGCCGCAAGGTCCTTGCGTACCTGAACATCTCCAAGAGCCAGTCCCTTAGCTATTGCCGTTGCCGATACGGTACGGTGCGCCTCAGACAGATTCCTTAAGTATTCAAGATACCGCGGAAGCCTTCCAAGCGTTGCCTTGGATATTGAATATCCGCTCATTTGCCACCTCCTCATTGATTTGTTAATATTTTAACACAGTCCCGAATTTTCGGGAATTATTAAAATGTTATATCGGTAATATTCATATCGATATAACCTAAATCGATAATACCGTTATCAATTAAAACAAGCAGTTTCGTGTTATACGAAACTGCTTATTAATTATATTCAGTTGCGCCCCCGGCGGTGATAAGAATGGCGGTCGTTTTATCATAGAGGTTACCCCACTTTGCGGTATACACCCGTTAATAGCCAAAAGTCATCATTAAATTATTTTAAGTATTTTCGCCTTGATTCACAAAGCTCAGTAATAAACTGCTTATCGAGCGAGGAAAGCTTGTATCCCTCTCTATATATCAGCACGTCCTTATATACCCTTTTGTTATCGACGCATTTTTTCTGAACGAGCCCGTATCTGTCAAGTATTTTTTGCGATGCGGGAGATACCCACATAAAGGTTTCGGGATTCTCAGAGAGAAGGTCAAACTGACTGGCTCTCTCAAAAATAAAAATACGGCGGTCGATATTATCGGGAAGCTCGTCCTTTACCACCTTGGCAAGAGGCAGTGATGGCACGTAGGGGTCGGCGTGAGCAATTTCAATGTACGGTGAAAGATCGGTAAAGGTAATCTCATCCTTCGAGGCAAGCGGATTATCGCGGCTCATAATAAGCACGTACGAAAACTCAGCCACCATCTCGTAGGAAAGTCCCTTTTCCTCAAGCATAGACTTGAAGTATTTATCGTAATTCTCCGCATAGCGAATGATTCCGAGCTTATAATCCTTGTTGAGGACGTTGTTAATCGTTC
This sequence comes from uncultured Ruminococcus sp., assembly GCA_964507065.1. GTDB lineage: Bacteria > Bacillota > Clostridia > Oscillospirales > CAG-272 > UBA1740. Next base: position 10,024 of record CAZDON010000061.1, on the reverse strand, counting down.
TTTGCGAGTTCGTTTCCTTATAAAATATCTCTGCGGGATCTGCGCTCAGGCATTTTGAGAACTCAGCAAAGGCATCTGAAATATAGCAGGCTCTGGGAACGGATATTGAGAACTTCTGCTTTTTGGGATAGCCCTGCCTGTAAGCCCTCTCCACCTCGTCGATTTGCTTAAGAATGCTCCTTGCATAGCCTATAAATTCCTCACCCTCGGGAGTAAGCTCCATTCCCTTTGCACTGCGGGTAAATATAGAAATCCCAAGGTCAGCCTCAAGCTCCTTGATGGAACGGCTGATATTGGGCTGTGCAATAAGAAGCACCTCTGCCGCCTTATTAAGTGAGCCGAGCCTTGCCACCTCAACAGCGTATTTCATATGGAGTATATTCATAAAGGCGTCCCCTTTTGCGAGCAAATAAGTTTCTACTTAAGCTATTATAGCATAAAGACTAAAATTTTTCAAGTTTTTTATTTTACCCGACTCAGAAAAAATCTTCTTTGCCAAATCCCGTGAGGAGCTTCTCGCTCTTGCGCTTTTTTGCGATTTGTGATATACTAGCCTTACAATGCTAAAAAAGGGGTCCTTTATGAAAAAAATCAAGGGCAGACTTGGCTTTGGGTGTATGAGGCTGCCGCTTACGGACGGCAAGGTGGATATTAAAGCCTTCTCACAGATGGTGGACTGCTTTATGGATAGTGGCTTTAACTATTTTGATACCGCACACGGCTATATTGACGAGATGAGCGAGGGCGCGGTAAGGCGCGCCGTTGTCGAGAGGTATCCCAGAGATTCCTTCTTCCTTGCTAATAAGCTGACGGGCAGCTATTTCAAATCCCGTAAAGATATACTTCCTTTTTTTGAAAATCAGCTTAAAGAATGCGGCGTTGATTATTTCGACCTTTACCTTATGCATTCGCAGAATGCAAAAAGCTACGAGCATTTCAAAAGCAACGGTGCTTACGAGGAGGCTTGCAAGCTAAAGGAGCAGGGACGAGTGCGTCACGTCGGTATTTCCTTTCACGACACGGCAGAGGTGCTGGAGCGCATACTTGACGAGCAGCCCGATATCGAGATAGTACAGCTTCAGATAAACTATCTTGATTACGACAGCCCGTCGGTGCAATCGCGGCTGTGCTACGAGGTGTGCAAAAGGCGCGGACTTCCCGTAATCGTAATGGAGCCCGTAAAGGGCGGCAGCCTTGCAAATCTACCGGAGGACGCAAGGAGTGTACTTGATTCGCTAGGCGGAAGTCCGGCAAGCTATGCGATACGTTTTGCCGCCGGCCTGCCGCAGGTTAAGGTGGTGCTTTCGGGAATGGGAAGTGCCGATATGGTAAGCGAGAACGTCGGCTTTATGAAGGACTTTAAGCCGCTTGACGAAGGGGAGCTTCGCGCCATAAGTAAAGTCAGAGAAATAATGAACGCAAAACATCTTATAGGCTGTACCAACTGCCGCTACTGCATGGCGGGATGCCCTGCAGGCATTAAAATTCCCGACCTTATTTCCTGCTACAACCAAACGAAGCTCTTTGGCGACTGGTCGGGCGAATTCTATTACGGAATACATACAAACGGAGCCGCCCTTGCCAGCGAGTGTATAGGTTGCGGTGCGTGTGAGGATATTTGTCCGCAGAGTCTTGAAATAAGAAATAATCTTCGCGATATTGCTACCCTTTACGAAAGGGATACGGAAAAGGACGCGCCAAAGGAGGATAGGAAACGTCTGACGGAAAGAGTTGAGGACGCGCTCGACGAGACTCTTTACAAGATACAAAACGCACTGTACGGCGAGCGTAAGAGCTTAAAAACCGATATCCCCGCTACTATGGAGACCCCCGACGGATTTCGCAGAATAATTCGCTATGCAACCAGAAGAAACATTGGATTAAAGTTAATCCGAAATCCCAAGTTTTTGCTAACTATTATTGGCATTATAGTGGCAATTGTTGTAATTGCGTCAATTTTGCCGTGATAAAAGGTCGGTGCACCCTTTGCATTAAAGCCAAGGGTGCACCGACCTATATATTTAAATAAGAGAGTGAGTCAGATACCAAAATACTTAATCGCGTTATTATAGCAAATATCCTGAACGATTTTTCCTACGAATTCAATGTCGTAGGGATACTCGCCGCCCTCGATAAGAGCGCCAAGCTTTGAGCAGAGTATTCTTCTGAAATACTCGTGACGCGCATAGGAAAGGAAGCTTCTGCTATCGGTGAGCATTCCTATAAACTTTGAGATAAGTCCTACCTGCATAAGGCTTTCCATCTGGCGCTGCATACCGTCCTTCTGGTCGTTGAACCACCAGCCTGAGCCAAACTGAATCTTACCCTCTATGCCGTCGCCCTGGAAGCAGTTCATCATTGCCGCAAGCATTTCGTTATCTCTGGGGTTGAGGCAATAAAGCACGGTCTTGGGAAGCTCTGCGGTTTCGTCAAGCGCACCGAGAAGTGCGGAAAGCTCCTTAGCATAGGTCTTGTCGTGAATTGCGTCGTAGCCCGTATCGGGACCGAGAGTCTTGAACATTCTTCTTGAGTTATTACGGATAGCGCCGATATGATACTGCTGTGCCCAGCCAAGCTTGTGATATATCTGACCCAGGAATATCATAATGCCGCCCTTGTACTCGGCAATCTCGTCATAGGTGAGAGCTTCGCCCGCCATAGCACGCTTGAAGATAGCGTCACAGCGGTTGTAGTCCGAGGGCTTGAAATCGAGCGTATCAAGTCCGTGGTCGGATACTACGCAGCCAACGCTGTCGAAGTAGCAGGCACGAAGAAAGAGCGCTTCCTTAAGTGCGCCAAAGGAATCAATTTTGATTTCCGAGATAGCACTAAGCTTTTCAATATATTCTCTGAAGCCGTCAAGCTCAATCTTAACCGCCTTATCGGGACGGAAGGTAGGACGCACGCTTACGGGAAAATCCTTTTCCTCGCGAAGAAGAATGTGATATTCAAGGTTGTCTATGGGGTCATCGGTCGTGCAAAGCGCGGTAACACCCGACGTAGTAATCAGTCTTCTCGCGGTAAGGGTCTTAAGCTTCTCTGCTGCCTCATCGTATATTTCACGCGCGGTGCTTGGTGAAAGAACCTTGTCGATGCCGAAGAAACGGCGAAGCTCAAGATGAGTCCAGGAATAAATCGGGTTGCCGATAAGATACGGCATACACTCGGCGTACTTCATAAACTTTTCAAAGTCGTCGGCATCGCCCGTGATATATTTTTCCTCGACGCCCATTTCGCGAAGCAATCTCCACTTGTAGTGGTCACCGCCAAGCCATACCTCAGTAAGACTTCTGTACTGCTTGTCCTCGTAAATCTCACGGGGGTTAAGATGGCAATGGAAGTCAAATATCGGCATCTTTTCAGCGTAGTTGTAATAAAGCTCCTCGGCGGACTTTGAATCAAGAAGAAAATCTCTGCCTAAAAATTCTTTCATAGCTATATACCTCAAAATATTATTTACTCCTTTATTTTAACATAAAGCGCACTCTTTTTCAAGCATAATTTTAAAATAATAGGAAGAAGAGATTTTGCCCTTCCCGCAAAGTGGGATTTTTGAGCAAAAATGGTATAAAACAAAGATTTTTGCAACAACGAGCGGGACGGTGGCAGATATTATGCCTCTCATATGAAAAATGGTAGAAAATGTAATTTATCAAAGAAATAACCGTGCATTTCTTTAGAATTTTCGGAATTTTCCTCAAAAAGGATAAATGTGAGGTTGACATTCGGTCGCACTTGTATTAAAATTATTTTACTAAATATTTTAAAGAGGAAATATGAAATTAAGACTTATAAACTGCATTAAGCACTTTCTTCTGATAAACCGCCACAAATGGGCAGTATTAAAAAACTGCCTCAGGTGCGGTATCGCTTTTCGCGGAATAGTGCACGACCTGTCAAAGTTTTCACCTCAGGAATTCTTCGAGAGCGCAAGATACTATCAGGGCAACCGTTCCCCCATCGGTGTATGCAGACGAAAAAACGGCGTTTCTTACGCGTGGCTTCACCACAAGGGACACAACAAGCATCATCTTGAATACTGGCTCGACAAGGATTGCAGGGTAACGCCTCTCATGCCCTACAAGTATGCCGTCGAGTGCATATGCGATAAGCTTGCCGCTACAAAGACCTACGCGGGCGGCAGCTATACCCCCGATATGCCTCTTCGCCATTGGTACAGATACGGCAACCGCGTTGACGGAAACCCAAGAACTATGATTTTTATCGAAAAGGTATTTCTTGACGTACTACATCACGGCGAGCGCTTCGTTCTTAACAAAAAATATATGAAGCGTACCTTCACTGAGATATGTCTTTCTGACGAGATGCCAAGCCCTCTTCCCGTTATACAGGATATGTACGACGAGGAAAGAGCTCGCTACGATAAAATGATGGCGGAAAAATTGTAAACAAAGATGCAACGCGCTTGATTTTGTCATATATTATATTATATAATATGAGATAAGGTCGGGGTAAAAAATGAGCTTTCCTGATTCGCTTTTTGACGGCAGCGTCGGTTTTTTAGGTCTTGGTGTATCAAATATCGGGGCTATACGCTATATCAGCAAAAATTTTCCACGAGCAAAGCTCGTGCTGAGAAGCGATACCGCGCCGAGAGCAGATTATCTTATGGAACTTCCCTCCCTTACCGTCCTTTGCGGCAAGGGTGCGAGAGAGGGCGTCTTAGAGCGCGTGTTATTTCTTTCCCCGACGGCGAGGCGCGACGCGCCCGAGCTTGCTGCGGCTGTATCGCGCGGCACGCTTCTTACCTCTGACGTTGAGTATTTTTTTGATAAATACGAGGACGATTACGTCACCGTCAGCGGCACTAACGGAAAGAGCACGCTCACCTATCTTATATCCGAGCTTGTTTCAAAAGGCGCAAGGCGCGCCGTCCCCTGTGGAAATTTCGGAAGATGTCCGCTTGATTTGATAGGCACCGACGCGCTACCCGTAATGGAGCTATCGAGCTTTCAGCTCACTTACTCCACACCCCGTGCAAAAATTGCCTGTCTTACAAGCGTCCTTGAGGACCACCTGGACTGGCACCGCGATATAGAGGAATACCGCACCGCCAAGACAAGGGTGCTTCAGGGCGCGGAGCTTGCGGTAGTTGACTCTGACCTCGTGGACGGTGAGCTCATTCCCGGTACGCCCTTTGCAACGGTTTCACTTCGTGGGGGCATCGGTGTCAGGGGAGCTTTGCGCATTGGCTACGACGGTGGCTTTATCACGGTAAATTCCGCGCGCTATGCCGATATACGGGGAGCCGTGCGCCTTGAGGACTATAATATCAGGAACTATCTGCATCTTACGGCGGTGTCGCTCGCAATGGGTATATCAGAAGAGGTGCTCGTTGATACCGTGCGGAGCTTTCGCGGAATTGCGCACAGATGCGAGCTTATAGCGGAGCACCGCGGTATACGGTTTATAAACTCGTCAATTGACACATCCCCCTCGCGCACGCTCACCACGCTCTCACAGCTTGACGGTGAAATTTCGCTCATCCTCGGCGGAAGAGATAAGGGGCTTTCCAAGGGCGCGCTTTGCGACTGTATAAAAAAGAGGGGTATCCCGTGCGTGCTGATGGGCGAGTGCAGACAGGAATATGCAAACGAGCTCCGTGGCGTCGGCTTCACATTCGCGGACTGTATGAGTGACGCCGTGAAAATTGCCGTGGGATATCTTTCGCGCGGCGGCACCGTGCTTCTCTCCCCTGCGGCACAAAGCTTCGACGGATATACGTCCTTTGAGGCGCGAGGAAACGATTTCGCATCGTGCGTAAGAGAGCTTATCAAAAGCAGCGCGGACAACTAAAAAAACAAACATAAAAGCAAAATAAAGGTAGGAAAAATGAAAAGGTTACTTAAGCTTACTACGATTTTAATCGTGCTCGCGGCGGTGCTAGCACTTCTTTGCGCCTGTGGCGAGGGCGACGGTGCGCCTGAGGGAATGCAGCTCTGCGCAGGCACAGACGAGCTCGGCTTTTACTTCTACGTGCCCGAGGAGTGGATGCTCTCGCCCTATGCTGACGTATACGCGGCATTCGCGGCAACGGTTGACACGACCTCGGCAAGCTACACCGAAACCGGCGTACCCGCGATGAGCGACGACCAATCTATACCGCTTTCGCAAAGGAGGGCCGCAAGCGCAAAGAGCTATTTTGATTCGTCAATGGCTGAATACAAGTCGGGCTACACGCTTCTCGTAGACTGCGAAGCGGTTACGTTTGGAAATGCGGATATCGCATTTAAGTTTGTGTTCGACCACGAGCACCAGGGCGGAAAATACCGCACTATGCAAATATTAGTTTACTTTGAGGATAGGTTTGGCATATTTACCTTTAACTCACCAAACGTACCTCTTACCACGGATAAGCCTCAGTTTGAATACTACTCGGAGAAAACTCAGCTTATAATCGACAGCTTTAAATTCGTAAGCAAGGTCGAGGGCAGTGACGCAAGCACGCCACAGGACAGCGAGCCGGTATATGACAGCGACGGATTTCTTCTTATCACGGATAAGCGTATCGCGGGCTTTGAGCTGTATATCCCGAATGAGCTTACGGTCAGGCACAGTGACGGACTCGTCGTGGTTGATTTAGGCGACGGAGCCAGCCTCAGCGCTACGAAATCGAATATATCGGGCGTTACCTACGACGGATATTTCAACCAGAGAAAGAGCGAGCTTGAGGCTCTTTTCGGTACGGTTACCGTTATTCAGAATATCACCGAGCCCTGGAGGTGCGTCAAGTGTGAGGTAGAAAACGAGTCCTCGCTTGATAAGTGCAGCGAGTGCGAAACCGCACGCCCCATCGGTGTTCCCTACTCCATCTCGGGCGCTACGAGCGCGTTTCTCTACGAATACACCTACACCTTTATGGGTGAGGAGTACCGAGTATATCAGGTGCTTGCGGCTACAAAAACCACGGGATATTCCTTTACCTTTACCTCAAGGGTTGCCGATTTTGACCAGGAAATCGACACGGTAAGGACTATACTCGGAAAGGTTGCCTTCTGATGAGGACTGTATATCTTGACAACAGCGCCACGACGAAAATACGCGAGGAGGCGCTCGACAAATATACTCAGGTATCGCGCGAGATTTTCGGCAATCCTTCCTCGCTTCATTCTATGGGCTTTCTTGCCGAGCGCGAGATAAGCCGGGTAAGAGCAGATATTGCCGCATCTCTAGGTATTACTCGCGCCGATGTAATTTTCACCTCGTCAGGCAGCGAAGCTAATAATCTCGCTACGACGGGCAGGGCGTACGCAAAGGAGCGCTTCAAAAAAAGGCGCTCACGCATAATCACAACAGAGGGCGAGCACGCGTCGATAAACGCGCCGCTTGAAAAGCTGGCGCACGATGGCTTTGACGTTGTAAAGCTTCCGACCCGCGGCGGCGTGATAGACAAAAATGCGCTTATCGGCGCGCTTGACGAGAGCGTGATTCTCGTGACGCTTATGCTCGTAAATAACGAAACGGGCGCTCTGTACGATATTGCATCACTCTCACCCATTATAAGACGGCACGCCCCGGAGGCGCTTATTCATATAGACGCAACTCAGGCGTATATGAAGCTTCCCATATCAAAGAAAAGCTTAGACTTTGATATGATAACCCTGTCCTCTCACAAGATAGAGGGTCCTAAGGGTGTCGGTGCGCTCGTGCTTGACGAGCGTGTTTTACGCACGGGGGGCATACGCCCTCTTACTCTTGGCGGCGGTCAGGAGCGCGGGCTTCGCTCAGGAACGGAAAACGTCCCGGGAATCGCGGCATTCGGTGAGGCTGTAAGGCTCGCTGCAGCCGAGCTTTCGGCGACAAGCGCGGCGCTTTTATCGCTTCGCGAGGAGCTTGTCGGTAAGCTCACGGGTGACGAAAGATTTTCCTCCGTTTCAATAACGAATCCCGAAAGCCACGCACCTCATATTCTTAATATAACTCTCCCGTCAATCAAGAGTGAAACTATGCTCCACTTTCTTTCATCCCGTGGAGTTTACGTGTCAAGCGGCTCTGCCTGCTCGTCAAATTCACTTCACAGAGAAAGCGCGCTCACCGCATACGGAAGAAGCGAGAGCGAGGCGGACTGCTCTATAAGAATAAGCCTCGCAAGGCATAATACGAGCGAGGATATAGACGCGCTTCTCGACGCGCTTTCGGACGGACTTAAATCACTCTCAAGGATAAAGCGATGACTCAGATTACGGTAATTTCAGTCGGCACTCTCAAGGAGGATTATCTCAGGGTGGGTGTCGAGGAGTATAAAAAAAGACTCTCGGCATTCGCGAGAGTCGATGAGGTCAATATTAAGGAAGAACGCATATACAACGAAAGCGACGCGGCGGAAATTGAAGGGGCACTGAGAAAAGAGGGTGAGAAAATACTCGCCTCTATCCCCAAGGACTCTTACAAAATCGCCCTTTGCATTGAGGGTAAAGAGTTTTCCTCAGAGGAGCTTTCGGCAAGAGTGTGCGAGGCGTGCGACGCGCGTGGGCGTATCGCGCTTATAATCGGCTCGTCTCACGGGCTTTCAAAATCCGTCAAGGACGCCTGCGAGCTCAGGCTCTCGTTCTCAAAAATGACCTTTCCACACCAGCTTATGCGCGTTATGCTTTTCGAGGCTTTATACCGTTCTTTTTCTATTATTGCAAACAAAAGTTATCATAAATAGGCTATATTGGCTCAGGCGGAAAGTACCTTGCCATTGAATGGTTCGAGTAGCTCTTAACACCCGTAACCTCGCACACAACCTTGATATAATCGGGGAGCGAGATAGTCGTATCCTCGCACGGCAGCTCGACCTCAAGAATACAGCATCGCTCCCAGCTGTCGTACACGTCGATTTCGAGCGTAAGATTTCCGTACCTCACGGTATGCCTTATCTTTTTTACAGGACTCAGCCCTTTATCAATAAGGGCTGATTTTTTTATAAAATCCTCTCTTGTAATCTCGTGCTCGTCCTCAAGGACCGACATCCTGGAAATTCTCGTCTTTTTAGTTTCGGTGTAGACGGTAAAATCGGGATATTCCCTGCTCCTTACTCTGTGAGTCACACCGTCCCTCGTGGCAAGATATATCTGAGTGATTTTACTTACGGTATAAGAATCGCACTCCGAGAGTCTTTTGAAATCCGGCTTCAGTATCACGAATTTTCTTTCCGTTTCGGTTGGAACCGACATAATTTTCCCTCGCTGACTAAAGTTTTTTACGGTTAAATTATATCACAGGAGTGAAAAAATTTCAATACTTATAAATATTTATAAAAGATTTGGCGTTTACTTATTGACTTAAAAGTAATTTTGTGCTAAAATTATTTTAATCAATTGCCATTTTGGTACAATTTTCATTAAACGGAGGTGCATCTGATGCCCGCTACTACGAAAAAGCCTGAAGCTGCAGAGAAGAAGCCCACTGCCGCTAAAAAAACAACGACCGCAAAGGCTACCGCCGCAAAGTCCACCGCGACTAAGGCTGCTGCTACGAAGGCTACCGCAACGAAAACCGCATCTGCTAAAAAGACGACGACCGCAAAATCCACCGCGGCTAAGACCACCGCAGCTAAGACTACCACTGCAAAGGCTGCTACCAAGTCAACCGCTGCAAAGTCTGCGTCCTCTACCGCAAAGAAGAGCGCGCCTAAGATCGTCGGCAAGGTTGTAGTTGTAAAGAAGGATGCAAAGCCTAAGGCTACCGCGGCAAAGACTGCTGCCCCCAAGACTACCGCCGCAAAAACCACCTCTACCAGAACTAAGAAAGCGGCTACAAAGCCTGCAGAGGAGGAAATCGTAAAGGTAACTCCCCCCGAGGAGGCTGTTGCTCCCGCCGAAGAGATAGTCGTTACGGCTCCCGTTGCTGAGGAAGTTACCGCAGTCGAGGAAGCGCCTGCAGTTGAGGAAGCGCCTGTTTCCGAGGAAGCACCTGTTGCTGAGGAAGCGCCCGCTGCTGAGGATGTTGCTGAGGAAGCACCCGCTGCTGAGGAAGCGCCCGTTGCCGAGGAAGCACCTGCTGCTGAGGAAGCTCCTGC
>CAZDON010000060.1:0-11866 GCA_964507065.1 uncultured Ruminococcus sp. | reverse complement strand
TTATCAATTGTCATTCACTACCCTCGTGCCGCTTCGCTACCTCACAAGGGAAGGCTGAATCTATAAGAAACAGCGGCTTTTTCGAGCCTGACGAGGATGAGGAGCTTTAACTATTAAGAATAAAAATTGCGAGGTTAAGATAACCTGCAAAGGCTACCCACAGAATATAGGGAAGCTGGAGAAATGCGGCGGGCTTGTCGAGCGGATAATACCGCACGACGGTTGTGATAACGAGTGACAAAAGCAGCAGAAGCCATACGAATGCGACGAGAAACGCACCGAGATTAAAGAAGATAATGCTCCAGGTGAAGTTTACGGCAAGGCTCATTGCGTACACGGCGAGTGCGTCCTTGCTTTCGGCGAGATTATTTTCGCGCCCGATATAAATTCTTGCCGCGCTGATGCCCATAAGGATATAAAGCACGGTCCACACGATAGGAAATAAAATTCCCGGTGGGGCAAGAGGCGGCTTTGCTATTCTTTCGTAAATATCCATATTGCCTGAGGTAACTACGGCGCTGAGTATGCCGACACCGAGGCTTATAAGACAGGATACGATATAGGGCAGGAGCTTTTTCCATATTTGCTTGAATTTCATATATAATCCGTCCTTGCGTTTTTTATATCCTATGTAAGAAAGGCGAGCTTTATACTGAAAAGTTCGTAAAACGCTATTGATTTTATAGCGCGCGCGTTATATAATAGGACTGTAAGTGGAATTTAAGGGGGAGCACCGTGAGAATTTTAAAGGCAGTCTATACCGATATTGACAGAATACTTGAAATATATAGCGAGGCGCGCGCGTTTATGCGTGCCACGGGCAACCTTAAGCAGTGGCAGGGCGGCTATCCCGACTGCGCCACGGTTACTAAGGATATTAGCGAGGGTAAGCTTTATAAGGTATGCGAGGATACCGACGATACGCCTATTGCGGTCTTTTATTTCGGCATAGGGCCTGATTCCACCTACCTTAAAATATACGAGGGCGAGTGGCTGTATCCCGAACGGGAATACGGAGTGATACATAGGATAGCACTGTCAAGCGAAGCCCACGGCAGAGGTGTCGGAGGAATGTGCTTTGACTATTGCTACGGGATAATTCCGAATATAAGAATTGATACCCACAGGGATAACCGCCCGATGCGAAGCGCGCTTATCAAGGCGGGCTTTACCGAGCGTGGAATTATATACCTCGCCTCAGGGGACGAGAGAATCGCGTATCAGAGGGTGTAAGCCGCACGCCTCGCGTGCCCCTGCAACAACCCCGCGCAAGCGGGACTTCATCCGTCCCGAGATTCCGCTCGTTACCCTCGCGCTTTTGCGTCAGGACGCAAAAGTTCGACTACGCTCAGAATGACAAGGGACGGACTTCATCACGGAGGGACTTCATCCGTCGTAAGACGGATTTCATTGGCGGCACAGAGTTCGGGAATTTTCGGTACGCACTTTGTGCGGCGCTTTGGCTCGGACCCAAAGCGAGAAAATTCCAAGGTGCCCCTTGAGGGTTCGGTTAAATCAAGGGTAATAGGGCACTGTATGCTTTGCATCACTTTCGTCATCAAGCGGGAAGTAGATCCCAAACGCCACGCGGCGTTTGCTCTGCCAGAGGCAGAGTTCGACTTCGTCCCCCATTGTCATTCTGAGTGGAGCGGAGCGAAATCGAACGGCATAGCCGCGACGAGTGTAACGAAGTCGGAATCTATGGGTGACTCCGCTCAGGATGACATTGCTAATTTTCGGCACCGCCTGTGGCGCTTGACTACTCATCCACCGCAAGCGGTCCCCCTTCCCTCACAAGGGAAGGCTTAAGAAGAATGCTTTGCATTCCTTGACAACCCCGTGCAAATATGCTAAAATATTTGGGTGTAATGTAAAAATGGGAGATTAGAATATGAAGAAAATATTTCTGCTTCTTTTGATTTTGCTTATGTCGACGTCGTTTATGCTCGTCGGCTGTGACGAGGGTGAGATACCCGATGATGATAGCAGCGAGAATCCTGACGAGAGCACCGACGAGGACACCGACGAGGACAGCGGTGCGGTCACTACCTCGTTTACCTTCGGTGATATAACCGTCAGCGTCGGCGATACCGTGCCGCTTCTGACACAGCTTAAGGTCGGTAGCGCGATGAAGCCCGTCACCTATACCGCAGGCGGCAGTCAGATTACGATATCGGGCGGCAAGCTTACGGCAAAGGCTATAACCTCCGGGGTCACCGTCACGGCAAGCGCCGAGGGCTTTTGTGCGACCTTCAGCGTTAAGGTTACGGCAGCGCCCACAGCCCCCACGCCGAATTACGGTCAGATGACGATATCTCATCCGAGCAAGATATATACCAACTACTCGGGCGGCGACGTGACGGTAAGCTTTTCCAACCCCGACTATGCTACGGGCGTGGTATTTTCAAGTGATACCGACGGCGTCTACGTGCAAAACGGCAAGGTTACCGCAAGAGGCGTATTCCACAGAGATACCACAGCGACGATAACCGCAAAGAGCGAGTATCACACCACGAGCTTTAAGGTCACCGTTTCGACCTATACGGCAAGAAACGCCGAGGTTAAGGTCGGCTGGTACGAGCGTGAGATAATCAAGCCCGAAAATCAGGGCGGCATTATCTTCGTCGGAGATTCCTATTTCGACGGCTATCTCGGAAGTGACGGACTTCCTCCCTTCTGGAAAGAATTCGCGACCGATTACGGCAGCGAGAACGCGCACCTTCTCGGTCTTTCCTCATCTTATATAGATAATCTCGAAATGGTGTCCGAGCGTATCGTATATCCTATGAACCCCTCTGAAATCGTCGTGCACATAGGCTTTAACGACGTCCACGACGGAGTAGGTCAGGAGCTTGCCGAGGCTGAGGCGTTCTCTAAGGTTGACGCGATTGCCGCGCGTATTGCGGCGCTTCTTTCGGAATACCACAGACGGCTCCCCGACGCTAAGATTTATTACCTCGGCGTCGAGGGTAAGCGCTCCGCTTCGTCTACGCAGTCGGGCACGGCGTCGGCTCACTACACCTCGACCTACAAATATGCGCCCAGGCTCTCCGATAAGATGGAGGCGTTTGCCGAGGCGAACGGTAGCTGGTGCACCTTTATAGACACGGGCGCGCTCACCTACAATGCAGATAAGACCGATATAGTCACTACCTACTACGGCGATAACTCGCACCTGTCGGTTTCGGGCTATCAGGAGGTAACCAAGCTTCTCAATGCCGCAAGGGAAACCCAGCCCGTAGCGCCCACCGTCAGCGACTTCTCGATAGCGAACAGCACTACCGCAATACAGGACACCGCGCAGTATATCAAGTATATGGGTAACAACCTTACTACCGATTACGTGCTTGAGGGTAGCTTGGAGATTACGCGCTCATCAAGCACAACCTCACCTCAGCACGTTCAGTTCCGCTTTAACAACAATTCGAGCGGCTCATACGACAGATTTCTTATTATGGACGGAAGTAAGGACGGAGTATTTGCCATAGGATACAACAACGGAAGTGTTTATAAGGACGAGGCTGCCGCAAGCACAAGCGGCGGCGTGCTCGTAAAGCAGATTACCCCCGCTGCGATAGAGGTTGGTCAGAAGCTGACGCTCCGCTTTACAGTAGCTGTAACCAACGACGACGCGTATTTGTTTATAGACGGCGAATTGGTAGCGAAGTTTACGGGACTTACCCGCCTTGAGTACTTTAATATCGGTGCACAGTATGTCGGTATCAGCGTAAAGAATATGACGCTCACTCCCAAGAAATACAGCGCGTCCGCTTACAGCCAGAAGCTAAACGAGCTTGGAATAACCTATTAAACAGTAAACCGATAAACAGAGGAGAATGAAAATGAAAGATTACAAAATCGAAACAAAATGCGTTCAGGGCGGCTATACTCCCGGAAACGGTGAGCCCAGACAGATTCCGATAATTCAGTCCACCACCTTCAAGTATGCGACGAGCGAGGATATGGGAAAGCTCTTTGACCTTGAGGCGACGGGCTACTTCTACTCGCGCCTGCAGAATCCCACCTGCGACACCGTTGCCGCGAAGATATGCGAGCTTGAGGGAGGCACGGCCGCAATGCTGCTTTCCTCAGGTCAGGCGGCGTCCTTCTTCGCTATATTCAATATCGCCTCGGCAGGTGACCATATCGTATCCTCGGCAAGCATCTACGGCGGTACCTACAATCTCTTTGCCGTTACTATGAAGCGTATGGGTATTGACTTTACCTTCGTTGACCCCGACTGCACCGAGGAGGAGCTCAGCGCCGCAATAAGACCGAACACCAAGGCGGTATTCGGTGAAACTATCGCAAACCCCGCGCTCACCGTGCTTGATATAGAGAAGTTCGCAAGGGTTGCGCACGCGGCGGGCGTTCCTCTTATCATAGACAACACCTTTGCCACGCCCGTGAATTGCCGTCCCTTTGAGTTCGGCGCGGATATCGTAACCCACTCAACCACGAAGTATATGGACGGTCACGGCGGCGCGGTCGGCGGCTGTATCGTCGATTCGGGTAAGTTCGACTGGATGGCGCATAAGGATAAGTTCCCGGGGCTTTGCACTCCCGACGACAGCTATCACGGAATAACCTATGCCGAGCGCTTTGGCAAAGAGGGCGCGTTTATCACCAAGGCAACGGCCCAGCTTATGCGTGACTTCGGCTGCGTTCAGTCACCTCAGAGCGCGTATCTTTTAAACCTCGGTCTTGAGTCGCTTCACGTAAGAATGGAGCGTCACTGCCTAAACGCAACTAAGGTTGCCGAGTTCCTTGAGGGACACGAAAAGGTGGCTTGGGTGAACTACCCCGGACTTAAGTCAAGCAAGTACTACTCCCTTACCGAGAAGTATATGCCGAAGGGCACCTGCGGTGTCGTAAGCTTTGGCATCAAGGGCGGCAGACCCGCGGCAGAGCGCTTTATGAGGGAGCTTAAGATTGCCGCTATCGAAACTCACGTCGCGGACGCCAGAAGCTGCTGTCTGCACCCCGCAAGCACGACTCACAGACAGATGACCGACGAGGAGCTTGCCGCTGCGGGCGTACCCTCTGACCTCGTCCGCTTCTCTTGCGGTATCGAGAGCTACGAGGACCTTATTGCCGATATAGCCGCGGCGCTTGATAAGGCTTAAAAAATAAAAAGCAGGTACAGCTATGCCAATTAAAATTCCAAACGATCTTCCTGCCGCGAAAATCCTTGCCGAAGAAAACATCTTCGTTATGCAAGAGGATAGAGCGCAGACGCAGGATATAAGACCGCTTAAAATTCTTCTTCTCAACCTTATGCCTAAGAAGATAGAAACCGAAACACAGTTTTCGCGTCTGCTCGGCAATACCTCTCTTCAGGTGGAGCTTGAGCTTATCCACACCAAGAGCCATATTGCGAAGAACGTTGCCGAGGAGCATCTTCTCGCTTTTTACAAGACCTTTGACGAGATAAAGGACAATAACTACGACGGCTTTATCATTACGGGCGCTCCCGTTGAGCATCTGGAGTTTGAAGAGGTCGAGTATTGGGATGAGCTCGTCACCATTATGGAGTGGTCAAAGACTCACGTTCATTCGACGCTTCATATCTGCTGGGGCGCCCAGGCGGGTCTTTACTACCACTTCGGTATAAAGAAATATCCCCTTGATGAAAAGCTCTTCGGTGTGTTCCATCATAAGGTGGACTACAAGAGGTCTATTCTTTTCCGCGGGTTTGACGACGACTTCTTCGTTCCCCAGTCAAGGCACACCACCGTGCGCCGCGAGGATATAGAGGCGGTTTCTGGTCTTAAGATACTTTCCTCGTCCGACGAGGCTGGCGTATACGCCGTAGCCACCAAGCACGGAAAGCAGATTTTCATTACGGGACATAGCGAGTACGACGCGGACACCTTAAAGGGCGAGTATCTTCGCGACCTCTCACAGGGTAAGCTGATAAAGATACCGAAAAACTATTTCCCCGACGATAACCCGAAGAAGAATCCCGTCGTGAAATGGCGCGCCCATGCTAACCTATTGTTTTCAAATTGGCTCAATTACTTCGTATATCAGACGACACCGTACGATTTGAAGAAGGTTAGCAGAGGGATTAGGAAGTAGGCATTAGGAACGTCATTCTGAGCGGAGTCACCCATAGATTCCGACTTCGTTACACTCGTCGCGGCTACGCCGTTCGATTTCGCTTCGCTTCACTCAGAATGACAATGGGTGACGAAGTCGAACTCTGCCTGTGGCAGAGCAAACGCCTTGTGGCGTTTGGGACCTACTTCCCGCTTGATGACAGTAGATGAATGGCAAGCCATTCTTCTAATTTTTGCGAAACGAATAAGGTAATCGTTTCGCCGCCGAGGGCGGTGCCGAAAATTAGGCATTAGGGGGCACGCATAGCGTGCCAATGATATCCGTTCCCTACGGAAACGGGTGATATAGCTTACGCTATGATATCCATAAAGGATGATATACGCTACGCGTATGAATGGAACGGGAACGGATATCATATCATATTTGCTCCCGCAAATATATCACATTTTCACAGAGTGGAAATATATCATATTCGCTTGACGAGTATATCATATCTCGTAAGAGATATATCATTCATATTGCGTGCCGCCGATAATAAAGGTCATCTCGGATGAAAATCCGAGATGACCTTTATTTTACCTTATTTATCCTTTATATTTTTATTATCCAGCTTCCGTTTTTCTTGCCGCCTGCACGCTCGATGATTCCGCGCTGGTGCATCGATTTCACGGCACTTTTTACCGTACGGGAGGATTTGCCTATTTTCTCGGCAACCGCGTCAAGAGTAATGCTGGGATTTGCACGGAGAAGCTCAATAATCAAGGCTTCTCGTTCATTGACAGCCGCGGCTGGCTCCGTGGGCTCCTTATAAGCAATATGCATTTCTCTGTTTGAGAGAATATTATCCTCTCCGAGAAGAAGATTACGCAAAAAGAGCTCTAAGAAGTAGGTAGTTTCGGTAACGTCCTTGTCGCGATTATTATAATTTGCTCTTACGAGGGCGTTTCTGAAGTACCAGGAATTTTGTGCAAATATATCGTTGGTTACGTTAAACCCAAGCTTTGTGAGGTACTTTATAAGAAATACTGCGGTAGTTCTCGTGTTGCCCTCGCCGAAAATGTGAATCTGCCAGAGATTAGATATAAATCTCGCAACGTGCTTTATAACCTCCTCGGTGGAAAGTCCTTTATAGTCAAAGCTCCTTTCAAGACCGAAGTCGTATTCCAGTGTTTCACGGAGGCTTATAGCATTACCGTAAATAACCGTGTCCCCGTCAAGCACCCACTCATTTTTCGTGATATTATAATCTCTGATTCTTCCCGCGTGCGAGTATATGCCGACGAATAGGCGCTTGTGAATCGTTATAAGCTCTACGGGAGAGAAAACGAAGGATTTTTCGGACAAGATTTCTGCTATGCGGACGGACACCTTGTCTGCCTCCTCGGCGCGCTGTGCTTTTGTCTGACTTTCCTTGTAATATGAGGCTATAAGCTCGTGCGCCTCGTCAAAGCTTATGTCACCGCTTATGTTTTTTTCTGCGGTTTTAACGAGGTATTCAGAGGGCTCAAGTCCGTCAACCTGTTGCAGACCGATTGCCGTTTTCCACGCATAAGCCCTGTAATATTCGGTTGGCTCTGCGTTTTTTGAATACTTTTCAAATAATTCGTCTTTCATAGTACACCCCGAAGTTTAGTATACCATATTATACCACAAATTTCTCTGAGGTGCAATACTAAAGTGCAATTTTAAAGTGCAAAATCCGAGAAAATTGCACTTTAAAATTGCACTTTAAAAAGAAATATTACTTTCTTCTTACGCCGCCGACGAATACTGCGGTGATATTTATTCCCTCGTCAAAGGCGACGATATCCGCGTCGCAGCCGCATTCAAGTCTGCCCTTATGGGAAAGCCCCATTATATCGGCAGGGTTCTTGGTTATCATCTTGACGGCGGTGGAAATATCCGCGCCGACCTCCGCGGTCATAACTCTGACGAGTCTGTCCGCGGTAGCTACGCTTCCCGCAAAGGCGCTCCTGTCGCGCAGCTTGCACACTCCGTCCTCGACGATAAATTCCGTGCCGCTCATCACGCCCTCGGTAATATCGGTGCCCGCGATTTCAAGGCTGTCGGTACACAGCACCGTTCTGTCACTGCCCTTTATTTTCAGGATAAGCTTAATAAGCTCAGGCGGAAGATGTCTGCCGTCGGCTATGATTTCGGCGTATATACCGTCAATGAGATACGCGCTTTCAATTATTCCTAGCGTGCGGAAGCCGCGGTCGCGCGTGACGGTTGAGGTGCAGGAATAAAGGTGCGTAATCAGGCGCATACCGTTTTCGTAGGCAGTGAGAATATCACCGTATTTCGCGTCGCTGTGACCTGCCGAGGTGACTATGCCGAGCGATTTAAGATACCTAGCAAACTCGCCGCCCTTATCGTTTTCGGGAGCGTAGGTCACTCTCGCAACCGTTCCCTTGTATTTTTCAAAAAAGGGCTCGTACTCATCTTTTTTTGGCGGTGTAATAAAGTCGGGGAATTGCGCTCCGCACTGTGCGGCACAGAGATAGGGTCCCTCAAGGTGCGCACCGATTATATTCGGGAGGGTGTCGGGGGATTCCATTGCCGCCTTAATATTTATAACCGCCCTTTCAAGCGTGGGTATAGGAGCGCAGGATACGGTGGGAAGAATTGAGGTCGTGCCGTGGGCGAGGTGGAAATTGCAGCCCGAAACGACCATCTCTGGCGAGCTTTCCATAAAGGCGAAGCCACCGCCGCCGTGCGTATGTACGTCGATGAAGCCTGCCGATACGAATTTTCCCGTAAGGTCGTATTCGCGCGAGTGGGGAAGCTCGCCCTTCGTAACCGCAGCTATTTTTCCGTTCTCAATATAGATATATCCTGAAAATATTGAGTCGGCGAGGACTATTTTGTCAGACTTAATTCTTTCCATAGTTAAAGACCTTGCCGCTGTCGGCGTCAAGATAGAGAGTCGCGTTCTTGTGAGTTCTCAGTATGCTCGCGGGGCAGGACTCGTCAATGCTAAGCTCAAGCATATCGTATATCGCCTGAGCCTTCGTCTTGCCAGGAACTATGCAGAAAACCGTAGGGGGCGCCATAAGAGTGGGCACGGTAAGCGTAATTGCGTGGGTGGGTACCTCGTCAATAGTGGCAAAGCAGCCGTCGTTTACCTGCTGCTGTCGGCATATTTCGTCAAGCTTGACGGGCTTTACCGTGAGGCTATCGTTAAAGTCCGCAACGGGCGGGTCGTTGAATGCGATGTGTCCGTTTTCGCCGACACCCATAACGACTATGTCGCAGGGGTTGTTCTTAAGAAGCGCGGTATAGCGCTCGCACTCCGCGGCGGCGTCCGCGGCAGAGGAGTCAATGAGATTTACCGATTTGAAGGGGAGGATATCGAACAGCGCGCGGCGAAGGAAGTTGCCAAAGCCCTGTGGCGCGTCTGGGGAAAGCCCGATATACTCGTCCATATGAAAGGCGTTGACGCGCGACCAGTCAATGCTCTCGTCCTCGCGAAGCGCACGGTGACAATCGCTCTGAGAGGGCGCTGCCGCGAAAATCATATTGATTTCGTCCTTGGTCCGAAGTAGCTCCTTGATGGCTGCGGCAATATCCTTAGCTGCTGCTTGTCCCATTTTCTCACGGGTGTCAAAAATTTCAATTCTCAGTGTGTCACGGTACATTTTTCTTACCTCTTTATATTAAATAATTTGTATAAAAATCCAAGATGACCTTTGTTATGTTATAAAGTGCTATTTTGTTCCGCGATTGCTCTTTTCTGTGGTATCGCGGGCAAGATTTTTCTTTTTATAATAATCCCATATAGCGTGCTTTTGCCTCAATCGGCTGTCTGCGCTACTTCTTTGCGGATAGCTGTTTTGTTTTTTAGGGCTGTATATTTTCATCACTTATTTCCTTTAATTCAATGGTTTATCGTGATAATCAAAGTCAGCAATAAGCTCATCGGCTTTACTTAGAATTATGTTGTCTATTTGGTAGTCATAATAGAGGATTCTATAGTTCTTAAATTCGCACAATCTGTACGATTTAAGCATAGCTTTTTCTTTTTTAAATTCAATTCCTACTACGTAGAACTCATTATTGTAACAACTTAAATCTACTGTACAGATAAACAACTGTTTAAGAATTCCGTCGTCGTGAAATTCAAGCACGGCCTTGCTTGCCGCCGCATCAAGCAATTCGATATATTCCCTTTTATAGCAAATATATTCACGCTCTTCAGTTCTCATAGAAGCGTATTGATTATGTTATCGTGAAGCTCAGGTAAAATTGTGTTGAAAAAACCGTTTTCATTACATGAGCCGTCAGCAGATGTGAAATTAAAATTTGAAACGTCTTTTTGAAGCGCGTAGAATGTTCCCTCTGAAAGTCTTACGCTGATACGCCCTTCCTCAAAATCAATCATCAATCATCACCACCCGAGAGAACACGAATAGCATAATCAATTTCGGGCTGTATCTTGTCAGAAATATCGGGGAATCTTGCTTGATTCCTTGTCAAACATTCAATGAGCCTCTCGCTCTTGAAAAACTCGCTCAAGTCTTCAAAAGAATTGCTCACCCAGTAAAATTCATCCTGCGTGCATTCGTCAAGAAAGGCAATCGTTTGGTCAAGGTCCTCACATAGAATTTCAAGCTTTTGCTTGAATACCGAGTCAAACAGCCCGACGGTTTCCTCCGTCAAGGATTTCTCCATTCTGATGATTTCTCTAAGCTTACTTGCGTACATTTCGTTCTCGCCCCTTTCGATTTAATTGCTTGCTCGCGGGAAAAATTGTGGCAATTTTTCTATCGGTTCTAATTATTCCAACGTTTACATTGGAGTAATGACCGTATTTTGTTATCCCATCAGGATTTCGTTTTCCTCTTGCAACAACCTGTCCTGCACGTTTTATTTTCTCGCGACTCCAAGATTTTGGAAACCACGACTGTCCTGTGCCGTTCTTTTTTAGATTGTTTTTGTGGTTAGGAACGTTACCAACTCGCACACCGTTGTCATATTCCTTTACAATATTGTATTTAATACCGCTTTTTTTCATATAATCTAACGCTTCCTGTCCGTGACCTCCACTAATTAATCTGTTAGTTTTGGTATAGCTTCCACGAGAAGAATGATTAAGGGTATCCTTTGAAATATTTTCTTTGCAACCAAACAACCATTTGATAAAACTCATATTATCACTTCCTTTCTAACGATAGCTTCGTTTTGCTACCATTATAAAGGAAATAAGGGAAAATTATTAGGGGACAAATAAAAAATATTTTGTCTGACAATTGTACTGAATAAAACAAGGTTTATTAATGTTTTTTTAGCATCAATGCCCTTGATTTGTCTGACAAAAAGTGCGACATTTCTTAGAATTTTTTAAAAATTATACCACAAATTTCTCTGAAGCGCAATAGTAAAGTGCGATTTTAAATAATTTGTATAAAAATCTATTTTAAATTTTAGTTTAACATAAATAAGGTGGGGCAACGCAAAACAGTGCCATTTTTTGAATAATCGGTCCATTGGGGCTGTTTCATTCAGGTGTAACCGAAAAAGAGCGGTGCTTTTGCTGAATCCTTAATGACTCAGCCCCGCCCACAAATCATAACGGTGCGAAGCCGCTTTCGCCAAATCCTACTTTAAGTATAGCATCACGGGCGCCTGTATTTCATATCCTTGCGCACGGGCTGCATAGGTGCATTTTCGCTCTTTCAAAAAACTTAAAAAAATTTTAAAAAAGGGGTTGACAAATAAAAATTCATTTGCTATAATAGATGAGCGTGTTACGGAAGGTTAGCTCAGTTGGGAGAGCATCTGCCTTACAAGCAGAGGGTCA
>CAZDON010000059.1:9925-12087 GCA_964507065.1 uncultured Ruminococcus sp. | reverse complement strand
GTGTCGCTTCCCTTATCCGATGCGCGAATTCTTGCTATGCACTCAGGCGCGCGGGAATTGCCGAAATACGCAACGACGAGGTTGGCGTCAAGGCTGTTCCACCTTGCCGCGTGATTAATATTGACGAGAGCGCGTCTTGGATTCTTACCGATAGCATATCCCGTATGGTTAAGGAACGCAAGGATTATCATCGCGATAACGTTGCCGACGGATATACCCTTAAGAAGCGCGTCCGTAAGAGTGTCGGGGTTAAGATTCTCTATCTCAGGAAGAATATCCTTTGCGCAGCGAAGCGCGACGCGCTTTGCCGAGAGAATGAGCTTATCGTCAGGGGTAAGACCTGCGTCAATACCTCTTACCTGTGCATATTCAAGCATACGGCAGGTACGCTCGTACTCCGCGAGCGTATTCATATTATAGTAGTCCTCGCTGAAGGAAAGGTCGCGGAATCTGTTAAGCAGCTCCCCGTCATTTATAAGATAAATACGGGAGAGCATATCAAACATCTCTACTTCCTCTTCCCTGCTGACAAGACCGCCGACGAGCGCCGAGGCAAGATAGGCGGTGCCAAGAAATTTAGAAAAAAGCTTATCCTTTGCTATCATTACGGTTTACTCCTTAAACTTTGTAGGTCTGCCTTGGCGTCACTTTCAGGTAAAGCACCTTTTGTAGCTTTCAATTGCCAAATTTATAACCTCAATTGCCTTATCCCTCGCCATAACCTCATCAACCGCCGTGGTCTTATTCTCAAGATTCTTGTAGACGGTGAAGAAGTGGCGCATTTCCTCAAAGATATGCATAGGCAGGTCGGTTATGTTCTTGTAATTATTGTAGGTGGGGTCATTCATAGGTATGGCGATAATCTTCTCGTCAGCGCGCCCGTTGTCAATCATATTGATAACGCCTATCGGGTATGCGCGCACGAGCGACATAGGCTCAAGCGGCTCGGAGCACAGAAGAAGCACGTCAAGCGGATCTCCGTCGTCACCGTAGGTCCTGGGTATAAAGCCATAGTTTGCGGGATAGTGCGTTGAGGTGTAAAGAATTCTGTCAAGTATGATAAGCCCCGTTTCCTTATCAAGCTCATACTTCTTCTTGCTTCCCTTGGATATTTCAATAACGCAAATAAAATCCTCCGCCGAAATGCGGTTTTCGGATATATCGTGCCAGATATTTGACATATATCGCTCCTTTGTTTAGTTTTTGCTGTCGATTTTATAGGTAGGAACAAGCTCTCTTACAAGCTCCTTCATTCTTTCGCTTTCCTCGTGGGCAGCTGCATCGAGCTCGGAAAGCTTATCCCAAAGCGCATCCTCATCCATAGGTATGGGGCGTGCGACGCTGATAAGACCGTTTGGAGTCTTGGAAAGTCCTTCCTCCGCCATAAGACGCTCCTCATAGAGCTTCTCGCCGGGGCGAAGTCCCGTAATCTTTATCTCAATATCAACGTGAGGCTCGTAGCCCGTAAGACGGATAAGCCTTTCCGCGAGGTCGTATATCCTTACCTGCTCACCCATATCGAGCACGTAAATCTCACCGCCCTTGGCATACGCCCCTGCCTGAAGCACGAGGCTTACTGCCTCTGGTATCGTCATAAAGTAGCGGATTATATCCTTATGCGTTACGGTAACGGGGCCGCCCGCTGAAATCTGCTTTTTGAAAAGCGGGATTACCGAGCCGTTTGAGCCAAGCACGTTTCCGAACCTCACCGCAACGAAGCTCGTCCCTGAGCGTTTTGCATACGCCTGAATAATCATCTCGCATATACGCTTGGTAGCACCCATAATGTTAGTGGGGTTTACCGCCTTATCGGTCGATATCTGCACGAAGCGCGATACGCCGTATTCATCGGCACAGCTGACGAGATTATACGTTCCGACGACGTTGTTCTTTACTGCCTCGCAGGGGCTGGTTTCCATAAGGGGCACGTGCTTGGGTGCTGCAGCATGGAAGACTATATTCGGCTTGTAATTTTCAAAGACCTTGTTCATCTTATTGCTATCTCTTACCGAGGCAATTTGAACTATCAAATCAAGTTCGGGGTAACGACGGACAAGTTCTTGCTGAATATCATAAGCATTATTTTCATAAATATCAACTATAATCAATCTTTTGGGATTATGCCCTGCTATCTGACGACACAATTCGCTTCCTATAGAACC
>CAZDON010000059.1:0-9915 GCA_964507065.1 uncultured Ruminococcus sp. | reverse complement strand
GCTATGCTCCATAAGCGGAACGTGCTTGTGCGCGGCAGCGTGGAATACTATCTCGGGGCGGTACTCCTCAAACACTCGCGAAAGCTTTTTCTTGTCGCGTATAGAGGCAATAAGAGTCGTGACCCTGAGCTCGGGATGCTCACGCAAAAGCTCCTGCTCAATATCGTACGCTCCGTTTTCGTAAATATCAAGAATAATGAGGCGTGAGGGATTTTTCGTGGAAAGCTGACGGCAAAGCTCGCTTCCTATCGAGCCGCCACCGCCCGTAACGAGCACGCATTTTCCGCCTATGTACTGCATAACCTCATCAAGATTTACCTCTACGGGGTCACGGCCAAGAAGGTCGGTAACGTCGACGTCGCGAAGCTGAGATACGGACACCTTTCCGTCCATAAGCTGGTAAAGGCCAGGCATAACCTTAATCTCGCACTTAGTCGAAAGACAATGCTCGGTTATTCTCTTTATATCGGCAGGCTTTGCGGTAGGAATTGCCACTATTATCATCTGCGCACGCGTTTTCTCAGCGATACGCCTGATATCGGCGGTTGCGCCCAGAACGCGAACACCGCATAGATTTGAGCCGTGAAGGTCAGGATTATCGTCGATTATACCGACGGGAAGATAATTGATTTTATCGGTAGTCTGAAGCTCCTTAAGCACCGTAGTGCCCGCATCGCCCGCACCTACTATCAGAACTCGCTTCATCAGTCTTGTCGCGTGGCGTCTGTAAAGCGTCATAAGCATATCGCAAAGACGGATATAGCAGGTCGCGAAGGACGCGAAGATGAAGAAGAACAGCGAGGTCGTAACGCACCACGCAAAGGACATAGACTCGTTAAAGATAAGGAGCACGACGTTTATTACCGCCGTAGCGACGACGAGAAGTATCGCCTTGAAGAGCTCAAGAAAGCTTGCGTGCCTGAAGGACGCCGAGTGAAGATGGAGCGCAAAAACTCCGATTATTATAGAGGCGGCGCAAAGCACGCTTGAAACGAGGCTCACGGTAGTATATTCATTAAGGTTACCGTTCATAAGCAGCGTCGACAAAACCGTTGACGCGATATAGGATACCAGATATGCAAAAAGAACGAGTAGGGTTTTTATCTTATGCCTAAGAAAGAATTTCATATAGCTCTCCATTCTGTCATCTGACTGACGATTCCATGGGGCACGTCCATACAGCCTTTGCGGCAAGCGCCCGCACGCCAGCTTCGGCGCGATGATTTTTTCCACCCTACATTATAACAAATACAAGCGCAAAAGTCAATAACGCGTGCGTAATAATAAAGAAAGTGTCAAAAAATGAATCGGCCGAGGCAAGGTACAAGACTCCTGCCGCGACCGAAAGATTATAAATTAATATTCCTCAACGCCAAGGAGCTTCGCAAGGGCAGAAAAATCGTAAGGGAATATACCGTTACCCTCGTAAAACCTCGGCGCTATGCCGTCGTTATACTCGACGAGAAGCCGCCACCTGATAGGCTCACTGAAGCCGGAGCCGTAATGCTCAGGAAGATAACAATCACGCCACTGTCCGATATCAAGCTCTGCCACGTCGCTAAGAAAAGCGTCTCGGTCAAGCGATATTTCGACCGACTCAACTCCGCGTGACACTCTGGTAAGCACTGCCCTGTCGGGATATACTCTCACCTCGTAGAAGCTGTCAAGATAAATGCCGATGGAAAGAGAAATCTTTCTTATCATCTGAAGATTATCCGAAAAATCCCTAGAGAGAAGCTCCGCCTCACTAAGCTCATCCTCACCACCAAGCGACAGCAGGGCGGCGCGTGCCTCTGCAAGGTATCCGCGGCAGGCGTGAAGCTGGTCAAGCTCCGAGGGGAACGGGTGCGTTTCATAAGGGTATGAGGGTGACTCCATTTTATACTTCAGTCTTTCAATTTCACTCTTGAGCTTTTTAATTTCATCCCTTACCGTTTGCACGTCCTTACCGTCAAGATAAATATCACGGTAATACTCTTTGCTAAGAAGCATAAGACCAACTCCATTTCATTACGACACTTGTGCGTACGCACTTATACATAAATATATTATATCACTATGTGCGAGGGTTGTAAAGATGAACAAGTGCCAAACTTTTTTGTGCATATCGTCTAATTAATTATTATTATATATTCATTTTTATCCGCAGATTGCAAAAAAGCGAGCATTGTCTACAAAACTCGCCGTCCTGTGATAATACGTCTCACGTAATTTTGAATAAAGTGGATAGGAAAAAGACATAATAACAAAAAAAGGAAAGGAGAAAAATATGGTACTCACAGAAAAGGAGCACGGGCTTTTGCTTGATATGAAATCGCAGGAGGAGCTTTGCATCAAAAAGTACGAAAAGTATGAGGGTGAAGCAAAATGCGAAGCCTTGTCACGGCTTTTTTCAACTATCAAGAGTGCGGAGTGCTCACATCTTTCAACGGTAAATTCAATGCTTGCGGGAAATGAGCCAGAGAATCCTGCCCCCGTTTCGGCAAACAACTCCGAGGCGGTAAGCTGCTCTTATGCAAGCAAGGAGGACAAGGATGCCGACTGTATGCTTCTTTCGGATATGCTCGCTATGGAAAAGCACGTATCGTCGCTTTACAACACGGGAATATTTGAATTCTGCTCGCCTAAGGTAAGAAAGATGCTCAATCACATTCAGTCCGAGGAGCAGCAGCACGGTGAATGGATGTTTGCCTTTATGAAGCAAAACGGAATGTATAACGCATAAAAGCGTTCGTTCCAAACAATGTTTCGCGAAAGGAATACGGGTAAGGAGCGCACGCTCCTTACCCGTATTTTTCTCAAATTGTAAATATTAGTTTTCAAAAATGATTTCTACGTCACCTGATGCGGTTTCAAATTCAAACTCGTGGTTTATCACTCCCGAATCACTGTACCGCTTGCCCTCGTAGGATTTTCCGTCCTTTATAACGGTCATATCTCCGCTAGCTCTGTCGTGTACGGCGCTGACGCCCTCAGTGCCCTTAGGAAGCCTTACCGTGATATCTCCGCTTGCAGATTCAAAGCTTATTCTCGTAGGCGCCGAAGCAAGAATCACGTCACCCGATGCGGTTTCCATCTCAAAGCTCTTAACCTCTCCGCTGAGCGCAGCATCACCTGAGGCGGTATCAAGCTCCACCTTATCAAATTTACCTGCGAGAGCTATATTGCCCGAAGCTGTATCGACGTGGAGCTCGCCTACGTTGCCCGCGACGCTGACCGCGCCGGATGCCGCATCGACCTCAAGCTTACCGATATCTGCCGAAAGCGAAACCACGCCGCTTGCCGAATCTATCTCAGCCTCAACGAATACCGACTCGGTAGCCGTTACACCGCCCGACGCCGTATCAATCTCAAGCCTTGCCGCCCGAACACCCTCAAGAGTAGTGTCCGCACTTGCCGTTTCTATTTCGATAGAGCTCAGCTCCTCAGGTACGTAAACCGTCAGCGTCTTATTGGGGAGTCTTTCAAAGAAGCTCACGCGCGACTCACCGAACTGTACGAAAAGAGTACCAAGAGAGCATCTCGTATGAACGGTGTTCTTCTCGCTGTCGGCACCCTCTTCCTCAAGCCTTACGGTGTCACCGTCGTAGCCTACGACTTTTATTATACCCACTCTGTAATTAATCTTAAGAGCGGATACCGCATCAGCCTGATACTCAGCGCCTCCCGCGGTGTAAAGGTCGGCATCCTTATAGGTCATATTGTATATTACACCCGCAGCTTCACTGTCGGTCGTCGCCATAGCGACTATCATAACCGAAAGACAAAGCAACAGGGCAAGTGATAAAACGACTATTTTAATTATGCTTTTTCTCATTATCCTCTCTCCTCTTCTCTATTATTTCAAACGATACGTCGAGAATGTTTTCCGCGAAGATAGCGCAGATGAAGAGCAGCCAGGTAAAGCCCCACATTCCGCTGATGAAGCTTATTATAAGATAGAGCGGCACGACGCTGCCCCAGATTATTTTCCTGCCTATTTTCTGTCCGAAGGGAAGATTCTTCTCATCCTCGTCATCGTTCTTTTTCGATTTTTTCTTGTCTTTATTTTTGGGAGTATTGTCAAGGACCGCCTCGAATGCGTATCCCTCTGACGCCACGCCCTCCTTGCGTCTAATCTCATCAATAAGCGGACGCACGTCACCTATCGAGGAAATTGCCACGTCGTACGCCTCGCGCTCCCCCTTACCGAGCGCGATGGCATCCTCGTAGCGCAAAAGAGAGTTCTGAAGTATTTCTTCCTTAAGGTCAACGCTCTCTCTGCAAAGCGGCGCGCCCTCAAAAAGATTATCTATGTAAGCCTTTATTTCCGTTTTCATCACTTTTCTCCTTAATATACAAGTTTATCAATTATATCGCGCGTTCTTTTCCAGTATGCAAGCTGTTTTTCATATTCATCTCTACCAAGCGGTGTTATTTTATAATATTTGCGTCTTGCGCCCGAATCCTCATCACCCCAGTAGGATTTGATAAAGCCTGCCTCCTCAAGCCTCCTGAAGGCAGTATATAGCGTTGCCTCCTTAAGCTCAAGCTCACCGCAGCTTACCTCGGTGATATGCTTATTGATATTGTAGCCGTAGTCGTCCTGTCTTGCCAGCAAGGAAAGGATTATAGCATCCGTATGCCCTCTGACTATATCTGAAGTCAATACCATTTCACCACTCCTTTTTTGTCGTAATCTTCCTTTTGTATTTATATTGTACCACGAGATACCTCGCCTGTCAAGGTATCTCGCAAAAATAGTTATAATTTTTCGGTAACAGGATTTTAAAGGATGGATAAGAAAGGAGCTGTCTCAAATTTGCATTTGAAACAGCTCCTCAGCGTTGATTTTACGTCAGCCCTATACAACTGCGCTTCGCGCATAATTCACTTAAGAATTTGCCATTATATAAGCCTGATATTTTCTGGCACTCTCGGAATAACAGTAGAGCGACTTCATAAGAGAGAGCGCCCTTGCCGTTGCCTGTGTAGTATCACCGCCGGCAATAAGACTCTCTATATAAGCAACGTAGGATACCGAGTTAAACTCTGTGATAAGGTCCTTTTCAGTATCGTACGTCAATCCGTCGCCGTTACCGTCGACGGCAAGGGTTATATCGGCATTAAAGTCATAGACCTTAGTCGACAGCTCATAGTAGCCGAGTCCCTCGCTTGTCGCGACACCGTTAATCTGCTTTACTACTCCAGATTCGACCTTAATAAACGCCTCGTTGTAATGCCCCTTCTCACTGAAGTAGGACAGCCTCACCATTCCCGTAAGCCCGCTTGCAAAGGTAAATCTGAAGCGAGTATCGGGTACTGCGATATTTACGGTAACTCCCGTAATATATCCGCCGACTCCCGAGGGTGCCTTTGCAATTGAGGTTGGTGAATATGCCGAGGGGGTATAGCCCAGCTCTGACGCTCTGTTAATAGCGGCGGTCACCTCTGCGGGCGTTTCATTACCGTGGAAGAGATAAGCCGCGCTGACGTATGCGAGCATATCCGTCACCATCTGCTTTGCAGTCCGGTGGTCGTTTGCGTTATCAAGCACCTTAGTGGCGTACTTCGTAACCGAATAGGTCCACTTGGGGTTGTGCGTATTTTGCACGGCATTCGGCGCGGTAACGGGAATTGACATCGTAAATTCTATTATCTCGTTTGCGTTGAACACCGTAGTGTCGCCAAGCTCTATGCGATAGTAGCTTGAGCCGTTTATTTCATAGAGAGTATATTTGACCGTACCGTCGTCAGCGTATTCGGGCTTCATCGACGGAGTGTAGGTCCTGCCGCCCGACGAGAAGGTGATGCTGCCGCCGTTTGTGATAAGCGACGCGGGGACGTAGATATTATAGCTGAAGCTGTCCGTCAGGCTGAGATTTGACATAAGCTTGAAATCGGATTTTGTCCTCATCTGGCAAATCTTTATCGTCGTATCAAGCGTTATAGGATACTTAGGCGACTCAAGTGACAAGGGGGATACTACCTCCTCGCCTGTGAGCTTCCATACGAATTTATAGACGCTCTCAACAGAATATTCATCGTTGGCTTTAACGATGGAATACGGGCTGCCGATACCCGCCTCAATTATCGCCTCGTCATTAGTCGAGGGTGCGTATCCGACCTTACCGTCGTAATTAATCCAGCGCACCGATATATCGGATTCAGCAAGCGTAACCACCTCAAGCACGTCCGTCACGACGCAGGTCTTCGTAAGCACTCCCGAGGTCACGTTTACGTAAGGAACGAGAAGCATATCATCGCCGCAGCGAAGCGATATTACCTCGTCAACTCTTCCGAAGCGCGCCTTCGAATTTGCCATGTCAAAGCTTTCACCGTTATAATACACGCACGGGTGATTCATAAAATACGCATTAGCACCGTCGACTACGGTATCGCCCGAGTCGTCAAGCTTTACGGTAGTAGCTATTGAGGTATAGTTGTTTCCGTTAAGATTAACCGTACCGTCAAACGAGTACGAGGGGTCCTCCGCGCCCTGACAGGTAAGCGGTATATTAGAGCGCACACCCGAAAGGTTCACGGTTCCCGAAAAGACGTGAGTAACGCCGTCAACCTCCTGAGATCCCTTGGTAACGAGATACAGCCAGTCGCAGCTTCCGAGCCGAAGCACGTTACAATCCTCGATATTAGCAAATCCTCCTGTAGAGAGAAGGTTAAAGAGCCCTCCTCTGTAAATGCTGCCGATATCCGCGTCCTTAAGGTTAAAGCCCGCGTTTTCAACGTTCGGGCGTACGACGAACAGTCCCGAATAATCCGAGCCGGACTTGACGAAGCGCCCGCCCTCGGTCGCGTTGAACACGTTTGCCGAGTCACGCATATCCGCGATACACGACGAGAACAGACCTATATTACCGCTGCGGATATTTACGACGTTGCCTGAGCCGTCCCTATCATCGCTACCCATATAGAATATAGCGCCGCAGGACTGACTGTTCTTGATTCCCGCAAATATTTCTCCGCCGTCAAGCGAGGACTCAATATTAAGCACCGAGGCGTTTGCTGCCCCGTCGTTGGCAAACCAGAATATCTTTTTCGTACCCTCGTCCTCCGACGGACGCAGGAAGGTAAGCCTCTCACCGTAAAGGTCGAGCGTCAGCGTCTTATTTACGATAGGAAGCTGGGTATCGCCCTCGAAAATCACATCCTCACGGAGCTGAATTTTTCCACCGTCCGAAAGAAGATTGAAATCGTCGACGAACTGCGTTCCGTCAACCGAATACTTGGTAATATCCGTACCGTTTTGCCATACGATATAAATTACGGTCTTGTAGGCGGCGTAGAGCTCACATTCGCCAACGGGGCCGAGCGTTACGTTTCCTGCCGACTGATTTGCCTGGTTATTCCAGCCTACGGGTGTGTAGAGAGTGTCATCGCCCGCAGTCGACGAGGGAATACACTTATTCCTGAACTCTGCCTCAATTGGCTGATTCCACAAAAGCTCGGTAGGATACGAGGTATAGCTACCGCCGTAGGCGGAAAGCTCGTTCAGTCCTATTAGCGAGTGGTAGGTATCCGAGAAGGTATACACACCGCCAGAAACGGTGTAGCCGAGTGATTTATCCACCGTGTAATTGGTAAAGGTAGCGCTTCCCGTCTGCTTTATTCTCGCAGGGCTGCTTATGGTCACGCCGCTTTCGGATTTAAGCAGATCAAGGACGGGATAGCTATCCATATTTGCCGCAAGAGCCGCAGCAACGTCGGTATAGTATTCGCCGTAAAGCTTGCCCTCAGCAGTATCTACGTAGTTTGCATAAACTCCGTACGAGGAATAGTCAGGTGCTGCCGCTGGGTAGATGAAGCTGTTGCCATAATAAGACGCGTCGCCACCAACTACGCTTGTATATGCGTTGAGCTCATAGTTCTTGAAGCATATATTATCGCCTATCGTATAGGTCTTATCGGTCGAGACGTTGAATCTCAGCGCGTCGAATTTTACAGGAACAGATGAGAAAACACCGTTTTCTCTGCCAAGGAAGGTGTCACCGACGTAGAAGTCAGCACATGCGCGCGAATAATCTCCGTTGAGATAAAGCACCATTCTTAATCTTTGCCACGAGCCTGTGCCGAGCGCGATTCCACCGCTGCCGTTTTTAACCTGAGTATACGTTCTTACGTAGGTCGTGCCGTCAACGTCAACGAAATAGAAGCTGACGTTACAGCCCATAGCACTTCCGCTTGAATTCTCGATACGAAGCGTGAGAGTAGAGCTGTTTTCGATAAAATTCGAATCCGTCTTGACGTCTATTTCAAGCTCCAGCGCTCCGTAACCGGGATTCTTTCCCGACGAATCGTAAAGATCGATTTTGCCCGTTCGCAGGCTGCCCGACGAATTTTCATAGGTTCCGCGTATAAGCAGGTGTGAGTCAAGATCCTTGTGGATAGTAACGGTCTGTCCGTCCGCACTGTGAGCATTGCCGTACTCGGTATTCGAATTAACGGGGTCCTGCACCTGCCACTTAATATAATCACCCTCGTCGGTAAGCGTAAGGGCGGAAAGCTTTGCCGTGGAATTGACCGCATCGCCCACCTCGCCGCTTGCCGCGAAATATTTAGCACCGCCGCCTATATTGTCGGGTGAGCCTGTTGAAATAGTGTCAAGCGTGCTTGAACGAAGAGCGGTTATAAGAGCACTTCTGTTCTGCGTGTAGGCATCGTCCAGCATAACGGTGTGAAGGGTGTAGTCCTTGAAGCCGATATTATCTCCAACGCCGTAGGTGTTGTTTACCACGACGTTAAAGCGCAGCGCGTCGTAGGTATGCGGCACGGTATCAAAGAGGTTATGCGTAACTCCACTGGTATCAACGTATTTATCCTGTCTGCCTATATGCTTTCCGCAAACGTAAAAATCGGCATAGGAATTTTTGTAGTCACCCTCGAAGGAAAGAACTACGGTTATTCTTTGCCAGGTAGAGCCCTCAACGAGCGCAATTCCTCCCTGACCGACGGGATGATCGTCGTCGGTATTTCTGTACTGGCTGTGCGTTCTCAAATAGGTTCTGTACGTACTGTATTCCTCGTCGTAATCCTCAACAAAATAAAGTGTCATGTAGTGCGACATTGCCGAGCCTGAGGTAAGGAGTCTGAAGGAAATATTACTCCCGTTTTCTATGAAGTTAGAATCGGTCTTGATATCAAACTCAAAGATTATTTTATCGTACGCAGGGACTGTTCCGCCGGTATTGTAAAGCGTCAGATTACCAACCTGTCCCGATGAATTAACGCCTCTCATAAGCAGGAATGAATCAAGTCCCTTCGGGATATATACCGTTTTGCCGCCGTCGGTGCTGTGGTAGTTGCCGAAGGCGGTATCAGAACCCGTGGGGTTCTGTATTGAGAAAAGCAAATGATCCCCACCGTCGGTAAGCTTTGTAGCGGAAAGCTTCGCCGTGCTCGCCGTGTCCTCATTTGTTGTGGTATTTGCAGCGGAAAAATATTTGCTTGCAACGGCAACGTCCGCGGGTGACGAGGTCCTTATCTCATCAAGCTCTGAGCTTCTCGTAAGCGTTGCAAGGTCCAGCACGTTCGCAAGGTTAACGTACGCCTGATTCGAGGTGCGCACGCTGTAAGAGTCAAAACAGATGGTTTCACCGACGTCAAGCGCACTGCTCGAGGCGAAATTGAAGCGGAAGCCGTTTATCGCGGCAACTCCGGCGGGGAGTGCCTTCTCGTCCGTACCGAAAAGCTTACCGTCAAGGTAATAGTAGGCGTTTGAATTATAGCCGGAGGTATTCAGCGTATCCTCAAGCTCAATAACGCAGGTATATCTGTACCACTCGCCCGCCGCCTTATCAAGCTTTACAAGTTTTGAGGTATCGGTAACGTTGTTCTGCCTCTGCGTGTAGGTGCGAAGATACACGGAGCCGCCCGTTTCATAAAAATATGAATAAACGTGGTGCCCCATGTTGTTATTAT
>CAZDON010000058.1:0-12122 GCA_964507065.1 uncultured Ruminococcus sp. | reverse complement strand
GACTTCTGCTCCTCGACAAGGAGCGACGGAGAGCTTGCCGACTACGTAGAGGCGCTAATACACGAAATAGACTCCTATGATACGGGGGACGAGCGTGTACGTGTTGACACTGTATTCTTCGGTGGCGGAACACCCTCGCGTATGACACCCGCGCAGATTAAACGTATACTTGATAAGCTTTGTGAGCGCTTTGAGCTTTTGCCTGACTGTGAGATTACGCTTGAGGTAAATCCCGCATCACAGAAAGGTGATTATTTCCGTGAAATTTTTACCGTGGGTATAAACCGTATTAGCTTTGGAGTCCAGTCGATTCACGAAGACGAGCTGAAAATCCTTGGCAGAATACACACTTACGAGGATTTTCTTGACAGCTTCCTTTCGGCAAGAGAGGCAGGCTTCCGTAATATATCAGTAGACCTGATGCTCGGTATACCAGAGCAGACCGAGGACTCGCTTCTATCAACTCTTACCGAAATTATAAGGCTTTCCCCAGAGCATATTTCAGCCTACACGCTGATTATTGAAGAGGGCACGGAATTTTATGAGAAGCGCGACGCGCTTGCTTTGCCCGGCGAGGAGTGTGAGGAGCGAATGTACTTTCTTACCGATAAAATTCTCGGTGAGGCAGGGTACTTTCATTACGAGATTTCAAATTTCGCGAAAGCAGGTTATGAGAGCCGACATAACCTTAAATACTGGACGCTTTGCGATTATATCGGCTTTGGCATATCGGCACACTCCTGCTACGGTGGGAAGAGATTTTACAATAACGACGACTTTTGTTCGTATATTTCGGGAAATTTCGGGAACATTAGAGTTACCGACTCCGATGCGTACGGTGAGGACGAGTACATCATGCTCGCGCTCCGCACGTCACGCGGAGTGGATTTTGAGGAGTTTAACCGGCGCTTCGGCTACGATTTTGAAAAATCCAGAAAAAGTCAGCTTGATGCGCTTATAAACGGGGGACTGATGGTACGTCACGAAGGCGGTGTCGCTCTTACAGCCCGCGGATTTTATCTATCAAATTCGGCAATAGTTTCGCTTTTGCCGTAAGTACATTTTGATTTTTGAGGTTTTTTATGAAAAAGGACAGTGTTGAAAAGGGCTTTCTCACCGACGAGAATACCACCGAGGCGTTCTACGTAACGCTTACCGACCTTAAGACAGGTCGCGATATTGAGTTCAAGGTGGTTGCTGAGGCGGTGCTTTCGGGTAAGAGATACTTCGCGCTTATACCGCCTGACGAAAAGGGTGACGACGTTATCGTCCTATCCGTTACGGGTGAGGGTGAGGACCTTATCTTTGAAACCATAGAGGACGATGATGAATACGAGGTAGTTGAGGATTACTTCAACGACCTTCTTTTCGGCACCTCTGATTACGACGATTAATATTATCCTGCATTTCTCGTGATTCGGGCTATTTGGACCGACACACAAAGCCGGGGAGCTCGGACTTCCGCCGCGATAGAGCAGGCCTCCCGCCGTGAGCTGTCTTCGTACCCTCACCAAGCGGACGTTGGAAGCACGATGCCGACGGAGAGAGCACCCACCTGAAACTCAGGGTTAAATTTTGCCAGAACACGGCCTTAGCGGGGGGCGTGAGCGGTTTTTCCGCTCACGCTTAAAATAACACTTACGGGAGGAATTATGAAAAGATTAATAGCACAGCTTCTTGTAATTTGTATCCTTATTTGCTCACTCGGCGTCCTTTCCTCGTGCAACGAGGATGAAACCGACGGTGCGCCTGATGACGAATCGACCGACGGGGCGATGCTTCTTGATATTACGGGGGATTTCGTAATTGCATACGACGGCGCGAGCTTCCGTGCGGGCTCTCTTGCAAAAAGTTCAGCGAGAGCTACTTAGAAAGGTATGGAACAGAGCTTACATACGAGAGGTATGACGCGGATGCAGAGCCTTTTGAAATTCAGATAGGCGCGCTAAAGACGCGCGAGGGCTACACCGAGCTTGCTGACGAGCTTTCGCAGCTCTGTACCTCAGGAATTTCCGTGGCTCTCGTGCGTGCCGAGGAAAACAGGCTTATACTCTACGGTACTACTGACGATGCGGTTGAGGTTGCGGTAAATCACGCGCTATCACTTCTTGATGAGGGCGGAGATATTCCGCTTGATACCGACGTAACCCTGATTTTCAACGCTCTCGATTACAGGACGGACAAGACCCTGACGGGATACACTATGACCGACCTTAAGAATCTTTCCGAGGCTTCGGCAATTACGGTTGGCGGTAAGGCGCTGCCCGGCTTTGAGCCGAACGTCACAAGCTATACCGTAAGCGCAATCTACAAGGACGGCTATCCTACGGTAAAGGTTACGCCTCTTTGGAAGGAATCGGTCGTCAGCATAACTCCTGCCACCGCGGAAAACGGCGGTGTTGCAACGGTCAGAATTACGAGCGCCAGCGGAAACGGCGTTTCGGTTTATACGGTAAAGGTAAATATGAATAACTATTACGAGGTGGATGCCGAGGTAGTCAACAGAGGCGGTAAGGAAGCAACGCTCACCTACGTTATTGACGACGGTGACGAGCAGACCTCAGAGAACGCAATCGGGCTTTTGACAGGCTATCCGAACGTAAAGCTTACCTTTGCGCTTAAAACGGTAGCCTTAGCGACGCTTAAGGTAAATTCCGCGGGCACGGAATACGTGATGAAGGACGGTAAATATACCTACGATAAGCTTCCCTTGGCGGATACCTGGAAAACGCGTCTTGAAAACAAGAACATAGAGGTCGTATCACACACCTATTCGCACGCATTCCACGGTACAAACGACGACGGCGGTACCTTCAGATACGTAAAGAATAATGAAACTACTGCAATTACCTCAGGCTCGTTTCCCAAGGGAAGCTCAACCAAGGAAATACTCGCTTCAAAGCAGATACTTGAGGAGCTTTTCGGCATAGAGTCGGTGACCCTCATTCACGCGGGAATCGGCGTTCGTACGAGCGATTATACGCTCAGCGACGGTACCGTCATATCCACCTACAAAAAATACTTCAACGAGGTGCTGGGGCAGGCTATTGAGGACGGCAAAATTATCGGAACGCGCGGTACCTTTACCGTTACTGATAAAAATCAGCTTGCATCTAAGGTCAATTTCCCGAAAACCGTCTACGACAGGCGTCTTACGGGTATTTTCGCCTTTATGGTAGAGGACTACGATGACGAAACGCTCTGGAGCGCGTATATCGACGAGGCAAGAAAAGCGGGCGGCTGGGCTTGCTTCTGCATACATAATATAAGAGATAATCAGTCGGGCAAGCATCATATCAAGGTAGCGCAGGCAGACAGGCTCTTTAAAATAGCAAACGACCTGGCAGACGAGGTGGCGCTTATGAACTTTACCGAGGCCACGAAGTATTATCAGGAGTGGTACTCGGCAAAAATCACCGCGACCGCCTATAAGGAAGAGAGCATCAAGCTTACCGTCACGGATACACTTGACAATACGCTCTTTAACGAGCCCCTTACGGTAAAGGTTAATGTGCCTGACTCATGGAGCGGCGCTTACTATACCGTGGGAACGAATACGGTTGACCTTACGGTAAGGACGGATTCCGACGGCGTAAAATATATTCTCGTCGATACCGTTCCTGACTCTGCTGCTATTACTGTTTTCAAAAAATAAGCGAATATCCTTGCGTTTTAAGCGACGCAAGGATATTTTTTTCAGGACTACTTTCATCTTACCTCTCATATAGTTTAAAAAAAGAGGTGATGTAAAAGGTGAATACGAAAATAATAGGACTTAACGAGAGTGAGGTTTCCGAGTCAAGGCAGCGCCACGGCACTAACGGACTCTCACGCCAGAGGAGGCGCGGATTTTTCTCGCGTGCGCTGGAGAGCCTTTGTGACCCGATTATAAGAATTTTACTTATTGCGGTTTTTATTGAGGTAGTATTTACCCTCGGCGACGTAAACTGGCTTGAGGTCGGCGGAATACTTTGCGCTGTAATTCTTGCGACGCTCGTGTCAACGCTCTCCGAAATGGGCTCTGAGCGCGCTTTTTTGAAGATTGAAGAGGAAACCCGTACCGCGTGCGCGAGAGTTATCAGGGGCGGTGAGGTTACAAAAATCCCCGTAAGTGAGGTTGTCGTTGGTGATGCGCTGCTTCTCGGTGTCGGTGAGCAGGTGTCCGCTGACGGTATTATGCTTACGGGCAGGCTTTCGGTAGACCAGTCGTCGCTCAACGGTGAGAGTGCCGAGGTATGGAAGGCTCCCGAAAAGACAGGGGAGGGGCTTCTTTCGGGAAGAGAGGTATTCCGCGGTTCGCTCGTCACCTCGGGTGAGGGCGTTATTCGAGTCGTACGCGTGGGTGAGGCAACCGAATACGGCAAGGTTGCGCGCGAGGTACAGTGCGAAACGAGAGAAAGCCCTCTTAAGCTTCGCCTCTCGCGCCTTGCATCCGTTATAAGCAAAATCGGCTACGCCGTGGCAATTTTAGTCGGGCTTATCTATATTTTTTCGTCTTTCGTCGTGGATAACGGCTTCGCGTTTGACAAAATAATCGATTCGGTGAGGAACGTTCCGTATCTTATATCAACGCTCTCTCACGCCTTAACGCTTATGATAACGGTAATCGTCGTTGCCGTGCCTGAGGGCTTGCCGATGATGATAACCGTAGTGCTTTCTGCAAATATGCGCTCTATGGTAAGAGATAACGTTCTCGTCAAAAAAATGGTGGGAATTGAAACGGCAGGGTCAATGAACATTCTCTTTACCGATAAGACGGGTACGCTTACCGAGGGGAAGAGCCGACTTCACACCGTAATTACAGCGGACGGAGAATACTCGTCTGCCAAGGCGCTTCGTGAGAATGCGCGCGTCTATAAAATGCTTCTCGCCTCGGCAAGGCTTACCGTCGATAAGGCGTCGGGTGGGGTGGAGAACAGCACCGACCTTGCGCTTATAGACTATTTTTCGTCAGAGCGCGAGCAGACCGACCTTCGCGTTGCCGACCGCGTGCCATTTTGCTCTGAGCGAAAGCTCTCCGAGATAACTCTTGACGACGGCACCCGTATCATCAGGGGAGCGCCCGAAATAATCCTCCCTGCCTGCACGATGAAAACTGACAGGACGGGTAAGCTTTCTCCGCTTTCGCGAGGCGCGATATATGAAAAGCTCCGCCGTCATACCGAGCGCGGCGAGCGTGTAATTGCAGTATGCGAGGCGGGCGCGTGCGGGTGCGTTTTTCTTGCCCTGTGCGTGATGAAGGACAGGGTGCGCCGCGGTGTCCGTGAGGCGGTTGACGAAATCACCCGCGCCGGCGTTCAGGTTGTAATGATAACGGGCGACAGCAAGGAAACGGCACGCGCCATAGCCGAGGAGTGCGGTATTCTCAGATACGGCACCGAGGGGAGCGTTATCACAGCAGATGAGCTTCACCGTATGTCAGACGACGAGCTTCTTGCACGGTTACCGAAGCTTCGCGTAGTAGCAAGAGCATTGCCCGATGATAAAACGCGTTTAGTGCGGATATCACAGATGCTTAATCTCGTCGTTGGAATGACGGGCGACGGAGTAAACGACGCCCCCTCGCTTCGCCTTGCGGACGTAGGCTTTGCTATGGCGTCGGGAAGTGAAATTGCCAAGGGCGCTGCCGATATCGTAATACTCGATAACAGCTTTATGGCAATAGTCAAGACCGCGCTTTACGGGCGCACGATATTTAAATCCATAAGAAAATTTATCACCTTCCAGCTTATGATGAACCTTACCGCCTGCGGAGTGTCACTGATAGGACAGCTTATAGGCATAGATAACCCGATTACGGTAATTCAGATGCTTTGGATAAATATTATAATGGATACCCTGGGCGGTCTTGCCTTTGCGGGTGAGCCTGCCTTACGTTACTATATGAACGAGCCACCAAAATCAAGAGATGAGCCTCTTTTGTCGCGCGATATGCTCGTACAGATAGCAACGACGGGGGGATATACGCTATTCCTTTGCGTATTATTCCTGTGTCACGGCTTCTTCCGCGGACTGTTCAGACCGCATCCCACCGATGCGTATTTTATGACGGGATTTTTAGCGCTTTTCGTATTTTCGGGAATTTTCAATTGCCTTAACGCGCGCTCCGAGCGAGCCTCGCTTTTGTCAAATATCGGCGGAAATAAGCCCTTTATATTTATAATGCTTGGAATTTCGGCAATACAGATATGTATGATTTACTTCGGCGGTGAGGTGTTCAGGTGCGCACCGCTTACCGCTCGCGAGCTCCTGTCGGTCATTCTTCTTGCATCAAGCGTCATACCCTTTGATTTTATTCGTCGTATTTTCAAAAAACTTGCGTAATGCTCTTGTCTTTTTTTGGTAAAGGTGCTATAATATACGTAATGGCACAAACAAGCTTTTAAAGGGGGAGTACGGTATGCACAAAGGACGCGGTATATTACGACTTATATTCGTATTAGCTACGCTTACGGCACTTTTCGTGCTTACGGCACTTCCGACGCTTGCTATGCAGGTTTTCGTAAAGACTGATAAAGACAGGGTTATTACCCTTGAGGTTGAGCCCACCTACTTAGTTGAGGAGGTGCGCGCGAAAATTCAGGAAAAGGAAGGCCTTATCCCGGGTGAATACGACCTTATGTTTTCGGGTAAGGCTCTTCAGGACGGAAACACGCTTCAGGACTACTCTATACAGAAGGAAACAACGCTTATAATATCGGCTCACTCTTATACCGACTGCACTGACGCTACCTGTAACAACGAGGGCTGTACCGTGACCCGTGAGGCGTCAGGCGCACACGCATATACCGACTGCACCGATACCGACTGTAACAATGAGGGCTGCACAGTGACCCGCGAGGCAGGAGCGCATATTGGCACGAATTTAAGCTGCACCGACCCTGCCGTATGCGAGGTGTGCGACGCCAGGTTTGCCGAGCCTCTTTCGCACGAGCCGTCGGGAATATGGGTATGCGCTGAAGCGACCCATTATCAAAGGTGTCTTTACTGGAACGAATACAGCTCCTGCAAGGAAATTTATCATAGCGAGCCTCACAGCTACGGTGAGTGGATAACGGTTGAGGAAAGCGGATATTTCAAAGAGGGGGTAAGGCAAAGAAGCTGTATATGCGGCAAGACTGAAACCGAGAATACTTCTATGCGCTCAATTCTCGACGAGGACGTTGGCAAACGCGAGATTCTCGTCGTCGGGGCGGTTGCCGTCGGAATACTTATGCTTTGGGGCGTAGCTCATTTTATAAACAGACCTTAAGATAACGCGTGGTACTCTATTTGGGGTATCACGCATTTCACGCATTTTAATGCAAAAAATTTCAAGTTATCTATTGACATTTTCACCGTTGCGTGATACAATATTATGGCGTGCTGGTGTGGCTCAGCTGGCAGAGCAGTTGATTCGTAATCAACAGGTCACCGGTTCGAATCCGGTCACCAGCTCCATTAGCGTGTTACCCCTTGGGATAACACGCTAAAACTATAAAAAGCTCCGTTCTTTTCGTTTATGCTAGGCAAGCACCCGCGCGTGACTTGCTTTTTTTACTATTTGCTTTTGCTAAAGGAAATAATTATGGATTTATGTAATCTTTCGGTTATCCGTGAGCTTATGAGCGAGGCGGGAATAACCTTCCGCAAGGATTATGGACAGAATTTTCTTATAAACCGTATGATACCCGAAAGCATTGCCGATGCCTGCTCGCCTACCGAGGAGTGTATGGTGCTTGAGATAGGACCCGGTATCGGCTGCCTGACTCAGGAGCTTGCCCGAAGATATAAAAGAGTAATTGCCGTTGAAATTGACAAGGGACTTATTCCCGTTCTCGAAAAGACGCTCTCTGAGTACGATAACGTCACAGTTATTAACGACGATATTATGAAGGTGGATATTGCAGCACTCGTCCTGGAGTATTCGGGCGGCAGACCCGTATCGGTGTGCGCAAATCTTCCGTATTACATCACCACCCCTATTCTTATGCGCCTTCTTGAATCGGGTGTGCGGTTCGATTCTATCACCGTAATGGTACAAAACGAGGTTGCGGCTAGGCTTTGTGCCGCCCCGGGCACTTCGGAGTGGGGGGCTATCAGCGCGGTTATCGGCTATTTTGGCGAGGTAAAGCGGCTCTTTCGCGTAAGTGCAGGCTCATTCATTCCCGCACCCAAGGTTGACAGCGCCGTTGTAAGGATTTCGCTCTATGACGAGCCGAAATACCGTCCTACTGACGAGCGTCTTTTCAGAAATCTTATAAAATTTGCCTTTGAAATGAGAAGAAAGACGCTTTATAACGCAATTCGCTCAAAGCTTAATATAAACAATGAGGAGCTTCTCGGAGCGGTAGCGTCACTCGGCTACGGTGAGAGTGTGCGCGGTGAAAGACTCACCGTGTCGGATTTTGTTACTCTGTCTGATAAGATTTATGCGATTTTAGAAAAAAATTCTAAAACATAGGCAAAAGGCATTGACAAAGCAAGAAAAATTAGGTAAAATAACTATATAGATTCAAATTGATTATTATATCATATAAAGGAGTGTAGCTATGACCTCGTTAGAAAGAGCTGAAATTCGCCGTCTTCCCAAGAAATACCGTCCTATTACCGCGTGGGGTTATTTTTGGTATAGCGTACTTTTCTCAATTCCGCTTATCGGACTTATATGCCTTATCGCATTTTCGCTGAGTGATAAGAGCATTCCCAGACGTAGCTATTGCAGAAGCATCTGGCTGACGATTCTTATCGGAGTTATCTTTACCCTTGTGCTTGCTGTGGTGGTATTCGTTCTCGTTACCGTTGGCGTAATCACTCCTGAGGTAGTTGACTCGCTTAAGGAAGCAATCCAAAACTCGACGGTTGCTTAATTTGTGTAAATTTAACGCAGAGGTGTGACACTTTCACACCTCTGCGTTTTTTATAGAAGAATTATTTAAAAGTAAGATTACTTATGTAAGACGCGGCGTTTTTGACGATAAGAGCAGAGCCCTCGGTGATTTTTTCATCCCCGATATATACGTTATCAAAGGTAACGCCGTCAATTACGCGCTCGGCACTGTGGGCTTGAATATAAATCTTTACAGTCTGACCCACCCTTGGAGCTACGGTGATATTCTTGAAGGTGATATCCTTGACGAGCTTGCCGTATGCATCACCGTCCTTGTAAAAGTGAATCCTTGCAAGGTCACCGAGGGTAAACTCGGCGCGTATATTCTCAAAGGTCACACACTTCACGGTGTTCTCACCGCCTGCATGAATACGGAGCGCACCCGTCGTATTTATCGAATGCACCTCAAGTATGTCTATATTGCGTATAATAATATTCTCAATAGTATCGGGATTATCCGCATCGCGGCTGCCGTGTGAGCCGATATTTACTGCGTGCGCGTTGTCTGCCCAGAGAATAGAGTCCTCGACTACAATGTCAGAGGAGCTGCCGCTGTAGACCCATCGGCTTCCGTAAACCGCGATACAGTCGTCGTTAGTGCGGAAAAAGCTGTTTTTTACGGTAATATCCGAGCAGGACATGACGTCCATTCCGTCCGTAAATGGCATCGAGGCAATAGCCTTGAAGTTGTTTACGGTGATACCTGAGGAGCTTCCCCCAAAGATACAGTATGCATTAGGATCTCTTACGGTTACGCCATCAATCGTGATATTCGTTGAATTCTGGAATTTAATTGCGGGGGGATAGGGAAGTCCCTCTGAAATAACGGTATCGCGAAGATTATCCTCGGTATTCCACATAAGGTTGTCTATAACACCGCCGCCACGTATTGCAGAGCCGTTGCAGTCCTCAAAAAGCACGCACGCCTGAAGCACAGCACCGCCCGAAAGATAAAGAGTAACGCCTGAGGAAATCTTAAACACGGGTGTGCTGACACCGTTTATATCCATCATTCTTATATATCGGCAGTTGTCCTTGTTGTAAAGACCGGGGCCGAGATAAATCTGATTATCAGCGTCCTTGTTTACTTCCTCATAGGGGTTTGCGAAAATCTGAAGATTTCCGTATATATCACCGCCTACCTCGTAGGAAAGCTGTCCTGCCTTCTTTATATCAATTACCGTGCTTTTACCCGTCGTGGTATAGGTAGCGGAGCCCTCAGGGCGTATTTCGGTATCTCCCGATGCCTTGTGCGTGACTCGGAGCTTTACCTCACCCAGAAAATCAAAGCTCACAAAATAGGTGTTCTTGATATCGTATATACCCGCTGAGGTCTGAGTAGCAACCCTCGCCCACCATATGTCGAGCTCGTGCCACTCACCGTCGCCAAGAGAAATCTCGACGGTATAGGCGCTGTTATTTGTAAAGCTGTCGTTTGGCGCGTCGTAAAGAACGGCGCATTTTGTGCCGAGAGCATTTTTTATAAC
Source organism: uncultured Ruminococcus sp. (assembly GCA_964507065.1). Classification (GTDB taxonomy): domain Bacteria; phylum Bacillota; class Clostridia; order Oscillospirales; family CAG-272; genus UBA1740. The sequence continues at coordinate 1,766 of CAZDON010000058.1, read as the reverse complement.
GGTTTTGCCAACCTCCTCATCGGGCTCGTCGGTGCTTTCGCTGTCATCAGGCTCATCAGGCTCATCGGGCACCTCTGGCGTGTCAGGCACTTCCGGTGTGTCCGTGTCATCGTCAGGCTCGTTAGTCGTATTACAGCCCACGAGGAAAATCATAAGCGAGAATATAAGAATTAAAAAGATAAGCTTTTTCATTAAATCCACTCTCCGCTAATCCTGTTTTTTTCATTTTACCACAATTTACGTTATAAGTCAATGAAAAAATGCTAGTTTGCAAAGCCCAGGGCACGCTCTCTTGCCTTTTTCCACAAGGAAAGCACCCGCCCTCTTGTGTCGCTGTCAATAGAGGGAGTAAAGGTAGTATCGTTTTTACGAAGGCGCGCTATCTCGTCGAGTGACTTGAATATGCCGATGCTGAGTCCTGCCATCATAGCACAGCCGAGTGCGGTGCTTTCGGGGAAGAGAGGTCTTTCTATCACCGTATCCGATAAATCCGCCTGAATCTGCATAAGCAGGGAATTATTTGATGCTCCACCGTCGACACGGAGTGTTCCAACCTCAAGTGCCGATGCCTCGCGCATAAGCTCTATCACGTCATTCGTCTGGAATGCAAGCGATTCGAGCGTTGCTCTTATAATATGGTTTTTAGTCGTGCCTCTGCTGATGCCTATAATAAGACCGCGTGCATAGGGGTCCCAGCAGGGAGCACCCAGTCCCGTAAACGCGGGCACTACAACGACACCGCCTGAGTCCTTGACCTTTTTCGCGTAGTATTCCGAATCGGCTGCCGATTCAATAAGCTTCATTCCGTCGCGAAGCCACTGGATAGCCGCGCCGCAGGTAAATACCGAGCCCTCAAGCGCATAGGTAACCTCGTCGCCTATCTGCCAGCCGACGGTTGTAAGAAGTCCGTCCTTGGTGATTTTAGGTGTTTTTCCTATGTTCATAAGCAAAAACGCGCCCGTTCCGTAGGTGTTCTTCACGTCGCCTGAGGAAAAGCAGCACTGACCGAAAAGTGCAGCCTGCTGGTCACCTAGCACAGATGAAGTCGGAACCTCACTGCCAAAAAGCGACGGGTCGGTATAGCCGAACAGAGAAGCGGAGGGAAGCACCTCCGGGAGCGTATCCCTCGGAATGCCAAAGAGCGAAAGAAGCTCGTTATCATACTTCATCGTATGAATGTTAAAGAGCATAGTACGGCTTGCGTTGCTGACGTCGGTGACGTGGCGCTTGCCGCCTGTCAGTTTATAGATAAGCCAGCTGTCAACCGTGCCAAAGGCAAGCTCGCCTCGCTCGGCAAGCTCTCTTGCACCGTCTACGTTATCAAGAATCCACTTGTATTTTGAGGCAGAGAAGTACGGGTCAATGAGAAGCCCCGTTTTTTCCTTGATAAATGACGAGTAGCCCATTTTGCAAAGCTCCTTGCAGTAATCCGCCGTGCGTCGGCATTGCCATACTATTGCATTACAGATAGGCTCGCCCGTCGTTTTGTTCCACGCAATGCAGGTTTCTCGCTGATTGGTGATTCCTATCGTCAGCACCTCGGCAAAGGAGCTTCCCGCCATCATAAGCGCCTCGGTTGCCACGGATGCCTGTGTCGACCATATAGTGAGAGGGTCGTGCTCAACCCAACCGTCCTTCGGGAAAATCTGCTGAAACTCACGCTGTGCTACGTATTTTGCCCCAAGCTCGGTGTCAAATAAAATACAGCGAGAGCTTGTAGTGCCCTGATCAAGCGCCATTATATATTTTTTCAAAATTATACCCCC
>CAZDON010000057.1:0-12194 GCA_964507065.1 uncultured Ruminococcus sp. | reverse complement strand
GTATGGCAGCATCCAGAAAGGAAGCTCGTCAGCTTGTTCTTCACGCTCACTTCACTCTTAACGGCAAGAAGGTAACCATTCCCTCGCTTCTCGTTAAGGCAGGCGACGTAATCGCTGTTAAGGAAAGCAGCAAGGAAAGCGTTAAGATTAAGGCACTTGCAGAGTCTATGGCAACCGCAGTCACTCCTAAGTGGCTTGAGAAGGATGCTAAGGACCTCGTATGCAAGGTTGTAGCTCTTCCCCAGAGAGACGATATTGACTTCGAGTTCAACGAGCAGCTTATCGTCGAGCTTTATTCGAAGTAATCCCTCCGATACGGCAGCGTGACAGCTCACGCCGCCGGTATCAGCTTTACTCATATTTCCCCAAGGGGAAAACTATAATTTAAAATGAGAAATGGAGGAAATATTACAAATGATAAACGCAATTGAAAAGTTCAATATCAACGTAAATCCTGTCAGAGAAAATGATGACAGCGAGGCTATCTTCGTAGCCGAGCCTCTTGTACGCGGCTACGGCATCACGCTTGGAAACTCGCTTCGCAGAATTCTTCTCTCGACACTTCCCGGCTTTGCGGCTACGTCCATCAAGATTGACGGCGTAGTGCACGAAATCTCCGCCGCAAGCGGCGTTAAAGAGGACGTGCCGGAGATTGTCCTTAACGTAAAGGGCATCGTAGCAAAGCTTGAATGTGAGGGTGCAAAGACCGTGTGCATCGACGTAACCGGTCCTTGCGACGTAAAGGCAGGGGATATCCTTCCCGATTTCGACCTGACTATACTTAATCCCGAGCATCACATCTGCACCGTAAGCGAGAACGCACGCTTCTATATGGAGATTACCTTTGACGAGGGACGCGGCTATCGCAGTGCAGAGCAGAATAAGCAGCTTTATCTCGCTAGTAGCGGAATGAATCTCGGTGCGCCTATCGGTACTATCTTCGTAGACTCAATCTTTACCCCCGTGTATAAGGTAGAGTACAGCGTGGATAACACCCGTGTAGGAAGTGCAACCGACTTCGATAAGCTTACTATGAGAGTACAGACGAACGGTACGCTCACCGCAAAGGAAGCAATTTCACTCGCTGCCAAGGTTCTCAATGAGCACCTCAAACTCTTCATTGATATGTCTGACAAGGCACAGCAGGAGGAGTTCCTGGTTGAAAGACCCGAGGTTAAGAAGGAAAAAGTCCTTGAGATGACCATTGAGGAGCTTGATTTGTCGGTACGTAGCTTCAACTGCTTAAAGCGCGCAGGAATTGACACGGTTGAGGATCTCATTAACCGCACCGAAGAGGATATGATCAAGGTCAGAAACCTTGGTAGAAAGTCTCTCGAAGAGGTTATCCAGAAGCTCAACGACCTGAATCTCAGTCTTAAGAAGGACGAAGAATAAGAAATAGGAGGACACTAAGATGGGAAATAGAAAGCTTGGCAGAACTACTGCACAGCGTATGGCTATGCTCAGAGGCATGGTAACCCTTCTTCTCAAGTGCGGTAAGGTGGAAACTACCTATACCAGAGCGCAGGAGGTTAGCGCTAAGGCGGACGAAATGATTACCCTCGGAAAGAAGGGCGACCTTTCATCCTACCGTGCGGCGCTTGCATTCATCACCGAAGAGGATGTTGCAAAGAAGGTATTTTCCACGCTTGCACCCGCTTACGCAAACGTAAACGGTGGATATACTCAGGTACTCAAGACAGGTCCCCGTCGTGGCGACGGTGCCGAAATGGCAATAATCAGACTTGTTTCTGTAAAGGCAGATACCGAGGATAAAAAGTAATAAATACTAAAGAAACGCCCCCAGAGCCGTCGGCTCTGGGGGCGTTTTGCCTTTATCCCTACCGTCACCTTGTAGGGCGGGGGTTTACTCCCGCCGTGTACGCCAAGCACATTGTACGTGACCGCGCTGATTGTAGGGCGGGGGTTTACTCCCGCCGCGCAAGCCTTCCCTCACAAGGGAAGGCATACGGGGGACCACCTATGGTGGTGGATGAGTAGTTGTTCTTCGCGTTCGCCCCCGCTTGTCTTTTTCGCCACAGCCCCCTCGGAGCTAATTTTCGGCACCGCCTGCGGCGGCGAAACGATTACCTCATTCGTTTCGCGAAAATTAGAAGAATGCTCCGCATTCCTTTCCACTGCAGCCCCCTCGGAGCTAATTTTCGGCACCGCCTGCGGCGGCGAAACGATTACCTCATTCGTTTCGCGAAAATTAGAAGCACGCTCGCGTGCCTTTGCTCAAAGCCTGCTCGGAGCTAATTTTCGGCACCGCCTATGGCGGCGAAACGATTACCTCATTCGTTTCGCGAAAATTAGAAGCACGCTCGCGTGCCTTTGCTCAAAGCCTGCTCGGAGCTAATTTTCGGCACCGCCTATGGCGGCGAAACGATTACCTCATTCGTTTCGCGAAAATTAGAAGCACGCTCGCGTGCCTCTTCGTGCAATATACACAAAACTATCCCTAATAAATCGTTAATTTTTGCGACTTGAATAAAAAGAAATTTGGGTGTATAATGGATGTACCATAATAATTGGTGAATTGTCTTTACAAATGAATTGCCAAGGGTGTAAAACCTTGGCACAATAAATGTGGCTATAGCCACATTTATTTACCACGTGGTAAATATTTTCAAAATATAAGAAAGTAAATGCCCGAAAACACCGCAAAATAAATCAAAGTAGGAACAAAATGGAAAACGTTAAGGTAGAAGAAAAAAAGAAAATGCAGAAAAGCGACCTGATTAAAACCATAATAGGCATCGTGCTTTGCGTAATCTTCGGATTTATGCTTGTCTGCAATATGGTTATTATTGTCAAGGGCGCTGTGAATGATGAAAGACCGCCGTCAGTATTCGGCACGACTCCTCTCGTGGTTACTTCGGGGTCGATGAGCGGTGACGCGGACGGTCACATCGAAATAGGTGACCTCGTTTTCCTTGAGGATGCCCCCTGGTCCGAGCTTAAAGAGGGCGACGTCGTAACCTTTAAGGACGGCGGCGCATATACGACTCACCGACTTGTTCGTTGGGAAGCAGACTATGAGTATCCCGATAAGAACAATGAGGGTGTTACTCTCTACGGCGGTTGGGTTACCAAGGGTGACTACAACAATGGTGAGGACTCGCACAGACTCGTTGAGGCGAGCTATATCGGTAGAGTTACGAGCAGGATTCCTTGGATAGGAAACGTAATACTCTTCCTCAAGGAACCGCTCGGAATGATTCTTTGCGTAGGCGTACCGCTTGCACTCTATATAGGAATTGATATTACCCTTCGCAAAAAGGCAGATAAGACCAAGGTTGCAGCCGCAGAGGATAAGACCACGGAGCTTGAGGATAAGAACGCTGCTCTTATGGCAGAGCTTGAAAGACTCCGCGCTCTCGCAGGCGAGCAGGCTAACGCTCCCTCGGACGAAAACAAAGGCGGGGAAGATAATTAATTCCCGTAGGATTGTCATCCTGAGCGAGCGAAGCGAGTCGAACCCGTAGGGCGACGCTCTGCGTCGGGATCTCGTCCACCCCCTCAACTCTTAACTTTGATGCCCCGCGTCAAAACTTCACTGTCCAAAGACAACTTCACTTGTGATGTGAACATCGCAAACTTCACTGCAAATGCGCGACGCATTTGCAACTTCACCGCAATTCACAGAAAGGAGACTATTTAAATTTGATAAAGAATAACCTAAGTAGACTCCTTATAATTCTTCTATCCCTCGCGGTTATCACCTGCTGCTCAGTCGGAGCAACCTTCGCAAAGTATACTACCGTCGCAGAGGGTAGCTCGGTTGCAAGAGTCGCCAAATGGTCGGTTCTCGCACGCGAGAGCGATAAAGAGGGTAGTGAGGTCTACGTCGGTGGCGCTTCGCAGGTGTTCGTCAACATCTTTGAATACCTCGAAGATACCGACACTGAAGGCGGCACCACCGAAAACGACGTTGCGGACCCCGACGGTAAAAATATTATCGCACCTGGTACGACAGGCAAATTTGCCTTTGACGTAATTAATAACTCCGAGGTTTCAGCGGAGTACACCGTGGTATTCTCTGAATATAACCCCGAAAACGTACCTATTGAGTACAGTCTTGACGGTACAACCTGGGTTGACAACGTTGACGCACTCAACAATACTCCTCACCCCGATTATGACGGAAGAAAAGCACTTGTCGACGTGCCCCTCGCAATTGAAAATGGCGAGGATACCGTAATAATCCACTGGCGCTGGGTGTTTGATCGTGGAAATGACTCCGCCGATACCAAACTCGGCATCGAGCAACCTGAAGTATCCCTCACAGTCACCCTCACCGTCGACCAGGTCGACTGACGAATGTCCCTGTAGGGCAGGGGCTTGCTCCTGCCGTTCATATCTCGTTATTATGCTTTCCTGTGACGCCATCACTTGAAAGCACAATATAAAAAACAAAAAACAAAAAAGGAGGATCTATTAAAATGACTAAGAATAGATCTATGAGACTCGCAGTTCTCGTTCTCGCACTCGCTCTTATCACCTGCTGCTTCGTAGGTAGCACCTTCGCGAAGTACACCAGCACTGCTTCTGGTTCGGATACTGTTAGCGTTGCTAAGTGGGCTGTAAAGGCTGGCGCTTCAGGAGCTGAGGCATCCATTACTGGTGATGATCCTGAAGTTACTTTTGATCTTTTTGCAACTATCAATGACACGGATGATAACACGGAAACCGATGTTGTTGCCGAAAAAATTGCTCCTGGTACTAAGGGTTCGTTCACTCTTTCTGTTGTAAATGAATCTGAGGTTACTGTTGATTATGTGATGACCTTTGATTTCTCTGACTTCGATGAACTCCCAATTACCTTCAAGGTTGCTGGACAGGAAGCTACTACTGCAAATGGTACTCTCGATTATGATGGAAAAACAGATGGCACTACTAGTGCTACTGTTCTTGTAGAGTGGGAGTGGGTAATTGGCGACGGCTCGACAGATTCTACTGACACTACAATCGGTATAAATGCTGATAGTTATCAGAATCTTGAGGCTTCTGTAGAACTCGTTGTTAACCAGAAAGACTAATCTCTCGCAAATCTACTTATTCTAAATTCTTAATTAAAATTTAATAAGGAGAATTTTTATCATGACTAAGAAGAACAATAAGGCTCTCAGAGCCGCACTCGTTCTTTGCGTACTTGCACTCTTCTGTGCTGCATTCGTAGGCGCAACCTTTGCAAAGTACGTTACCGCAGATGACGCTGCTGATACCGCTCGCGCTGCAAAGTGGGGTATCTCACTTTCTGTCGGTGGAACTCTCTTTGGCACTGATTATACTGCTAATTCCGCTGGAGCTAATCAGGATATGGTTACCGCTGAAATCTCTACCAATGTTAAGTCCTCTGACACAGAAGACATTGTAGCTCCCGGTACTAAGTCCGACAAGGGTATCATAATCGCCCTTAACGGTAAGCCCGAGGTTCAGTATAATGTAGAAGCTACCACTACTGGCAACAACGAGGATATCTTCCTTGGTGCTGGTACTTGGGGTACTATGGTTCCCGCAACTGCTGTTACCGCTGATAACTTTGATGAAGGTACTTACTACACATTTGAAACTGACACCTATACTAAGGCTACTGCTTTTGATGCTGATGCTACCTACTATGAGCTTAACGATGAGGTAACTCTTGATGCTTCTTACTATCCCATTATTTGGAGTGTAGCTAATGAGGGCGATGAGGATACTGTTGCAATCGCTTCTTCTACAAATGCTAACGGTCTTTCCACTGTTGCTGATGCACTTGTTGCTGCTCTTAACAACGACGCGATCGACGGCCTTGCTAACAACCAGCTTGATGCTAAGTACACTCTTACTTGGGAGTGGGCGTTCGAGGGCCAGAATGACGGTGCTGACACCATCCTTGGTAACCTTATAGCAGAAAATGCAAACGCTGTTGCAGTTTATGCTGACGGTGAGACCTACAAAGTTGCTACCGATGATGGCGTTAAATGCAATCTCGAGGTTTCCTTCGACATCGCAGTAACTGTAGAGCAGGTTAACTAATTTATACTATATCTAAACCACTAAACTAATTATTTTAATTGATTAATTTTGTGCCGCCCCCCGCCTAATGGCGGGGTGGTGGGGTGGCAAAAATTATTAGTTTTTTGGGCTTTTTTGTCATTTTTTCTTTTACGCGCAGACTGCCCGCATTGTCATCCTGAGCGGAGGGCAACGCCCGTAGTCGAACCCGAAGGGCAAATGCAAAGCATTTGGGATCTCGTTCCCGTCTTATGACAGCGTATGGGTGTCGTTCTGCATTCTTTTTTTATCGCGCGTGTATACGTTAATATTTATATAATAAACGGTTAATCGAATAGATGCTTTCCCCAAAACGAAAGCCTTTACTCAGTTTACCGTTTTAGGTTGTCATCCTAAGCGGAGTCACCCATAGATTCCGACTTCATTACATTCGTCGCGGCTAAGCCGTTCGACTACGCTACGCTTCGCTCAGAATGACAATGGGTGACGAAGTCGAACTCTGCCTCTGGCAGAGCAAACGCCATAGGCGTTTGGGACCTCGTCCTAATCAACTTTTAACGTTGACACCGCGTGTCAACATTTCACGTTTACCGAACGGTGAACATTTCACATTTGCGAAAGCAAATATTTCACACTCACCAAGTGAGGTGAGTATTTCACGTTTGCCAACGGCAAACACCCAAGGAGGTGATACAATGACCAAGAATCTGAATAAGAAGCTAAGATATGCCTTACCCATTTTGTTCTTTCTTCTTTTCGCTTCGGTTGTTGCATTGCCCCTTTTAGCTAATATCACCTTTGCCAACCGCGCAGACGCCCCTGTACATATCCTGAATTACGAAACGGGAAGTCTTATGTGGGCAGAGGGAACACCCGACATTGACGAAAACGGTGTATGTCACCTCTCGCTCTTTGATTCGCTCCCCAAGGACGAAAACGGCGACAAACTTATATCGCCCGGTAAAGAGGATAAGAGCGTCCTTCGTCTTATGAACAGGACGGGACATAGCGTGTTCTTCAAGGCTGTGCTCTATAAGGTGTCCGTCCACGGAATTCCGATTGAGGCAGACTTCTCGAACTTCCAGGGCGTCAAGGACGAGCATATATATAATCTCCCCGACGGAGTAGAGAAGTCCGACGTTATAAGAGTCGTTGGCGGTGAGCTTTCCGCGTACAAGACGCAGGACTTCGATATCGAATGGATATGGAAGTTCGACGTTGACGAGGAGTCGGACAAATTCGACACCTACCTCGCAAATCTTGAGCGTGCCGACGTTACCCTCGGTGTGTATATCACCGTTACCGATAACGTTGAGATAAAGCCTGTTCCTGAGGATATCAACGTTGATACTGACGGTGACGGTATTGCTGATATCAATATCGATACCGACGGCGACGGTGAGGCAGAAATCAATATCGACACCGACGGCGATAAGATACCCGATATCAATATCGACGCAGACGGTGACAATAGGCCCGATATCAATATCGACCTGAACGGTGACGGTGCTCCCGACTTCAGCTTCGATACAAACGGCGATAAGATACCCGATAGGGACGTCATATCGCTTCCCGATAAGAATGCTATCGTCAAGCCCGACGGTGATTCGTGGGATAAGATATTCGACAAGTTTGAAGAAGAGCAGGCACTCGACCTTAAGCTTGATAACCTCGGCGGCTACGTTGAGGGAGTAGAGGTAAGCACGGATGCGCTGAGCCGCTTTGTTGATGGCGGCGGTACGCTTCGCTTCATCTTCACGAATTTCAAGGTTGAATTTGATAACAAGGCTCTCGCTAAGATAATTTCCGAGGCAGTCACCGATACGGTGCACGTAGTCGCAAAGGAAATCCTCAAGGAAGAGCTCTCGCCCGAACAGATAAACGCCCTTAGCGGAAAACAGGTTGCCCTCACGGCAAGAGCCTACGTTTATTCGGGCAGTAAGATAATAAGCGAGTTTGACGAGGGCAGAGCGACGCTCCACGTGCCCTTTACAAAGCATAAAAAGACCGTGATAAGAGATTACAAGGTCTACCATATAAATGACGACGGCGGCCTCGAAAAAATGGAGGATACCTACGACGAGGATAAAAACTTCTTCGTCTTTACAGTAGAGCATTTTTCCGAGTACGTCATAATCTACGAGGGTGACCGTGATATAGGCGTCCTTCCCCCCGCACCCCACGTATGTAACTGTACGATATGTCTCTTCGGCGGCGAATGTACGTCCTGTGCGCTCTGCTGGTCATTCGTGCTGATGCTCGGTATGCTCGTCATAGTCGGCGCAGTCCTCGTAATTTGGAGGAAGTTTGAATGACGCCAAGCGTCATTCAAACCGTAGGGTAGCGAAGCGGCACGAGGGTAATGAATGACAATTGATAATTGTCAGAACCCGAGTGGACCGAGTCCGCAGACGAGAAGGGGTTTACTCCCGCCGTGTACGCCAAGTACCCAATTCGGCGACCGCACCGATTGTAGGGCGGGGGCTTGCTCCCGCCGTGTACGCCAAGCACCAAACAAGGAAATACAATAAAATGGAATATCCCAAGAGAAAACATCCAAGATTAAAAAATTATGATTACAGCTCCTGCGGTGCTTATTTTATTACGATATGCACTAATAAAAGGCGCAAGGTTTTCTCAAAGGTAATTACAGGTGATGATGATTCGGATTTGCAAGGCTCCGTCGAATACACTGAATTCGGTCATATAGCCGAAAAGCAGCTGCTTGCGCTTGAAGATAGGTATCCTAATCTCATAGTTGACAAATATGTAATTATGCCTAATCACATACACGCCATCCTCTTCTTAAAGGACTGTGCGGCGGGAGTAAACCCCCGCCCTACGGTGATAGACGCAGTATGTGCGTATAAATCACTTACCTCTAAGGAATGTAAAAGTAAAGGCCTTTCCGATTCGCTTTTTCAAGCCTCGTTCTACGAGCATGTAATTCGTAATAAAGACGATTATGACAAAACGGTAAAATACATTTTGGAAAACCCGTTGAAATGGTACTTCGATGAATTGTATTCCGAATGATTCTCCCACCGTGAAAGAGCTATGCCAAAAACAAAACAAATTCTAAAAACCACCCTTAGGATTCTCAGCATCACACTTGACGTAATACTCGTGCTGATAATCGTAATCAATCTCTATAACATCGCCGCCGAGAAGCTCTTTGGCGTAAGAAATCCGACCTTCCTCGGTATCACCTCAGCCGTTGTCGATACGGGAAGCATGAAGGGCGATAACCCAGATAGCTTTGACGGAGGCACCTACATAGTGACCTTCAAAAAGGGAAGCTATGAGATAGGCGATATAATCACCTTCGATACGGGCGGCAGAGTCCCCGTGACGCATAGAATCGTCGGAATTGACGACGAGGGCTATATCACGCAGGGCGACGCAAACAACACCCCCGACGACTGGCGCGTTCCTGACGAGGCAGTAGTCGGTAAGGTAATCCTCATAATACACGGCGGCGGTACGGTAATCGAATACCTGAGGTCCCCCGCAGGACTTACAGCCCTTGCAATAGTTTTGGTGCTTATCTTCGCCCTGCCGTATGTTTTCAGGAAGGATGACGAGGGCAAATGCAATTAAATCCGCCTGAATCGGCGGACTAAATCTGCTACGCAGATGAAATCCTCGCTTCGCTCGGATGAAGTCGCACAGTCGTGCGGTAGATTTAATTCAACCGATGCAAAGCATCGACTTCATCACGAAGTGACTTCATCCGCCAAAGGCGGACTTCATCACGCAGTGACTTCATCCTAAAACTTGGTTTTAGGATTTCATTAACCACCCAAGCCCGCTCGGAGCTAATTTTCGGCACCGCCTGTGGCGGCGAAACGATTACCTCATTCGTTTCGCGAAAATTAGAAGCACGCTCGCGTGCCTTCAACCATAAAACGCGTTTTAGGATTTCATTAAACACGACGCGTCACCTGTGACGCGAGAAAGGAGGAGGAATATGACGAAAGCAAAATCCTCAAAGCTTCCGATAAAAAAGTATCTCATACTCATATTTATAGCCGTTCTGCTTATTACGAACAGCACCTTCTCCAAGTACGTGTCCACGTCGACGGGTGGCTCAACGGCTGCGGTTGCGATATTCGCATCTGACGTTGAGATACAGGTACCCCTTGAAAAAATATCCCCCGATTCGCCTATCGAGATCACTATCGACGTATCAAACTACGAGACGACAGGCTTGACAAAGAAAGTCAGCGAGGTGTCGCAAAGCTACGTTATGACACCCAAGCAAATGACAGGCAATATACCGCTTACGTTCGAATGGATAGGGGAAAATGGTAATAAGGGAAGCTTTCAGGCTGTTACCCACAGCGCAGGAAATACCTACCAGCACGTGCTGAGAATTACGTGGGATAAAAGCGTGAATATTGATTACACACTCGCAGACGAGCTTGAGGTAATACGCATTTTAGTCGACGTAGAACAAATTGATTAAGGAACCTATGAGAAAAAAGAAAGGAGTGACCGCGATATGAAGAAAATGAGCGTAAAGACCTTGATATCCCTGATACTTGTCGTAGTATCGACGGTCCTCGTCGTTATATCCGCGTCGGTAACTCTTGCTAAGTATGCGAGAACTGATAAGGATGATGAGCCTGTTACACCCAAGAGCTTCTATTTTGAAAGCGACCTTCTCGGCGATACGGGCAACGCGCCTCAGTACTACGTAGGCACGAATGAAATACGCGTCGACGTTATGACCTATGCTGATGAGCTTCGCGTATCCGAGGTTGACGTTACTTATAAATTAACGCTGACCGAGCAGGGAAGTGCAGAGCCTATGAGGATTCTTATACCAGAGCAGCCCATAGCCGCGGGAACAAAAACCCCCACGCAGCACCTCTTCTCTGGGCTTGAATACGGTAAGACTTATATCCTGACGGCATCGGCAACCGCGCCCTACACTAAGACGCTCACCGCGACCTTTACGGTGTATGACGAGAGAAATTCGGTGTCCTATACCGTATATCCCGGAGCTGATGACGTAGCGTCCGCACAGTACGGTGATAATATAGTGTACGTCGAGGTTAAGACCAACGAGATTTTGAAAAACGTGTCAGTCTATTGGCAAAACGGCTACGTGCCCGATAATTCCTACGAGCCTATGGCGGACTCGCAGGGCACGGTAGACCTGAACGTATCTCTCGCTCCCTACGGCACGCATATTCTCCGCTTCTTCAAGGCGGATAGCACCGTGACCTACGACCCCTCAAAATTCTTCGTAGAAATGGTCGTAGATAGCATAAACGATAATCCCTTTGATTCAGAAATCGGCGATATCGAGGGCGATATAACCGACGTCGAGGGCGAGTGGCAATAAGGCATTTGCCAAGGGCAAATGCAATTAAATCCACGTGACCGTGGAATAAATCTGCTGCGCAGATGAAATCCTCGCTTCGCTCGGATGAAGTCGCACAGTCGTGCGGTGGATTTAATTCAACCGATGCAAAGCATCGACTTCATCCGCCAAAGGCGGACTTCATCACGCAGTGACTTCATCCTAAAACTTGGTTTTAGGATTTCATTAACCACCCAAGCCCGCTCGGAGCTAATTTTCGGCACCGCCTGTGGCGGCGAAACGATTACCTCATTCGTTTCGCGAAAATTAGAAGCACGCCCCGCGTGCCTTCATCCATAAAACACGTTTTAGGATTTCATTAAAATGGAGTTAAATATGAGAGAAAATAGACTTGCCGATTTATCTATGCTTTTCGCGGTAAATGCTTTGGAGCTGGCAAATTCGGTAGAAGGTCATTACTCCTTGAAAAATCAATTTGAACGTTCCGCCACAAGTATTGGTGCAAATATAAGGGAATCCAACTATGCTCAAAGCAAAGCGGATTTTCTTTCAAAGCTTCAAATTGCTTTAAAGGAATGCTATGAAACAGAGTATTGGTTAGAGTTGTTTGTTAAAGCAAATATAGTAGAAGAAGATAAAGTTAAGAAACTTTTACATGACTGCGGTGAACTCCGTCGTATCCTCGTTTCATCGGTGACTACACTAAAAAATAATTAATCTCAACCGAAAACGCAAGTTTTCGACTTCATCACGAAGTGACTTTTTCGCCACAGCCTGCTCGGAGCTAATTTTCGGCACCGCCTGTGGCGGCGAAACGATTACCTCATTCGTTTCGCGAAAATTAGAAGCACGCTCGCGT
>CAZDON010000056.1:0-12284 GCA_964507065.1 uncultured Ruminococcus sp. | reverse complement strand
GCGGCTCTATCTGTATCACAAGAGAAACCAAGGGTATAGGACGCGGTCAGGCAACCGCGCTTATCGACGTATGCGCAGAGCGTGACAGATACTTCGAGGAAACGGGCGTATATATTCCCGTATGCTCCGACGGCGGTATCGTTTACGACCACCATATAACTCTCTCACTCGCTATGGGCGCTGACTTCGTAATGCTCGGAAGATACTTCGCACGCTTTGACGAGTCACCCTCGAACAAGGTTTCTATCGGCGGCACCTATTATAAGGAGTACTGGGGCGAGGGCTCTGCAAGAGCAAGAAACTGGCAGAGATACGACCTCGGCGGTGATAAGAAGCTCTCGTTTGAGGAGGGCGTTGACTCCTACGTACCCTATGCGGGCAGCCTTAAGGATAACGTGGCTATGTCCTTGGCTAAGGTTAAGTCCACTATGTGCAATTGCGGCGCGCTCACTATTCCTGAGCTTCAGGAAAAGGCAGTCCTCACTCTCGTCAGCGCGACGAGCATCGTCGAGGGTGGCGCTCACGACGTTATCGAAAAGGATAAGAGCGGTAGGATAAAGTAAGGCTTTCCTGAAGCATTGACTACTCATCCGTCAGGCTGGCGCCTGCCACCTTCCCTCACAAGGGAAGGCAAACGGAAAAGGCGGCAAGGGCGGCAATATTTCAAACCTATTCGTCGAGATATTCAACGACGAAAGTATAGAGAACATCTCTGCAAAGATTTGGTGACCAAGATTAAAATTCTATCAAAAGAAAAAGGTTGAGTCGAAAGGCTCAACCTTTTGGCGTTAAAGGGGTAACCCTTTAACGCCAAATTTTTTACAAGGAAACAAGGTGCTGTTTTTCTGATAAAATATACAAAAACCGCATATATTTCAAAAAACAAAAGTCTGTTTTGATTTTGCAGAAATTACTGCTTGTTGCCAAGCAACCATTCAACAAGGTTGAGAGATTTAATACCGTCGTAAGAGGTATTGAGTCCCGTGTCAAGCGTTAAAACGATCTTCTCATAGTTGTCCCTGATAGCTTGTAGCGGCCGCAGCTCTCTTGCGCGAACTTCCTCGCTCTTCATTGATTCCGTGACCTGTACGTAGAGCTTGTCGTCGGCTTTGGATGCGATAAAGTCAACCTCGGTGTTATCAACCTTGCCAATCGCGACGTCATATCCGCGGCGAACAAGCTCAAAGTAAACGATATTTTCGAGCGTATGTCCCGTGTCACGATCTCTGAATCCCAAGAGATAATTACGGAGTCCTATATCAACGATATAATATTTACCGAGAGTGCGAAGATACTCTTTGCCCTTAATATCAAAGCGTTTGACTTCATAGAAGAAATATGATTCCAGCAAAGCTCCTACGTATGACTGCACGGTATGTGTGCTTGGCGCGCCCTTGCGCCCCGTTTCTTCTATCAAGCCTTCATTCACAAGCGTGTTCCCGATTGAAGAAAACGATACGCTATTGCCGATGTTATCCGCGAGGAATAATATAATTTTGCGAAGCAGGCTCGGGTCGGTGATCTGCTTTCTACCGCGCTTTTTCTCGCGCTCAAGCACGTCACGCACCACGACGGACGAGTAAATGCCGTCAAGCAGAATGAGGGCCTTTTCCACGTCAAGTCCAACGTCTGCAATGCCAGGCATTCCCCCGAAGCGAACGTAAGCATCGAATACCTCGCCAAGAGTATACTTCTCACCACTCTTGTCGACCGCTACCTTTCGTATTCCGCCGAGCGCGCTGACCGTTTCCTTGATCTCAAAGCCGTGAAACTCTATAAACTCCGAAAAGGAAAGCGGGAGCATTTTTATCTCAATACAGCGTCCTGAAAGGTACGTTGAATACTCTGATGACAAGAGATAGGCGTTGGAGCCGGTAATATAAATATCGCAATTCAAGTCAACACGAAAGGCATTAACGGTATCCTCCCATTTATCAATACGCTGTATCTCATCGAAGAAAAGATACGTACGCTCACCGTCTTGCGTTCTATCCTTTACGTAATGATAAAGCTCGTCGGCAGTCATATCCTTGAAGTCGTGGGACTCAAAGTTCATTTCGATAATGTTCTTAACAGCAATTCCACTGTCCTTAAGATGCTCAACCATCAGCTTGAGCAAGCTTGATTTGCCAGAACGACGGATACCTGTCACTACCTTTACAGGATCGGTATCCTTGAATGCAATCAACTTATTAAGGTAAATATCTCTCTTTCGCAACGTTTTTTCAGGGTTCATACGCGCACCTCCTTTGACGGCTCCATTGTAGCACAAACTCAAAAAAATGTCAAGTGTTTGCATTTGAATGCACAAACTTTTTATTTTGGCGGTGTGTTTGCTATTGAAAAATCGAATTTAAAAAAATCTCTTCTTGTTTCCTCTTGACAATTTCTGATACTGAAATAATAGCATAAAAGGCAACGGTAGCTTGTCCTCTCTCGATTGAGAGAACGAGTGTACGGTTGCCTTTTTTCTTTTTGATAAATCTTGTGTTATGCTGTTAATCAGAGTTGGTGCTATGCTGTTAATAAATTCGCTTTATGAGAATAATAGTTGTCAAACGACGCGTTTTTATCGTTTATTCAAGCCCTACTGTGATAAGCACTCCGTCGCCCTTTGCTACTAATTTTCCGCTTGATTTTTTGCAGAGATAGGTATCGCCTGCGGCGGCGTCGTAAGCGTCCTCGCCGAGCGTGAGGGTGGCGTGACCCTTTACTACCGTGAGCGATAAAAACGAGCGGGGTGAGAGCGGTATTTCGGTGTCGCCCGATACGGTGTACTCCCTTACGGTAAAGTATTTGCAGCTTGCAAGCAGACGGCAGCCGCGCGCGGTGTCGGTGGGCGCAGCGTGGGAGTATGGCAGAGGCGAGAGAACGGCGAGAGATTTATCAATATGAAGCTCGCGCTCCTTGCCGTCCTTATCCCGTCTTTTGTAGTCGTAAAGGCGGTAGGTGAGGGTAGAGGACTGCTGTATCTCAAAGATAAGAACGCCGCCGCCGATAGCGTGCACCGTGCCTGCGGGAATGAAGAAGCAGTCGCCTTTTTTTACCCGCTTAAAGGAAAGCATATTTTCAATGCTGCCGTCTGCAACTCCCGCGCGGATTTCGTCCTTGGTATAGGCTTTGTCAAAGCCTACGTAGAGCCCCGTGCCCTCGTCGGCGTCGACCACGTACCACATTTCGGTTTTGCCGAACTGGCCTTCGTTTCTGAGTGCGTACTCGTCCGACGGGTGTACCTGCACCGAGAGGTTATCTCTTGCGTCTATGAATTTCGTGAGCACGGGAAAGGCGTCAAACGGGAAATCCGGTGCGTAAAGCTCCTCCTTTTTGAAAAGCTCGGTTACCGCGGTGCCGTCTATCCTCGACTCGCTGCCGCCGACGAATGAAAGCTCCCAGCTTTCCGCGACGTTTGAAAGCTCGGCGCCCTCGCCCTTTCCATAGCTAAAAAGGCGTCTGCCGCCCCATATTGCCTCTTTAAGTGCGGGAGTGAGCCTGTAAAGCCCCATAATAACTCTACCTCATTTTTCGTTTTTCTTTATTTTATCATTTGCCGCCGCTTGTGTCAAGGCTCTTGACTGTTTCCTTGATGTAAACATCAACCCCGCGAAGCGGGACTTCATCCGTCCCGAGATTCCGCTCGTTACCCTCGCGCTTTTGCGTCAGGACGCAAAAGTTCGACTACGCTCAGAATGACAAGGGACGGACTTCATCACGAAGTGACTTAATCCGCAAAGGCGGACTTCATTGCTTGCTTTTATCATCCGGCGAGGTACGTGTCAAGGCTCTTGCCTGCCCTTATGTAAACGACGACCCCGCGCAATATAAATGATATATCTCTTATGAGATATGATATACTGAAAAGCGGGATATTCTCGCTATTCAGTATGATATATTTCCACTCTGTGAAAATATGATATAATATCCGTTCCTCATACGCGGAGCGTACATCATCCGTCCTGAGATTCCGCTCGTTGCCCTCGCGCTTTTTCGTCAGGACGCAAAAGTTCGACTACTCTCAGAATGACAAGGGACGGATTTCATCAGCGGCACATGGCTCGGGAATTTTCGGTACACGCTTTGCGTGCCCCTAATGCCTAATGCCTACTCACTAATGTCTATGCGGCGGCACGCAAGGTGCCGCCCTACCTCCCACGCCCGCAGGCATATCACGCTTGCCGAAGGCGAGCATATCACTTCACCAAAGGTGAAATATCACTTCGCCTATGGCGAAATATCACGCTTGCCAAAGGCAAGCATAGCTGGTGTGCCCTCTAAGTCAGAGAGCAGCCTGACGAATGCCGAGTTCATCTCATCCCACGGCATCGGTGCGGATTTTGAAAGTGCCGAAACCTGCTCGTCAAGTGAGTGAAGCTCACTCTCAATAAACGAGTCGAGCGCGGGAATATGACTGCACTCGCCAAGCTCCGAGGTCACCGACTTTTTCAAAAGAAGCCCGTCAAGCGCCGCCCTTACCTCGCCCGTAAGATACTCCCCTGCGAGCGTATCAAGCAGCATAGGCGGCGGTGCGGATTTATCGAGGATATAGCGACAGCACAAAATAGGACGGATTACGTAAAGGTACTTTTTGAGCTTCACCGCATCACCCGTAAGATAGGTCGCGACGTTGCTCCTTGCCATACTCATATAATGCGTGGCACAGAGCTTTTTATCAAAGTGCCGCCCGATAAGCTCGGATATGGAATCCCAGCGCTCATCCTTAAGGTAAACGATAGGCGATGCGCGCCATTCAAAAACGCCGGGGTTTGACTTGTGGGAAAGTCTGAGAGTCTTAGTGATATCCCACCCGTTTATATCATGAGTATCGTCAAGCTGCCACTCTATAACGTCGCGTACCGAGTCAAGCCGCAGATAGTCCTCGCTTCGCCTTACGTAGACGAAGCGCACGTCGTAGTCGCTGTCAGGCGAGGCAATGCCCCACGCACGGCTGCCAGACTCCACCGCATAGAGTATTTTACACCTCTGTGTTTCTTCTATTTCACGGAGCTTTGACAGTATTATATCCCTCAAGAATACTCCCCCTTGCTGTAAATAATTGATTACAAAATCTCTGGAATTTGCCCTTTTATACCTCGGCATCGGCTCTCTTGACTATCATATAGCCCATTCTGTCAAGGAGCCAGTGAGCATCGTCAAGAATCTGGTAGTCGTACTTGATTACGTCAGCCCTCTTTTCGTCGGTGCCGTCCCTTTCTGCCACCATACGCGCAAACTCAACAAGCCCCGAGAAGGTCGTGAGATTGCCGTGGCGGCGGAGCGAATAGCTCTTGCCGTTTGTAAATTTTTCCTTGCCGTCCCTTACTATAACCTCGGTAAGTATCTGCTCACGCGTGGCGGGCACCGTACCGCGCGATATCATATAGCTGTTCCACCTGAGATGCTCGTGTATTGCCATATTGCGTCTGCGCGACGGTATATACTCGCCCGTATAGTGCACGATATCCTTTCCGTCCACCTTTAAGGTATAGTAGGTGTCGTCGGGCATATCGCCCTTTGCGTATATGCCGAGATACTCCTCACGGGAAAGCCCCTCGCCCTCTACCCTCGGCACGTAGTCAAGTCCCATCATATGGAGCTTGGATTTAAGAGAGAGTGCACAGTAGAGGCTCGAATCCCTTTCGTTTTCGGTCTTTTTTGTAAACCAGCTTCGCCCTGCCGAGCGCTTTATCTCGTCTATTTTTTCCTGAGTAAGAAGGCTGCCGCGCCCCTCGGTTATCTCGTATTCAAGCGAATATATCTCGTCGCGAAGCCTTGCCATACGGAACGAAACGGGTGAAATTATCCTCTCAATATCGTACACGCACTCGCGCTCGTTACCGATGATATAGCAGCCGTCCTCGTCGAGAAGCCCTGAGGTTGCGCCAAAGCCGTCCCTTACCTTTACGAACAGGGTGAGATTAGGCACGCCCCACTCGCGACGCTTTTCGATAAGCTTTCTCGCCATATCGATATTTTCAAGGTCGCTGCCGTAGGCAATTATAACGAAGCTCACGTGGCGCTCGCTCTCTGTGACTATTGCTCTTATATTGCTATAAAAGCTCGTGTCGTTTACGTCAAGAGTAAGGTAATGCTCCTCGGCAGGATGGTCGGGAAGCGGAAGATAGTCGTCCTCTCTTTCGCCAGCGCATTCGTTTTTGTATCTGTAATAGCTGTGGTTTAAATTCTTGTTATTCTCAGCGTGCTCCTTATCGAAAACGTAGTATCTTACGGGCTTAAGCACCGCCTCGCCCTCCCCCTCGGTAATGAACTGATTATTGGCAACTGAGGTAAGGAATATTTCCTGATTAGTTTTCCCGAAGCCGATAAGAAGCGCGTTTATCTCCACGCCCTCTCTGACGCACGAGGTTGAATAATCAATATGCTCCCCCGTCATAAAGCGTGTGAAGGGATAGTCGCATATAAAGTCCATAGCGACGCGCTGATACTTGTTTACGTAGCTGATGCAGCCGAGCGCGTCATTCGTCACGTCCTCGTAAATCGCGCGGTATCTCGGGTCGCCGAAAACGTAAATATGTACCGCAAGAAAAAAGCTCTCTCGCGCGCTCTCGTCAAGCGAGAGAAGCTTGTCAATGAAAAGCCGACAGACGAGAATACTCTCGTCGTCACTCTCACAGCTTACCACCACCGATATACGCGAGGGCGTGCGAAGCGCCGCAGCCACGGTCTTATTCACAAGCTCGGAGTAGTCAGACACCTGACGGTAGGCAATACCCTCGGTATAAAGCGTAAGCGCCTCGGCGTCCGTGATTTTTCCCGCGAGAATTTTTGCGCGATAGCCCTCACTCTTATAGACCAGACGGCTCTCGCGCCCCTTTCCTATAACGATAAGCCTCTCGCGGCGCGTAAGACCAAAAAAACGGAAATTGGAAAACGCGTACGACAGGCGCTGGCTCGCCAGCGAGGTAACGAGCATAAGCGCGTTAAGCCCGACGAGTATAAAGGTAAAGTAAATTACGAACGCGAAGAAGTCGTTTTGACTCATAACCTCTGACACCGCCGCCGTGTCGTACTTCAGCACGACGAGGTCAACGACCTGCTTTACCGCCTTGAAGAACGCCTCAAGTGCGGATACTCCGCTCCTTGCAATTCCCACCCAGAACAGCGGTATCGCAACTATGTATATAAGAGCTCCCTTTCCGCGCTTGAAGCCTCTCACGTAGTATATTCTCTGCGCCCTGCTTCTCGATATAAGATTGTACCCCACAGATAGAAGCCCTGCCAGCATAATGGAAAAGCAGAGGGCACTCACGATATTTACAGTAAGCATCAGTCACTCCTTGTTGCGTGTATTTGTAATCTTTAATTTGCTTTTTGCGGGATTTTGACGTATTACTCTTTAACTATTCTTCATCAATAAATTCAAATTCCAGATTCTTCAGCTTGCAGATAAGCTCGGCAAGTGAGCCTCGTCTTATTATAAACCTGACGCCGCCGCAGCCCTCTGGAAGATACGCGGGGATTTTCGTCGACGCGCCCAGCACCGTCACCCGCTGTAGCGACTCACAGCCCTTGATTGCCTCCGTCTCAAGCTCGTGGAGCTCCGGGGAAAGCATAAGCTCGCGAAGCATAGTGCAATCGGCAAAGGTGCCGCTGCCGATAACACCGCTGACTCTTGGGAAGGACGCCGCAAGCAGCGACCTGCAACCCGAAAAGGCGCCGTCACCGAGCGAGATAACGAAGGGCAGCCCGATAACCGCGAGCGACTCGCAGCAGCAAAACGCAAAATCGCCTACGGTGTGAAGCGAGTCGGGTACGTCAAAATATTCAAGGCTTACGCAATTTGAAAAGGCAAACTCGTGAATTTTCTCAAGCCTCTCTCCCACCTCGACCTCGCGGAGCGCCGTACAGTGCGAAAACGCCTCGAAGCCTATCGTCCTGACACCGCGCATTCCGAGGACACGCTCAAGTGAAGCGCATTTTTCAAACGCGTTATCGTCTATTTCAATTACGCTCTCAGGTATGGTGATTTCCGTAATGCCGAGCCCTGAGAACGCACGCTCACCGATATATGTCACCGTGGGCGGAATAGTAATTTCGGTAAGCGCGCACGAGGAAAACGCATCAGTCATTATTATGCGAGTGCCGCGTGCTATTTTATCAGCCGCACCGAAGCTCTCCTCAGCCGCGATGAGTATCGCGGTGGGGTTTGCCGCGTCACCGAAGTATTTTGCGTGCTCTATAACGAGATACGGGAGTGAGGAGCAGTCGTCAAACGCGCCCTCTCTGACCGTCTTAAGCGCACTTGGAATATTAAGCTCGATGAGCGCTCCGCAGGCAGAGAACGCCTGGTGGCCAATGCTCTCACAGCTCCCAGGAAGCGTAACCCTCGTAAGTGAGTGACAGCCCTGGAAGGCGCGCGCGCCGATTTCGGTAATTCCCTCAGGAACGGTTATTTCCGAAAGACCTATACAGTCCTGAAATAAAGACGGCATAAGCGCACCGTCAAGACCGTGGGGTAGCGTTATCTCACAAAGGCGCCAGCAGTCCTGGAAGGCGTAATCGCCAAGAAAGCTGAGGCTGTTTGGAAGATTAATCTCGGTGAGCCCCGAGCATCCCGCGAATACCTCACCGTATATTTCGATAAGCCCCTCCGGGAGCGTTACGCGGGAGATCTCCTTACAGCCCTTGAACGCACGGCGGCCGAGCCGCTCTACCCCAGCGGGAACGGTTACCTCGCAAAGTGCAGTGCCACAGAAGCAGCCCGTGGGAATCATCTTGATTCTTTCGGGTAAAATCAGCTCCTTTAACGACTTGCAGGTGCAAAAGGCGTCGTAGCCGAGCCGCTCTACCCCCCAAGGAAGATACACGCCGTCAAGCGACTGACAGGACGAGAACGCGCACGCACCGATGCGTAAAAGGCTCTCGGGAAAATTAATTATCTCAAGGTGCGAGCAGTTTTCAAAGCAGGAGTCGCCTATCTCGACGAGCCCCTCCGGCAGCACCGCGTACTTCAGCGCGTGGCAGCTTTTGAAAAGCTCCCTTGGGAGCACGCGAATACTCTGTGGTATCTCCACGGCAGTAAAGGTGCCGCAGGCTGTAAAGACTCCGTCGGCAATAACCGAGGTGCCGTCAGCGGGTATAAAGACGTCGGCGTCAAAATCAATATCGTAATCAATAAGAGCAAAGCAGAGATTTTTATCCGACGGAAGATAATAGCAGCAGTTTTCCTCGTGCCTGATAAGCCTCGACGCCAGGCGGAATGCTTCCGCGCCTATTCTTTCGACGCTCTCGGGAAGCGCGATATCGCGAAGCGAGGAGCACCCCGCAAAGGCGCCGTCGCCTATTGAAAGCACTCCCTGGGGAAGCACCGCCGTAATCAGCCGCTCGTTATTGATGCACGCCTCGTCGTAGATAAATCGGCAATCCTCATGCACGAAAAGAATGCCCGACGAGTTTGGCTCACCCTTCATAAGCACGAGGTAAGGATTTTCCTCGCTTCCTATATATTTCGAGCCCTCGTGCTCGTTATACTGAAGCGCGTCGCAGCCAGCAAAGGCGTGAGGCCCGATATAGCGGAGCGTATTCGGCAGAAGAACGGTTTCGAGCTCGTCGCACGACTCGAATACACAGTCCTCTATGACCCGTGTGCCGTCCTCAAAAAAGACCTCGTGAAGCCTTGACGCATACTGAAACGCTCCAGAGCGGACCTCCCTGACGCTCTTTGGCACGGTAATCCTGCTCGCCATTGACATCATAAAGCATTCCTCGCCGATAACCCTCACGCCGTCCGGGATATCTATAAGGTGCTCATCCCCGTCGCAGCTTAAAAGCTCACCGCCCTGAATATCAAAATTCATATTGTCATTCGTAGCCATAAATCCCCCGTAAAAATCATTTGATAAAAAGCGACGCAAGCCTCCTTGGTGCGTCAGGCGTGCGTCGCTATGCTTAAAGCTCATCACCCAAACGGGCGTCGGGCACGGAAAACCTATCCGAAGCAAATTCAAGCGACGGAATTACTCGTTTTCCTTTTCGATAAACTGCTGAAGAGTCATCATACCCTTTGCGAGCATAAAGAACTTATCGTTGTATCTGTCGATAGTGCCGGAGCCTATCAATATCATTTTCTCAAGAAGGTCGTCTGAGAGCATAGTTCCGGTAAAGCTCGTGGTAAGCCTGAACACAATCTCACCGTCGTTGATATCGTAGTCAAACGAGCCGTTTATCATTCCGTAGTTAGCCACGCTGACGGCTATTGCGCCCTCAACTCTCTTATCCTCAGGCATCTTTATGGGAAGCACCGAGCGGAACTGAACCACGTCGCGTCCCTCAACGACTCTCATAATGAAGTCGACGGGTAAATCGTCAGTGCTGATAACAGCCTGAATCATAAGCTTCTCGTCGTCCTGACGGAAATTCCAATCTCTCTCGTTGAGCATATTTACGAGAGCGTCGTATATTTTCTTAGCGCTGATTTCCATAGTCTTAAGTAAATCCTTTCAAAAATATGTTTCAGGCGTGCCCCGACGAAAAAGCGTACGGGGCGTTTACCTTACTCTTATATTCTACACCCGCGGGTGCACCTTTGTCAAGTCAATTCGTATCTCAAATTATGAGCTATTTTTTTGCGTGCGCCGAGAGTATAGCGTCTATTTCCTCGCGTCTTAGCTGGTTTTTATCGACGAGCGCCTCGACGAGCGCGTCAACAGCGGCGCGGTTCTCGGCTATCGCCCTCTTGGCAAGCTCAAGTTGCTCACCTAGTATCGCGTTTATTCTCGCGCGGATATCACCCTCGGAGAACGGACCCACGCTCCTTGAGCACATCCCGAAGTCCTCGTACATTCCGTAGCAGGTAAGCATATTCTCGCAAAGTGCGCTTGCGTGCTTCAGGTCAGCGGACGGTCCTGTGGAAAGTCCCTTGCGCTCTCCGTAGTAAACGAGCTCCGCCGCGCGTCCGCCAAGCGAGCATCTTATATCCGAGAGAAGCTCGTCCTTGGTATAGCTGCCCTTGTTTTCCTTGCCGTCCTGCTGCATATATCCGCCGTGGCTGCCGCGCGCAACGACCGTAAGATAGGTGGGCTTTTCACCGCCAAGCCAGTAAAGAAGCGCGTGACCTGCCTCGTGGCGCGCGGTACGGGTAAGCTCATCCTTATCCCACTCGCGCTTTTCACCGAAGCCAAAGGTTTCAAACGCCTCGTCAAACTCCGCATCTCCAACCCTGCCGAGCTTTGAGCGGATAGCGTTACGCATAGCAAGCTCAATTACCGATTCAAGCGAGGCAAGCGACATTCCGACCGAGCGCTCGGCAACGGAGTCCATCTGGTCCTCGCTCAGGGAAATTATCTTGTTGGCACGAACCTTCATCTCTATATACTGACGCCTCTCGTCCTTAGTGGGAAGGTCAACGTATATTCTTCTGTCAAAGCGTCGCATAAGAGCCGCGTCAAGCGAGCATCCGCCACCAGCCGTGGCACCGAAGTTCGTAGCAGCAAGCACGAACACGGGGCGCGTCGTATCGCTCTTGAAGCCGTCAAGCTCGGTAAGAAGCGCGTTTATCGTATCGGAGCTCGTAGACGAGGAGGAGGTCATTCTGTCCTTTGCGATAGAGTCAATCTCGTCAATAAAGAGTATCGAGGGAGCGTAGCGTCTTGCGGTGCGGAAGATATCGTGAATCTTCTTGGCACCCTCGCCGGGATGACAGTCTATGAACTGATTTCCCTCGGCAACGATAAAGGTTACGTCACTCTCGCCCGCAACCGCCTTTGCCAGCATCGTCTTACCCGTACCGGGAGGGCCGTAAAGCAGCACGCCTCTGGGCGCTCTTACTCCCATACGCATAAATTTCATAGGATTCTTAAGGTACTCGACGAAATAGCCGAGCTCATCCTTAGCGTCCTTAGCGCCTATAACGTCGTCAAAGTGAATATTAGGCTTTGACACGCCGTCGAGTATGTACTTGGCGTCGGTCGAGGACGCGGAAATCTTAAGAGAAAGACCGTACACGCAAATCTCTGCCGTGTCACCATCCTCGTTAATAGACTGATAGGTCTTGTAGACGAGCACGCGGTTCTCACGGGCAAGCTTCTGCATACCCTCCTGTCTGTACGCGACGTCGCACGCCTCGTAAACCTCAGCGTCAAGGTCACCGTCAAGGGAGATTATGCCGCGCGCTCCCATTTTGGTAAATGAGAACGCCTCCTCGCCCGTGATATCCTCGCGGCTGTCGCAAATAACGTAGGTAGCCTTGCTGTACCCCTCAAGCGAGGTGGCGAGAAAATCCTGACCGAGCGATGAGAAGTCCTCGCCGTTAAGGCGCGAGGAGCGCTTGA
>CAZDON010000055.1:0-12392 GCA_964507065.1 uncultured Ruminococcus sp. | reverse complement strand
TCGTTGATCTTGTACTCAGCGATAATGGCGGTCTTGGTTTCCTTTGAAATCATTTCTTTTCACCTTTCTTAATATTTATCCTAAAGCCGAGCAAAAGGCGGGTGAAGCGCACGCACTACGTGATGGGTTTTACCGATGACGGAGTGAGGCCATACCTGAAGCCAAGCAATAGGTCAAGAAGCATTATATCATAATTTTTTGCCGTTGTAAAGGGGTTTTAAAAATTTTTATTATGTATTATTCAGTATCGCGCGTGGCGCGAAGCCTGGCAAAATCTATCGCGCGCGGCAGATTCCATTTGAACACCGTGGCAAGCATACGGAGCACGAAGGTAAGAAGAACTCCGATGCCCGTCGCAAAATATATGCTTGCGTCGACCCATACGACGAGAGCGTAGTACGCAAATGCTCCCGCAAGGGCGGCGAGAAGATAAATATGCTTTTTCAAAATGAAGGGAACGTCACCCGTTATAATATCACGGATAAGACCGCCACCGACGCTGGCAACGATACCCATTGAGATTGCCACCAGAGGCGCGTTCTGTCCTGCCTCAAAGGCAAGATTTACGCTGTAAACCGAGAAAATACCAAGTCCGAGCGCGTCAAAAATATTAACGATGGAGCTGATGCGCTTTTCCTTTTCAATAAAGCTTTTGCTAAAAATTCTCGCGAAAACGAACACCGCAAGCGCGCTCATTATCGCAACGGATATCTCAGCACCGTAATCGGTGAAAAATCTCGGCGGCGTGTGACCGAGAAACAGGTCGCGCATAATTCCGCCGCCAAACGATGTGACTAGCGCAAGCACGACGACGCCTACGAGGTCTGCCTCGTTATCAACGGCAATCATAGCACCCGTTACGGCAAAGGCAATGATTCCCGCGTATTCAAGCACTGCAAAGAATATTTCCATAGCCTACCTCAACAACTCAAGCAGCGCGCGAAGCGCCCTTGCCCTGTGGCTGATAGCATTCTTCTCCACGTCGCTCATTTCTCCCACCGTTCTCGTCTCTCCGTCGGGGACGAAAAGTGGGTCGTAGCCAAAGCCGTGAGTACCGCGACGCTCTTTTATAATAGTGCCGTAAAGCCGTCCCTCAGCGTGCACCTCACTGCCGTCGGGATAGGCAATTACGACGGCACAGGTATAGTGTGCCGACCTGTCGTGCTTGTCCGCAAGATTCTTTAAGACGAGGTCGTTGTTTGCTTCATCGTCGCCGTGCTCACCTGCGTATCTGGCGCTGAATACTCCGGGGGCGTCACCGAGAGCGTGAACACAGATTCCGCTGTCGTCGCTAAGCGCGGCACAGCCTGATATTTCGGCAATCTCCCGAGCCTTTTTCATTGCGTTTTCAAGAAAGGTTTCACCGTCCTCAACGGTTTCATGAGAAATTCCCGCCTCGCTAAGCGACACGATTTCGTCAAACTCACTTTTCAGTATTTCCTTGATTTCCCTGATTTTATGCGCATTGTTTGAGGCAATAATAAGCTTCATTTCAGGACACCTCTCATTTTTATTTTCCAAGATAGATTATAACGCACACGTAGGAAAAAGTCAAGAAAAACACGCCCCTTATCATCAAAAATAAAAATTTGAAAAAGCTCTTGACAAACAAATCTCAAAGTCTTATAATAGAGTGTACGATTTTGGGCAAAGTAGCCTAAACTACTCCAAAAGCGTGTTCCGACTCACAATCGGGATATAAAAAACGGAGGTTTTCGGGTGTGAAGCTTGATTTAAGACCGCTTCTGTCGGGGGATAAGCTCCTGACGTTCGATTACGAGCTTTCGCTTGATAGGTTCTCTGACGACACCTCCGCATATCTTTACGGTGTAAGTTTTCCTTCTCCCATGAAGGTTACGGGACGAATCACCAACACTGCGGGATATATGCAGCTGACTCTTTCCCTCTCGGTGGAGTACTCTACCGTCTGCGCGAGATGTCTTCTGCCGATAAACGGCAGTTTCGCCCTTGACCTTGAGAAAACCGTCGCCTCAAAGGATATGGTAGAGGACATACCTGAGGAACGACTCGACGATTATGAAATAATCGAGGACGGATTCCTCGACCTTGACGAGCAGCTTTACGAGCAGCTTGAGCTGGAGTTTCCCTCAAAGATACTCTGTAAGGATGATTGTCTTGGACTTTGCCAGCGTTGCGGCAGGAACTTAAACCACGGTACCTGCGACTGCGCAAAAAAGGAAATTGACCCAAGGCTTCTTCCGCTCCAGGCGCTTCTTGACAAGATGAGCTCGGACGGGGATAATTACGATTAATAAATTAAGACATAAAGAGAATGCTGTTATAAGCATACTCGGTAACAGGAGGAAAAGAAAATGGCAGTTCCAAAGAGAAAGACCTCTCACTCGAGAAAGATGAAGAGACGCTCAAGCGTTTGGAAGCTTGCAGAGCCTACTAACCTTGTAAAGTGCCCCAACTGCGGCGAGTACAATCTTGCATACAGAGTTTGCAAGGCTTGCGGTCAGTACAAGGGCGAAGAGGTTATCGCTCCCAAGGCAGCGAACAAGTAATCTTTTCTTAATAAAAAGACAAAAGCAGAGATGACCTGATGGTCGTTTCTGCTTTTGTCTTTTTATTCCCTGAATAGAATTTTATAAATCTCATCCACGCTCCTTGCAAGATAGTCGGCACCGTAGCGGACGAGGTCATCGCGGCTGCCGTAGCCGTACAGCACGCCCAGCGACTTAACGCCAACCTCACGCGCGCCCTCGATATCGTATTTCGTATCGCCTACCATTATAACTCCCGAGTAGTCGTCCTCGGTAACGCCAACCTTGTCAAGAGCGTACCTCAGCACGTCGCACTTTCTCTCGCGTGAGGTATCGAAGGACGCGCCCTCGCAGAAGTCGAAATACTTCGTCAGGTTAAAGCGATTAAGTATCTTTCTTGAATGAACGTCGGGCTTGCTCGTCGCAAGAACTATTCTGCACCCTGCACAGCGTAAAGCCGAAAGAAGCTCCGGAATGCCCGCGTAAAGCTCGTTATCCCACCAGCCGTACACGCTGTAATACTCTCTGAAATAAGCTACCGCCTCCTCAGCCTCATCTCTCGTGAGCGAATAACGGCGCATCCACTCATCTCGAAGCGGCGGTCCGATAAAGCTTTCAAGCACCGAGTCATCGCCGTAGTCAATTTTCATTTTACGGAATGCGTAGCGAAATGCCGAGGTAAGTCCCCTCTTAGGGTCGGAAAGCGTGCCGTCGAGGTCAAAGGCAACCGTGTGATATGCGCGTTTCATATCAATATCCCTCCTCCGAGTAGACGTCGCGGATTTCAGAGAGAGTCTTAAGAAAAGCCTCTCTTACGTAGGCGGGGGCGAGAATCCTCATATCCGTGCCAAAGCTCATTACCCACGAAAAGAAGGTCGGGCTGACCATTACGTTTACAGCAGTACGAAAGCCAAAGGGAGTCTTGAAGAATGAGCCGCTCTTTCCGAAGCGGTCAATGATAACGCCCGAAAGCCGCTCCCTTACCTCAAGGGTAACGAGCTCCTCCTTGCCTCCGTACATCGCGAATATTTTTCTGCTGTAATCGGCAGGGTTGAGTCTGTACTTATCGGCGGCAATTGAGCGAAGCGTGTCGAGCACCTCTGCCCTTACCATTTTATCCACTCTGAAATTCTTGATTATTCCCTCTGCCTCATCATAGGCAACGAGGTAATAATTCTCGTCGCTCCACATAAGCGCCTTTGGGGATACGACGTATCTCATACCGTCGTGGCGAAGCCGCTTTGCCTTAGTTATATCGTAGTCAAAATACTGAAACGACAGCTGTTTTCCCTGATTGATTGCGCGGTGAATTGAGTCCACTATGTAAAGTGTAGTTGCGTTTTCGGTCTTAACACGGTCCTCAACCACCACTTGTCTGTCAAGCTCAGCGGCGCTTGACGCGCCTGCAAAGCCCTTAAGCTTTTCTATAAGCTCCTTGCTCTTTTCCGCGGTGATGAATTTTGAGGACTGAACCGCGTCAACGAGAAGCTTAAGCTCGGGAAGCTCAAAGATACGCTCACCGAGCGTATAGGCGGGCGGGTTGCCGCCTAGCCGTATAACGGGAAATCCGAGCGCCTCAAGATGCACAAAATCACTGTAAAGGCTCTTTCTTTCTGCGGCGATTCCATACTCGGACAGCGCATAAATAAGCTCGTTCATAGTAAGACCAGTTTCATCGTCGGTGCGCCTTATAAATATCTCAAGAAGCCGTAGGAGCTTTTGCTTCTGATTCTCTGCCCTTGCCATAGCCGTTTCCTTTCAATTGTTTATTCCTGTGGGCTGACGGCCCGTCAAAGCATAAGCCCGAAGCCATAGCCCGCTATAACGAAATATACCGCAAGGCTCACCGCGTCGACGAGCGTCGTGATAAATGGTGACGCCATAACCGCAGGGTCAAGACCTACCGTCTTTGCAAGAAGAGGCAGACTCGCGCCGATGAGCTTTGCCACGCAAACGGTAGCGAAGAGCGTCAGCGAAACGGCAAGCGCAACCGACACGGTGACGGCGGGATTGTTCATAAGAAGTCGGTCCACCAGCATAATCTTTACAAACGCGACGGCAGCCATACACGCACCGGCAAGGACTCCAACGAGAAGCTCCTTTGATACCACGCGGTACCAGTCCCTCGGTCTTATCTCACCGATGCTTAGCGCACGGATTGCCGTAACCGACGCCTGCGAGCCCGAATTTCCTCCCGAATCCATAAGCATTGGAACGAAAAGCACGAGCGCGGGGATAAGCATGCTCTCAAAAAAGCCGAGCATAGTGCTCGATAGCGTCGCGGATATCATAAGAAGCAGAAGCCACGGAATCCTCGCGCGGAAAAGACCAAACGCAGAGGTTCTGAGATACTCGTCCTCAGGCGGAGTAATAGCCGCCATCTTCGCGAAATCCTCCTCTGCCTCCTCTGCCATAACGTCAATCGCATCGTCGACGGTTACTATACCAACGAGCCTGCCCTCGTTATCAACGACGGGGAGCGCTATAAAGCCGTATTTCTTGAATTTGAGCGCAACAGACTCCTTGTCCTCGGAGGTCGTGGCGTAGATTACGTTTTCCTCGGTGATGCTCGAAATCTCACAGTCAGGCTCGGACAGAAGAAGCGATTTTGCGGTAACTATACCGATAAGACGCCTTTGCTTATCGGTGACGTAGCAGGTGTAGACGGTTTCCTTATCAATGGCAACGCGCTTTATGTGCTTAAGCGCCCCGTCTACCGTCATATCGGGCGTAAGCCTTACGTACTCCGTGGTCATAATGCTTCCGCAGCTGCCCTTGGGATAGCAGAGAAGCTCGTTTATCTGCGCGCGGTTTTCGGGTGAGGACTGCTTGAGTATTCGTTTAACAACGATAGCAGGCATTTCCTCAATAATATCAACGGTATCGTCAAGGTAAAGCTCAGCAAGCGTGTCGCGAAGCTCGGCATCGGTAAGCGATTCGATAAGCTCGCGGCAGATTTCCGAGGGCATCTCTACGAACACCTCGGCGGCAAGCTCCTTTGGAAGAAGTCGGTAGGCAACCCCTCGCGCCTCGCGGGACAGCCCGTCTAAAAGCTCAGCAATATCGACAGCGGGCATATCCTTAAGAAGAAGCGAAAGCCGCTGATAGCTCTTCGTGCTGACAAGCTCCTCTATATGCTCTCTGGCTTCATCGACGTCGTGCAAAAGCTCACCCATTGACTCGGCATCTCTTAAATACATTTTTTACACCTCCTTGACTATAATTATTTACATTTAAGTTGTTTGCAGAGCTTATTCCAAAAGCTCAAGGACCTCATTTTCCGAAAATACGGCAATGCCATTTTCACACAGCATCTCGGAAAATACGCCTTTTCCCTTTATTTTCCGTCCCGTGAAGCTGCCGTCGTATATCTCATTTACCCCACAAGAGGGGCTTCTTTCCTTAAGAAGCGCGGCTGACGCCACACAGTCAAGCGAAAGAGCGAGGCACTGTGTGGCACCCCTTGAAAACTCCTGCGTTACGTCGACTCCGTCGCGCATAATCACCCTGTCGCCTACGCGCTCAGAGGGTGTCCTGGGTGTCGGGAGTCCGCCGCGAACCTCAGGGCACACTGGCACGAGCTCGTATTTTTCAGATAGGGAGTCAAGCACCGCCTTATCCAGCACCTCTACGCTTTTGCCGTCGTAGCGCGTAGCAGCCCCCAGAAGGCAGGCGCTGATTATAAGTCTTTTCTTCATTGTTTCCACCCCCTCTTATCTTCATTCACAAAATTCTTTTTTGAGAGAAGCCACCTCATTACCTCTGACACGTCACCCGCTCCCATCAGCACGAGCGCGTCGAGTGAGCCTACGTCAATTATTTCTTCGCATTCACGCGGAGTAAGATAGCTTGCATTTCCCGATATTTCCCGTATTTTCTCTACCAGCATATGAGAGCTGACGCTCTCGGTAAACTCCTCCCGTGCAGCAAAAACCTCCATTATATACGCGTGGTGGGATAGCGAAAGTGCGCTCGCAAATTCAGGGAGCAGGCTCTGCGTTCTCGAATAAGTATGCGGTCTGAACACGACCCCTATTTGGCGGTAGCCCTCGTCCATGAGTGCACACAGCGAAGCGCGGATTTCGGTTGGGTGATGCGCGTAATCGTAAAAGCAATCGACCTCACCGAGTGTGCCTAGTCTTTCCAGCCTTCTTCCGATACCCGAAAAGCTGCTGAGCGCGCGCAACGCCCCACCGTTTACCATTCCAAGCGAGCAAAGCACCGCGAGCGCCGCCGCGGCGTTTTTCGCATTATGCTCTCCCATAACGGAAAGCGTCAAGTCGGCAAGCGGCTTTTCCTTATAATAAAAGGAATACTCTTTCGCACTGCCCTGCTTTTTTTCGTAGCGGATATCCGCGCCGAGATTTTTCCCGAAGGTAATGCACGGACACGCAAGGCATCCCTTGATTTTCATCAGGAGTGCGTCATCATAGCAAAGCACCGCGCATCTAAAAGCTCCGCTCGCAAATTTCAAAAAGGAGTCGTAAAGGGCGTCAATATCCTTAAAAAAATCCGTGTGGTCAAGCTCAAGATTAAGAAGCACGGCAATATCACACTTAAAGTCAAGAAAGGAGTTGCCGTATTCGCACGCCTCAAGGACTATAGCTTCGTCACCGCCGGGCACGTAAGCACCCTCGCCGAAATAATCAGCACCGAAAAGCAGGTCTGACGAAGCACCGCCGCCCCTGAGCGCTGAATACAGCATAGCGCATACGGTGCTTTTTCCGTGAGAGCCTCCGACGCCTATTCTCGTACCGTACCGCTCGCACAGAGCGCCGATAAGCTCGCCTCTCGACAAGGTCGGAATTCCCGTTTCCTTTGCATATAGGTATTCCTTATTGTCATCGGAAATAGAAAGTGAGTATGCGCATATATCAGGGCAAAAGTCGCGTATGTTTTCAGCACTGTGCCCGATATTTATCTGCGCCCCGTCATCTCTCAGCGCACGCGTTGTATCGCTCTCGCAGGCGTCCGAGCCGCCGACCGTATTTCCGCGCAGAAGCAATATTTTCGCTACCGCAGACATCGACACGCCGCCGATACCTATGAGATAAACCCGACACGCGCCACGGTTTAATATTCCTTTAGCATATTCGACTGTCTTTTCACCGTTTCGACCGTATATTATACTATTCACTCTCCCGTTTACTTTTTGTACATTTAAAATTTCACGCGAGTACACAAAAAATTAAAAAAAGACCGCTATTTGTATGAATATTCGTCACAAAATTATAGTATAATATATTCGTAATTTTAAAAAACGTTATTTTTAAGTGAAAGGATTTTTATTATGCAGATTACAGACATCAAGATCAGAAAATTCTTTGAGGAAGGACCGATGAAGGCGGTAGCCTCGGTAACCGTCGACGACTGCCTTGCCGTCCACGATATCAAGGTCATCTACGCACGCGAGAAATTCTTTATCGTTATGCCCTCAAGAAAGAACCCCGACGGAAGCTACCGTGATATCGTTCACCCCATCAATTCTCAGTTCCGTACCGAGCTTGAGCGCGCGGTAATCGACTCATACCACGCCCAGCTTATCGCTGCTGAGCACGACGGTGACGGTGACCCCGTAATAGTTTAACTCTTATAAAAAAATTATACTATAAAGCACTCGCCTTTGTCAAGCAAAACCGAAGGCGGGTGCTTTTTTGTAAGGAAAACGATATGCGAATATTAATGCTTTGCGACACGCTGTCGCTCGGCGGTGCCGAAACGCACGTAGTAACGCTCATAACCGAGCTAATTAACTCCCGCGCAAATATAACCTTGATAAGCGCAGGCGGTGTGTATGAGGCTGACCTTGAGCGCCTCGGTGTCAGATGCGTACGCGCACCGCTTGACAAAAGAGATATCGGCAGCATCAGGAGGGCAAGAAAAATTATAAAGAAGCATATGAGGGAGTGCGAGATAGTTCACGCGCACACCCGTCTTACGGCATATCTTGCAAAAATATCACGCAGGCATAGCTTCCCTAAAATCGTCGTTACGGCACACCTCGATTTTGCACGCTCGGGCGTCGGTCGGCTTTCCTACTTCGGAGATTACACGCTTGCCGTCAGCGAGGACATTAAGGAGCATCTCGTAAGGTGCTTCGGGATACCGGAAGAGAAAATCGGTATTACGAGAAACGGCATTGACCAAAGCCGCTTCAGAAGATTTGGCGAGGGAGAAGCCCTTATCATTACTCACGCATCAAGGCTCGACCGCGACCGCGCGGACGCGGCTTTTCTTCTTACCAAGCTTGCTCCGAGGCTTGCAGCCGCCTACCCTACGCTCGAAATAAAAATCGCAGGCACGGGAGAGCGATTCGAGGAGCTTTCCTCGCTGGCAGAGAAAACTAATAAAAAAATCGGCAGGCGTGCCGTAGTGCTCCTTGGCGGTGTGAGAGAGGTTGAGCGAGTAGTGGCAGCGAGCACTGTGTTCGTCGGTGTGAGCCGCGCGGCACTAGAGGCAATGGCGCTTGGCGCGCCTACCGTTATTGCGGGAAATGACGGGTACGGGGGCATATTATGTAAAGAAACGGTTACAAATCTCGTCAAAACCAACCTTTGCGCAAGGGGATTTCCAAAATCAAATGCTGAGATTCTTCTTCGGGATATTTTATCACTTCTTGAAAGCAAGGAAGCAAGAAGGAAGCTTTCGGATATGCAATACGAGCTTGTAAGCTCGCTATACTCCAGCAAGAAAATGAGAGATGATGCGTATGATGCGTACAGACGCGTCGGGTGGCATCCGTCGGTTTCGGTGCTGGGATATTTCGGATTCGGAAATCTCGGTGACGAGCTTACTCTCAAATATCTCACCGAGGCGCTCTCCGCGCGCGGAGTTACTGATATTTACGCATTCACATCCCGCGCACCCCGCGCCGAGGTCGGAGTCAGGCAAATATCGAGGACAAGTCCCCATAGAATCCTGACGGCGCTTCACCGCAGCGACGCGCTTATACTCGGTGGCGGTAACCTCCTGCAAAACGAAAGCAGCACGGCGTCACTCCTCTTTTACTCGCTCTTCGTCTTTATTGCACGGGCTATGGGAATGAGGATATATTTTCTCTCGTCGGGCATCGGTGCTCTTCGCGGCAGGCTTGCCAGGTGGCTTGCCGGGCGTGCCGTAAGATGTGCCGACCTCATAGGCGCAAGAACCGAATACGACAGAGCCCTGTTTTCAAGCCTTGGGGGCAAAGAAGTCCGTCTTATGCCGGATATATGCTTTCTTCATTACAGGGTGAGGGACGAGAGGTGCAATTTTAACTCCGACGGCTATATTCTCGTTATTGCGAAAAGCTCAGGGGACTCTGCTTTGTCCTTAGCAAATGAGCTTGCGCGGGATATTTGCCAAAGCATTATCGTATGCACGGTATTTGAAAAAGAGGACGGCGTCGCGGTCCGTGGTGCGTGCCGAAGGCTTGGGCTTCTCTATCACCCCGTAAAAGACGGGCGGGAGCTTATAGCTCTTATCAGAGACGCGCGTCTGGTTATCACCGAAAGACTCCACGGAGCAATTCTCTCGCTTGCAGAGAGTGTACCGGCCGTGCTTTCAGACAGCTCCGACAAGCACCAAGCACTCCTTCTTGAAATAAGGGCAAGGTGCGGTGAGGACGGTCGGCTTTTGCTCTCTTCACTTGATGACAAAAAAGAAGTCGGACCGAAACGGTCCGACTTCGACGGGATACTGAACTCACTTTGTGATGAAATCAACCTATCCCTTGATGAAATATTCTGATTATTCCTCAGCTGCGGGGCGACGCTTTGAGGTCTTCTGTGAGGTAGACTTAGTACCCTTGAGAATTTCCTTAACGTCGTCAAGCGCTCCGCGCTGGAGCTCTGCAGCCTCGGTAAGGCGAGCAGCTGCTGCCTTCTGATCCTTGAGAGTCTGCTTAAGAGCGGTGAGCATTCCCTTCTGCT
Organism: uncultured Ruminococcus sp.; assembly: GCA_964507065.1. Taxonomy (GTDB): domain Bacteria; phylum Bacillota; class Clostridia; order Oscillospirales; family CAG-272; genus UBA1740. Next base: position 1,975 of record CAZDON010000055.1, on the reverse strand, counting down.
CCTCAGCAATAGCTGCCTGCTGATCCTTGATAGCAGCCTGAGCCTCAAGCTGCTTTGCGCTCTCGGCGGTGATAGCTGCCTGCTGAGTGATAACCTTCTTCTGCTCCTTCATTACGCCCTTCATAGCGGCGTCGAGCGACATCTGAGTTTCGAGAACGGCATTCTGCTTCTCTGCAAGAGCTGCCTGAGCCTCGGTAAGAGCTGCCTGCTCCTCAACAGCTGCCTTCTGAGCCTCTGCCATAGCCTCCTGAGCCTCAACTATCTCAAGCTGATCCTGGTTGATAACTCTCTGAGTTACCTGAACACCCTGCTGCTCACGGAGAGTATGACGCATCATATCGTTGGTCTGCTTCTGAAGGTCAACCGCACGCTTGAACTTAGCGTCAAGGTCTGCGTATGCAGCGGTAACGGTAGCCATTGCGGTATTAAGTCCCTTAAGAACCTCTACGATGCTAGCAAGCTTATCTGCAAGGAACTTCTCGTCGTCTGCAATCTTGGACTGAAGCTCTGCTGCCTCGGTGCTGCCGGCAATTCCTGCTGCACCAACTGCAACCGCAGGAGTATAGCTTGCGAAGTACTCCTCAATTCTTGCGTCAAGAGTGGTGGAGAACTTATCCATAGCCTTGCTAACGGCGTTCTCAACCTCGCCGGTGATGTCAAGATTAACGGGAGCAAGGTTTACGCCTGCTCTGCCCTCGGAGTAGATTTCCTCAACCTCAGGCTCCGCCTCAGCCTCGGGCTCTGCCTCAACCTCGGTTTCAACCTCAACGACCTCTTCAACCTCAGGCTCTGCCTCAGCCTCGGGCTCAACCTCAACCTCAGGCTCTGCCTCAGTCTCGGGCTCTGCTTCAACCTCGGGCTCTGCCTCAGTCTCGGGCTCTGCTTCAACCTCGGGCTCGAGCTCCTCAAGTGCAACAGTCTCGCCAACAACCTCAGGCTCTACCTCAACCTCGGGCTCTGCCTCTGCCACGGGTGTTTCGTACTTAACCGCCTCAGGTCTTTCGATAACGATACCGGCAGATGCAAGAGCCTGATCAAGCTTGCCCTTCTTAGCTTCGATATCGGTTATGTACTTCGTATACTCGTTCTCTTCCTTTTTGCCGCGCTTAGGCTCGGTAACGTTGAGCTGATCAACAAGCTTCGTCCAGTCTGCCTTTACGTCAGCGATTCTGGTTTCAAGACGGGAAAGAACGTCTGCACACTCCTTGTTCTTCTTTGCGTATCTTGCCTTTGCAATCTGAAGGTCGGGAGTAGTCTTAGGACCGGGATTCTTGTTAAATCTCTTCTGCTTTTCATCAAGATCCTTCGCAACCTTCTTCATATCAGCAACAAGTGCCTCATACTTGGGAAGGTCGTTCTTGATAGCAGTCTTTGACTCCTCAATTCTTCTCTTGATCTGCTCGTTAGGCTCAAGACCTGCGGTCCCGATGCCTGATACATATAAATCGTTCATATTTGCCCCTTTTCTGCCTCGCGGCTTTTTCTTTTATTATACCAAATTTTTTTGACAATAGTCAATATATTTTATAAAATAATATATATGTTTTTTAATTTTTTAGCACATTTTATAAAGAATTTTGCGAAAATTATGCATTTTCTACAATTTAAAGTCATTTTTGAGCAAAATCCGACCCTTTTCTATCCTTTTTTATCCGTTTTCACGGCTTAAACCCAAATTTTCGAGTCGATTAAATGTAATGTATAGTTTACATTTATGTCAAATAGGTCAAAAAAGACGCATCACTGCACACCCGGCATATATAAGCCTGTGTGCTACGCGATGCGTCCGATTTGTCTTTATTTATTTAAAATTCAGCGTTGCCGACGGTTCTGGGATAAGGGAGAACGTCCCTGATATTTGACACTCCCGTGAGGTACATAATGATTCTCTCAAAGCCAAGACCGAAGCCTGCGTGCTTGGTGCCGCCCCATCTGCGAAGATTCATATACCACCAGTAGTCACCCTCGTCAAGCG
>CAZDON010000054.1:0-12441 GCA_964507065.1 uncultured Ruminococcus sp. | reverse complement strand
GTGTGGCACTGCATTCTCTCATAGCGTGGAGCGAAGTCAAGCTCACATTCCACCGTCGTGCCGATTTCTATGCTTCTTTCGAGAATATGTGATATTACTCCGCCGTTTTCTCTTACGTCAAGGACGGGTATGCCCGAAACGGTGCCCCCGTCAGCGCACTGCCCCGCCTCCTTGGGAAAGAATGCGGTCCTGTCGAGAACGACGCTATATCCTCCGCCCTCTTCGGTTACTGATAGAACCTTTGCGGTAAAGCGCCTTACGTAAGCGTCGGTATAGTAAAGCTTTTCCGTTTTATTCATAGGTCGAAAGCTCCTTTTCAAAAAGTGAAAACGGTAAGGAATCAAGCCTTGGCAAAAGAGAAAAGTCAAATTCCCTGCCAAACGCAAAAAAGCGCAGGCGACGAGAAAAGAGTGCGACAGAGCGTAGGCATACGCACGCGCCGCCGTACTTCTTATCCCCGAGGAGCGGATAGCCTCTTGAGGAAAGCTGTGCGCGTATCTGGTGATGTCTTCCCGTATGAAGCTCAATTCTCAGCAGCGTTACATCTCTGCTCTCTAGCATAGACGATGCAAGCCTATACGCATTAAGCAGCGCCGGCTTTGAGCCTGCACGCTTCGTTTTTACTACGTAGGATTTATTCGTCACGGAATCCTTGTAAAGATAATCGCTGTAGCTTCCACCCTCGCACGCACCGAATACTACTGCGAGATACTCCTTGTGAAGCGTCCTTTGCTGTATAAGCTTCGTAAGCTCCGTAGCAGCGCGCTTGCTTCTTGCCACGACCATAAGCCCACCGACGCCTCTGTCAAGACGGTGGACGGGATAGACGTCTGCGCACTCTCCCTCTGACGAAAGCATATCCGCAAGATGCAAAAGCACCGATTTATCCCCCGTCTTATCCTCCTGCGAGGGCATACCGTGAGGCTTATTTACGACAACAATATTTTCGTCCTTATAAATTATTTCCGGTTTGTTCATACTGTCCTCAAAATATAAAATATGAGGCTGTCTCAAAATAGCATATGTGACAGCCCCAAATCTTTAGTCGTTATTATTTTTCTCGGGTGCACCCTTGCCGATGTCAAGAAGTCTTACCGCGACGGGTGAAAGCACGACGTTGAAGAGCATCTCAAAGAGGAAATTCGCTCCAACCATAACCAGTATGAGATAAGCGCCGACGGGCTTTCCGTCCGCGAGCGCCCACTGACTTACCGAATCGTAGAAGAAGAGATTACAGCCGATAAGGAATATTCCCGTGTTTACGATAGGCGAAACGATAGCCGCGGAAATTACCGCAAGGTAGCGGTTTATCCTTTCAAGAAGCTTATAAACAAGGGCGGCAGCAAGACCTGCAAGAATACCCTTCAGCATAACGGTGACGATAGTACCCGCAGGATTAAGCTGAAGAAACAGTGCCGCATCTCCCGTAGCAAATACCATTATACCGAACACACAGCCAAGCCAGGCACCCGTAGCCACACCGCACATTGCCGCGCCTACAACGATAGGTACGAGGACGAGGGTCACCGAAAACTGACCGAATTTTATAAATCCTCCGAGCATCTGCATAACAGCGACTATTGCCGTAAAGAGAGCTATAAGAGTAAGCTTTCTGATATTAATCCTTTTGTTTTCCAATTCAATACACTCCGTGGTCAAAATCATAAATTCCGCTTGGGTGCAATTCACACTCACTGTACTTCCAATACAGTATATCACAGATGCCCCGAAAAATCAAGAAGGATTCATTTTTTTCTTTTAATTCTCGTGCGTGACTTAGTAGCCGTACCGCCTGTCAGGGCAATCATTTTCACAGCGGTAAGCGAGAAGCTATCTGCCGTAATATGAAGTGCCTTATCAATGACACCTCCGCCCTCAATTCTGACATAAGAGCAACCCTCTGGCACTATCCCCTTTGCCTTAAGTGAATTAATATCGACCTTATCCGATGAGGAAAAGGCGCGTGAGATATCACACAGAAGAGCCGTGTATTTCAGATTACCCGTGGTATATATAGCCTCACGCCCCTTACGGATAAGGCTTTTTGCCAGATAATCGCTTATTGCGGAGTCGGCGTACCTTGCATCGGTGGCAAGAAGAGTGGTTGACGACCTCGGTGATGAGTCGGTAGGTGGTTCGCCCCTATGACTTTTAGTAAAGAACCTCACCCGAAGCGCACCTGCAAATGCGAGTATTGATTCTCGTCTTATATAGGCAATATAAAGCAGCGTGCCAAGAATCATTGCAATTAAAATAATAAGCAGCACTATCCAGGTATCACTCTCGTTTTGAGTTATATCAAACGGTATAATTTCAGCAATATAGTTCGTATTTTGTACACTTACATAGACAATTCCGTCCTTTTCATAGGTGGATATGCCAAGATTATCATTCGACACAGCATTCCCACTTTCGAATATATACGAGCCGTTTTCATCCGTCACGCGAAGTGTTATCGGGCGCGGCTCAATGATTAGTGATACTCCCTCTCGGTCGAGTCGGTAGTTTTCCTCATCAAGCAGCACAACCGACAAGAGATATCGCCCTGCCGAGCTTGCGCAAAGCACACCGCCGAGATAGTATTCGCTGTTTTTAAGGTCAAGCTTTTTCTCTTGTCCGTCATAGACGAAAACCATATCCTCTGGCAGAGCTACGGTTCTTTTCTCTACCGTAAGATACGCCGCAGGTAAGACGGGCGGATTATAATTAACACTATCGTAATCAAGCGTCGCGCAAAGAGGATACACGCCTGCGTTTTTGCCCGTATTTGAGGTGTAGAGCGAAACGCTGACGCCACTTGGCAAGCCCTCAAGAGTTGAGGTTACCATCTCACCGTTATACACTGAGCGCGTCACCGTCCAGAACACACCCGACATATCGTAATCCGCCCGAAGAACATTAACCGAAAGCGAGAAGGAAAAGCCACCCGCGCTAACATGAAGCTCGTTATCTCCAACCCTTGGCGAATCTGCACTCTGATAGGATAGTGTAAGCTCCCCAAAGGGTATCTCGCTTGAGCTTCCGTTGTTATTAAGATAAAACGCCTCAATATCCTCGCCCGTGAGCCCCCTGTACGCTATAAGCGAGGAGCTCCTCAGCCTTGCCGTAAGAGATATCGGCTTCACAGCCGTTACGGTAAACGGTATCGGGTCGGATATAATCCCCTCGTAATTCTTACCCTCAGCAACGCAAGCCACCATATAATAGCTACCTGCCGCAAGAGGAAGCGTCGCCGGTTTTAAAAGCGATATATCCTCGTAGTAGCTGAAGCTGACCACTCCGAATTTTGCTGCTGCAAGGGGGTGCAGCTCATCACCCGCAAAGCCGCCGACTATTGACGGCTGCTCCAGAAACGCATTTCTCTTGCGCTTTACGGTAAAGACAACCGACGGATTTATTATTTCAAAGTTTGAGCTTGCGGGCTTTGCCGTTGCAATATAACTGCCCGCGTCAATTCCATCGCCAAAAACCGTAACGGTGCATTCGGGAGAATACGCAAGCGGAAGCTTAGCCTCACCGTCGTAAACGAACTCAAGTCCGCTCCACACCACCTCGATTTGCTTTGGCAGAATCCTGACCGTAGCATACACGGCATCGGGTGCAATATAGTTTTTGCTATTACTTACAAAGGTTATCTTTACCGTCGTGCCGTCGGTGGCGTCACTTGGTGCACCCACGAAGGTAAGCTCAGGTGAGGAGCCGTCGTGTCCCTTGGGAATAAGCCCCTGAAGCCGAGGGTGCTTTTCGCTTCCGTCATAGGTATAGGTTGCATCAAGAAAAGCAATCCCCGACAGGTCGTAGCGTATAGGATTTATTTTATATTTATGTGTAAGGTAACCGTCCGATATATAGTTTCTCGTATCGTAGTAAAGAGATGCCGTTGCAAGATACTCGCCCGCCTCGGTTGCACTTCGCCCCGCATAACCGACTACGCTGACACCCTCAGGCAGGCACGACAGCGTTACGGTATGCACCTCACCGTCGTAATCAAACTCATCACAGGACCAGACGACTCCCGATAAATCAAGCTGCGCCTTATCTATTTTAAAGTCTACGCTTGGGTTAAGAATACGGTAATTTTCGTTTGGGGCTATGGCGGTCGCAACATATTCGCCCGCGTCAGTAGCACTTCCTGATACCTGAAGATAAACCGTATCGCCCGTAGCGGAGACGATATGGGCAGACGGTACCTTAGGCAGCTTATCGTAAATAAAAGCGACCTCGCCAAAGGTGGCGTAGACATCCATCGGAATTATCTCAAATGAAAGCTCCATACTCTTAGGTGTGATATAATTAAAGCTTTCGGTTGAAAAATCTATATACGCCGAGTATGTGCCGACGTCGGTTGCCGCGCCTCGCACGGTATAGGCAAGCGCTATTCCGTCAAGACCGACGACATCACACGACACCGTAGGTCGCTGAGGTCTTGCGGAGTAAGTGAAGCTGCTTTTTTCGAGCGTTATACGAGAGGTATCGTATTCGCGAGGGGAAACGCTTACTGAAAGCGGCAAACTGACCCCCTCAAAGGAAAGAGTTACGGATTTATCGAACACCCTAAGGCTCTCTCCCGTATTATAATTAACGGTTATCATCGAGTGAGAGAGCGTCTGTCTTTTGCCGCTGAGATAACCCGCAAATATCTCAGCACCCGAAAGGTCCACCTTTTCAAACGCAAGATATTCAGTTTTAAGCGGCGATACCGTGATACCGATTCCAACGCACGCGTCAGCCTCAACCGTAAACGCTACCGCGACGGAGTATGCTCCCTCGTAATTCTGACTCGGTGCCACTGCGGCGCGCAGCATATAATCGCCCACCTCATCGGGGTAGCTGGCGGTCCACGCGCCCGACGCGAAATACTCCACGTAGAACTCACCGAATCTGGCGCGTGCGTCAACCGACGGCGGCGCTCCGACAAACGCGCGACCGACAGTGGGAGCGGTGTCAAATGAGTTTTTAGCGCGTGTGATTTCAAAGATGAAGCTGCACGAGGCAGAGCTGATTCCCGAAAACTCACAGTTCACGGAATCGGTGAGCAGGACCTCTACCGTATAAGCACCAACGTCGCGCACCGACACCTGCTCAACCGTATAAAGCCCGTCCGTGTTAAGAGTCGGTGACTGATACGCACCTGTATATTCTACCGATATATCCTTGGGAGCTTCAATCTGACGTTTTGAAATATTAACAGCCACCTCTGGAGTTGTAACTGACACGAAATCTCCCATATATGCAAATGTTATTTTACATTTATAGCTTCCTGAGTCACCAGTATATCTGACGGAAATTCTATCGCCCACAGCGTTTATAGCGGAATCGTTTTTATACCACTCGTAGCTGAAGCTGCCCAAAGCGTCAAGAGGATGCGATACGCCATAGAGGGCAAGCTCCCTCGGCTTTGCGTCGTAGATAAAATCAAGAGGAAGTATATCGTATGCAGGCGGAAGCAGGCTGAACGAGGCAAAGATATTCAAGTCGCCGCTCATTCCCTCGCTGAAGCTGAATGCACATTTCAGGCTATAATCACTGTACCAGCCCAAGAAGGCGTAGCCCTCCCTCGTAGGGTCGGTTGGCTTTGCAGGCACCTCGCCTCTTAAGTATTCGTATTCTGAAAGCTTGGTGCTCCCGTCAAAAAGCGTCAGCGTATACGGCAGATGCACCGAGAGAAAATCGCGCTCAAGCGTTCCGTAGCACTCACCGATAAGCCGCGGTGAATACTCGTTATATTCCATATCGAAAACCCTGACGTCCTCATAGCTGACAACGCCTGCATTAAGCACGACGGGCGTTGAAAGCCCCCGTGAGATATCCATATCGGCAAGGATCGTGATATCAGTGAGTGTGCACCCCGCGCCAGATGCAAGAAGCGGCTCGTTTATATACATATCGTATACCGCGCCCATAAGGCGAGGCTCGCCACCGAGGGTAAGCACGGCCGAGGAGCTAATCGCATACGATGCCGCCGATGTAATCTCCCCTGAAGTTATACTAGCACTTCCGCGCTTCAGCACGACTGCGCACCCTGTCGTTGCTATCGTACCGCCGCGCATAGTAAAGCTGTCGGACGCTGAAAAGTCAAGCACGACACCGTCCGTGTCCGAGGCTATCTCACCGCCCGTCATCGTTACCTCAGCCCCCTTTATTAAAAGAGAGCCTCCAATGAAATTAAGCCTAACACCGTCAAGCGTCAGTGAGCAGGACGAGGCTATAAGGCTGCCGTCGTTAAGAGTAAGCTCGCCCAAGAGAGTCATATCGCGTCTGATATAAAGAGTACCGTCGTAGGACACTCCGTCAAGCCTCACCGCAGCGCCGCTCGGTATAGTGTCTATTGCAAGTGAGAGGTCGGAATACTCCGTGCCATCCACTCCGTTATCTACCAGAAATCCGCCCTCGCTTGCCGTTACCGTATACTGTACTGATGATACCGATGATGCCGTTGACACCCTATACGGAAGTGATAGGTCCGTCCCCTTTTCCTCGGCAGCACCGCTTATCAGAAGAGCCCCTAAACAAAACAGCATCAGCACAAGGGTGCATACCGTCCTTTTACACTTAAACATTCTCTACTCCTTTTGATTTGCTTTAATAAAACGATTATAGCAAATTAAAAATAAAATAGATACCGTGGGGGAGCGCTAATAATTCGTCCCAAAAATACCAACGCCAACAAAGCGCGAAATTTCCCACGGTATTCCCTGACGCATATTACTGAAAAAGGAAAAAATCTCTCGGAACTCCGAGAGATTTTTTCCTTTTAGGCTATAGCTTATTTGTCCTCGCCCTGTGCTTCCTTTTCATTGAAATCAAGTATTTCAGCCTTGATGAGATCGATATCCTCCTGCTTTTTCTCATAATTCATTATAGCAAGACGCTGTATAAGATTATTGAGTCTGTGCTTTTGCACCGAAATATCAATAGCAACCGAGAAAAGCTTAAAGAGAACCAAGAATATCATAACCATAAACACGAAGTTTGACGGTGACTCTATTCCGAGAAGCTGAGAGAAAAATTCTGCGATGCCGGGGAAAATACCGATAAGAAGAAGTATCAGCGAGAAGAAAATCCAAAAGAACGCATCGTCTACGTTAAGCTGTGATTTTCTGATTTTGCGAAGTGTGTAGGCGCTTGCGATAACGCAGGCAATTACGAGTACAATTCTTAAGGTAAGTGACATTTTTATTTACCGTCCTTTCCATCGAGCTTATGCTTTTTTCTGCACCACTGAATAACGATTATCGAGAAGAACATATGTATCATATACTTCATCGACCTTATGGGGTTAAGATAGCTCTCGCCCGCGATACGGTCGTACATCTTAACCTGAACCTCTTTTACGCGCGCGCCGCTTCTTATAAGGTGGGCAACGGTATCAGGCTCAGGTCCGTAATCTACGGTGGTAGCCATAATCTTAATAATCTTTCTGTTAAACATTCTCATTCCCGACGTGGGGTCCTTTATCTTCTTACCCGTGGTAAGCCTGATTACAAATGAGATGAGCCTGCTTCCGAGCATTCTTGCGGTAAAGGGCTTTTTCTCGGTAGCGAAGCGTGAGCCGATACAGATATCGCACTCGTCCATTGCCGCAATCATATCCTTAAGATACGCAGGGTCGTGCTGGCCGTCACCGTCAAACTGCACGGCATAGTCGTATCCGTGATTATAGGCAAACATCATTCCTGCGGCAACGCCGTCCGTAAGACCTACGTTAAGCGGCATAGTGATGTGATTATAGCCTTTTTCGCGGCAGATGCGGCCCGTTCCGTCCTTTGAGCCGTCGTTTACGACGAGATAGTCGTACTCAGGATAATTTTCAATGATATTATCAACTACCCTCTCTATGTTTTCCTTTTCGTTGTATGCGGGGATAATGATTAGTGTTTTAGTTTCCATATTTACCTCACGACAAATGATTTGTTTTCTTTATATAAAGGGCAAGCGCACGACAGGTTAAGCCATAGCCGAACAAAGCCTTGAATTTCCTAATAAGCCTGACACTCGGATGTGCGTCGTACTCTATAACGAAGCTGTATTTCTTCATTATTTTTGTGTCTTCCCTCACCCTTTTATCCTTAACCATTCTGGACTGTCCCATCCATGTGCAATAAGGAAATGCAATGTAGCAAAGAAGGGCATCTTTTTGTGCACTCTCAATATCCGAGGAATTAACCGCCTCCATGAAATCGACGCATATTCTCTTAAGGTCTGACAAATGCGAATACTTGATTCCTGCCTTGGTCTGCGCGCCCGCGTGCCCCTTGACATACTTATAAAAGCACCGCTCGTAATAATCGTACGACCTCGCATAAGTAAAGAGCTTACCGCAGAAGAAGGTATCCTCGTTCCTCATTCCCTCAGGAAAACGAATTTTGTATTCCTCAAGAAGTGAACGCTTCATTACCTTTGACCAAACGCAAAACAGTGAAAACATTCCGCTAGCTACAATTGCCCTCAGTGCCTCGTGGGGGGGCTTGTCCACCACGTCTTTGCGCGAGAGCCGAAGGCTCGGAGTCACAGTCTTTCCCGTGTCCTGCCAGAACACCTCGTTTTCGTGGACTAAAACGTCTGCCCCACTCTCGGAAAGCTCAGCGGCAATATCGCAAAGCACGTTGCCGCCCACCCAGAGGTCGTCATTATCCATAAATGTTACATACTCACCCTGTGACGCATCAAGCCCTGCGTTTCTTGCGGACGACGTGCCGCCATTCGTCTTATGGATAACCCTGATTCTACCGTCACTCGCAGCGAGCCCGTCACAAATGGCAGGCGAGCTGTCAGTCGAGCCATCGTCTACAAGTATAATCTCGTAGCTTCCGTAGGTCTGACAAAGAATACTGTCAACACACCTCTTAAGATACTTTTCCGAATTGTATACAGGGATAATTATGCTGAATTTAGTTTCCATTGTCACATTCTCCGATAATATCCAGAAGCCTTTGTGCGGTATGACGCCACGTATAGGTGTTCGAAACAATACCGTAGCATAGCCTCGCCGCCTCTTCTCTGTATTCCTTTTTGTCAATCACGCCCGCAAGTGCATCGTAAAGGGGACCTTCGGAATTGTCAGGAAGAATAATACCGTAATCCTTCGAGGTTATTATTTCCTTGGCGTCACCCTTGTAGGTTGTAATTACGAAGGTATTGCATAGCATTGCCTCAAGCACGCAAGTGGGAAAGCCCTCGGAATAAGACGGCAAGCAGAATATGTCACTCTCATTCAAAAGGCACGCAACCTCGCTTGAGGGAATTGCGCCGAGGAATATAGCTCTCTCGTGCTTTATCGGAGCAAGCTCGTCCTTAAGGTATCCGTCGCCCGCCATAAGAAGCCATACGTCATCGCGCTCAGCTGCCAAGCGGTTAAAGACGTTTACAAGCTCACGCACACCCTTCTCTACCGTCATTCGACCTACGAATGAAATAAGCACGGCATCATCGGGTATACCGCACTCACGCCTGAAGCCTCGCACGGGGTTTTCAATATATCCCATGAAGCGGTCAACGTCGACTGCGTTGCTTATCACCATATCCGACTTAATATTAAAATGCTCAATCCAACGGATTGATTCCTTTGATACACCCGCAAATTCCTTGCAATGCTTCTTTTCACGCCAGGTTATCCAGTGCTCGAACCACTCGCCGAGCATAGAGGTAAGCTTACCGCCCGTATTAAGATGCGTCGAGCCGTGGTCAAGCATTATACACCTTATTCTATGCTTTTTTGCAAGCTTTACAGCATATAGCGAGATGAAGAAAAATCTCATATTGACGAGCACGAGGTCAAAGCTACGCTTTGCAAACTCGCTCTCAAATTTTTTGCGCCAGCCAAGGGGCTTCAGCACGGGAAAGCGTCCGTTCATAAGCTGATACGACGGAAGCCTGAATATTTCAATACGTCCCTCCTGCTCGTATTCGGGAAGTCCCTCACTAAGAGATGTGACTATCGTCACGTTATGACCTTTTGCCGCGAGCTCACGCGAGAGATTAAAGACAAAATTCTCAACACCCCCGATATGAGGAAGATATTGAGAGGATACAAGGCAAACATTCTTTTTATCCATTTGTATTCTCCATTATACTACTGCCAGCTGCCTTAATCTTAGGGCAACTCAAAAGACTTATTATATAGAAAACCGATATAAATCCAAAGCCGATTATTACGGAAAGATTCGTTCCAAGATAGTCCCACTCTGGTATCATAACAAAGGACAACACCGCGCTTAACAAAAGACCGACCACCGAGCCTATACAAAGCAGAGCGATTCTGCGAAGCACGACGAGCAGCATTCCAAGCAGCCACACGAACGCGGTAAGGCAGCTGATGATTATAGTGGGATAAAGAAGATATGCGTACTCGCGGATAGCCTCACCGAACACAAGCGTCAAAGCAAACTCACCGAGCGCCAACGACGCCAGAAGAGCGACGAGCGTGATTCCCACGAGAAGCGCAACAAGCTTAAGTAAAAGCTTATAGAAGCCCCTCTTATCGTTTTTCTTAACCGCATCGTCAAACAGATTGATAAGCGGTGAGAAAACAAAGGATACCAACGCCTGCACAAGCATTGCGATTGACGATACAGAGGCGTAGTAGCCGAGCATCTGCTCACCGTGGTTAACCTCAAGAACGAGCTTTGCTATTGGAAAAAGCGCGTTTGAGCAAATACCGTAGCACACCATCGGCAGACATATTTTTGTAAGGCTGACAATACGGCGCTTATCAAATCTTATTTTAATTCCCTTGAGTCTTGTGATTCTCGGAAAATCGTAAATAAGCGCAAGAGCCAGGGAAACTGCTCCCATTACGACAATTGCAAGCGGAAGCGGTCCACCTAGAATAAGAACAGCACAAAAGGATACGACCAGGGCAATTCCCCTCATTACGAAGGATTTGCCCGCAATATCCAACCGCCATACGGTTTGTGCCGCACCGTGATATACATCAATAACTCCTTCGATTGCCTTAAGAAGCATATAGGCAATCACGGCGAGCGTCGTATAGCTGTCGTACCCCATACAAAGAGTGAACGCAGCACAGCCGACAAAAGCCAAGCCACACGAAAGAAATCTGTGAAGGACGAAGTCACCGTCTGAAAATTCACCGTCCGTAGCTGTCACTTGAAAATTTTTTACGTTAAAGAGCGCTACTATAAAGAATACGCCCGTAATCGACATCGCAAGCGACAGCACGCCTGCATTAACATAGCTGTCAGCCTCAGGTGAAAAGCGAACGACGGCAACGCTGAGAAGCCACTGACACGCAAGATAGAATATTGAGCCGAAGGTATTCCAGGCAACATTTTTGGCAACTACGTGCCTTTCATCATTCATACTTTACTCCTCAGAACTAAATCAAAACCCCTATAACGATATTATAGAACGTAATGAGCACGTTAAGCATCACGCACGACAGCACAGTACATTCAAAGTGATGCTTATTAAAGCCGTGCCTTATTCTACCAGAGCCAACGAAGTAGGCAAACGGGATAAGCGTCGGAATAATATATCTGTACTGGCACCCGTTTACAGTGTAGAAGCCAACGGGTGTAAAAGACACGTAAAGCGCCGCCGCTACAAGTGCAAGCGTAATAACCGACGATGCACACGCCGTAAGCTTGATACGGTAACGCCTATCAAACAAATCCGCCTCGTCCTTATCTAAAAGCGCCGCTATGAAAATAAGTGCTATCGCAAAAGAGCCGAATATTGCCGAGGGGAAGCCGAGATAGAAGTAAGACGCCATTTCCGATGAGGCATTTCCGAACGACACGAAATTACCAAGGAATCTTATAAGCATACCTAAGAAGGTAAAGAGATTGGTAAGCACGTATTTTATCTGTCCTGCCGCATTTACGTCGGCACCGCCTCTGTTATCGGTGCGGCTATCCATATCCACGACAAACGGAAGCAAAAACGAAAGAAGAATCAGAAGCAACGTAAGTGCGGCGATAAGCTTAAAGATACGGCACGCTCTCTTCGTGGCAAACTTTTCCTTTGGAATAAAGAAAAGCGGGAGCATAAGCACGCAGTAAATTGCCTTGGGACCGCAGGCGAAAAATGCCGTGAGCGAAATAAGAATCGCATCCTTCAGGGTAAAGCGTCTTTCCTTATCCTGAAGAACCGTAATAAACAGCGCAAAGAACAGCGCTATCCACGCGTTTACCCAGAAATCGTATGAAAACGAGCTTGCCAGCAAAAACGGCATAGGAGCGAAGCATATGGTGAGGAATATAAGCTTTCCGCTTCGCACCCTTCTTATCGCCGTGTAGATTACACAAACATATATAAGAACGTTGACGAGCCTAGAGAGCATCATCATAAGCACAAAGTCAGCACCGATGATATCGCAGCAGAACATAACGATAGCACAGGGCAGATATGAAATATAGCTGTAAGGATTAATGAGCGACGAATATACGTTATTGACTAACTTATCGTCTGCGATAAGGT
>CAZDON010000053.1:0-12537 GCA_964507065.1 uncultured Ruminococcus sp. | reverse complement strand
CTTAAGAGCGCGGAGCTGCATATACGCACCGCCGCCCGCCGCACAGAGGGCAAGCACCGCCATAAGCACCGTGAAGCCTGCTCCGAGCGACAGCATAAGCACCGCCGCTACCGCAAGCGCCACCGCAATAGCAAAAGCGGCTATTGCTATTGTCTGTGTCGTTTTAAATACCTTCATATTAGCACTCCTTGCCTCAAGATAGAAATTCTTGTCACGAATATTGCTTTCGTTCTGTAAAAAGTCACTTATCGCTGCGTTGCTGTGCGACAGCCGCCAGCCGTTGTAGAACTGAGTGGCAGTCAGCCTTGCGTCAACGCAGGACTCGCAGACCTCGACGGTGTGCTCACCGTTTTCAACGAAAAGATTGTCAGTTGCCGTGTCGTACACCTCAAGCGGAAAATGAGGGAGGTCTACGTGTGTCGCACCGTCCGGCGACAGATGCGCGAGGGTAAAGCCCTTAAGCTCCCTTTTCGGTCTTGCAAGCGCCGAATCGGGCTTTGAAAAGTAAATCTGCACTACCGCGTCGTGAGCGACCTTGGCATCCGTAGAGGCGTCCAGCGTAACGCATCCCTTTTCGGTGGCAAGTGAGGAATACTCGACCTTACCGTACGAAAGACCGTAGCCAAACGGATATCCTACCGAAGCGTCGTCACCGTAGAGCCTGTAATCCATAAACACGCCCGTTTTCGTATAGCCGCGCTCCTTGTGCTTCTTTATGTCCCTGAAATATTCGTCAGGACGGTAGTAGAGCGTTTTTGCAAGGCGGCCCGAGGGGAAGCACCTTCCCAGTAGAAGCTCACACAGCGCCTCGGCACTCTCTGCTCCCGATACCGTGTGAAGAATAATAGCGTCGGTGAGCTTATCGAAGCTCATATCAACGCCACTCGCGGCAGAGAGTACGACGGTCAGCTTTTCTCTGTACTGTGACAGAAGCTCAAGCAGGGCTATCTGGTTTGCGGGAAGGGTCCTGTCAAATCTCTCGCCAAGGCACTCGTCCGAAAGGAAGAGGAGCACCGTGTCGGCACCCTCGGCAAGAAGCCTTGCCTCCTCGTAAAGCGAGTCACCTCTCTGCTCGGAAATATCGTAGCCGCGCGCGACCGATACGCTCTCGCTGCCAAGCACCCGTCTGAGCGAGGGAATAAAGCTCATCTCCCTGTCCCCGATAAGCGCCGCGTCACCGATCACGGCAACCCTGCCTGCCGATTTTATCGGAAGCCGTCCGCCCTCGTTCTTTAAGAGAACCGACGATTTCGCAAGCATGGCGCGCATATTCGCGTGCGCCGCGTCAAGCTCGCCCGCCGCCTCGGCAGAGCCCCTGCCGTTACACTCGAAAACGAAGTCGAGAAGCGAGTCGAGCGCGGAGTCCACGAGCTCGTCACTGAGTGCCTCGCCGCCGAGGATAGCCTCCTCAAGCGCGTAGGCGGTGTACTGACCGCTGTCTACGGCAGCCTTCATTCTTTCATATTTTATATGCGCGTTCTCAACCGCGCTTACGACACCCTTGATAAGAAGAATTCCGTGTGTGAGAGCGAGGAGCGTATCGTCAACCGTTCTTGCATAGGAAAGTCGCCTTACACCTCTAGGTGTAATTTTCTCCGACTCCACCGTGGCGAGATGACGGTTGATATTCTCGTACTCGCCCGAAAGACGGGCAGAGCTTACCGCCAGAGCATCGCACTCACCGAGGGTGAGCGCCTGACCCGTGGGAGCTACGATAGCCTCCTTTATTGCGCGCATATCGGGTGTGAGGTCGAGCGAGTCAGCCTCAAGCTGTGTGAGCCAGAAGCCGTCGAGCATTACCGAGCCGCCCGCGCGCTTTACACCTCTCGATACCGCACCGAGCACCGCTGCGCTGAGACAGGGGTCCTCGGATACCGAGCGGGGAAACGAGTCCAGCATACAGGGCTTCGGTGCGGGGAGCGTGTAAATCACGCCCTTGCCTGCGCCCGTCACCGAGAGAATGGAGTAAACCAGCTCCTCAATTCCCACCGTGTCATAGGAGCGTGCAAGCTCGCTGATTTTAACCCTGTCACCGCCGAGGGTGAGAAGAGGCTCAAGCTCCTCGATTCTGACGGGCGGTATGCCGAGGCGCGCATACCTTGCGTCCTCGGTAAGAGCAATATCGCAAAGAAGCGCCGCCTTTTGCTTAAAGGTCAGCTTTTCAATGACGTTAGAATATTTTAACATAATTTTCTCCGACTTGTTTTTTCGGTATTTTTATGAGTAGACGACAGAGAACGCGCTAAGAGCTGCCGATGCCGATTCGGCGCCTGAGGTGCTCAGCATTATTACGAGTGCCTCACCGCGCGTAAGCGAGATAGAGTACGGTGACGAGATAGCCGAGGTTTGCTTAACGACCTCCGTCGAGCCCTTTCTTATTACGAAAGAGAATGCTCCCTCGCCGCTTACGGCATAGTCGAAGCTTACCGTGCAGCCGTCAAGCGCGGATACGGTGAGAATCGAGGTGCCTGACGCTGAGGATAGGCTCGCCGAGATAACGCCGTCTGAAAGCGTAAAGGGTGTGCTGCCGCTCACGGAAAGGAAGCCGTAGGCGTCAAGGTCGTCACCCGTGACCGTCACGTTCTCGCGGAAGCCGCAAGCAGTGCATACGCCGTGAAGCATGCTGTGTCCCTGCGAGGGAATCGCGTGCTGCCACTCACCGCCGCAGATATCACAGCTCTCAAGCATCTCACCGTCCTCCGTGCAGCTTGCGTCCCTGACTGTGACGGTATGGGTTTCGGTACGCTCGGTCGTGGGCATTCCGTCCTCGCCAAGCGTAAAGCTCGTATCGTCGTGAACGCACTCCGAATAGTAAAGAACCTTGAAAAAGTCGCTCTCATCGAGGATAACGGCAAGCTCCGTCCGTGTACCGAGGTACATAAGCGTGGTATTTGCCGCGTTATCGGTTATATCGCTGTGAATGTTTACAACCGAAAGCGGTAGCACGAGCGTAAGCTCCGAAAGCTCCTCGGCAGACAGCGCCGTCTTGAATACGGAGTAGTCACGCGTCTGTGTGCCAACCGTATCGGGAAGCACGAGCGTATCGAGAAGCGGCTCTGCCTCGACGAGGTACACCTCACTGCCCCATACGGCAAAGAGGAAGCGTCCCGTCGCGTTTTCTTCGGTATAGTAGGTAAATTCATCGTCGGGTGAGGTGAATATCTTTATTGCGGATTTTGCTATGCCGCCGCACCCGTCGGGCTCCTCAAGGTCGGGAGTCACACGCGTGCTGAGTGAAACTATTTCGTAAATCGAGCAGGCTCCGTCAAACGCTCCGTCGTGAATACGGCTCACGCACTCACCGAGTATTACTCTGCGTACGCCCGTGCCTCGGAATGCGTCCTTAAGAATGATTACGCTGCTTATAGCGTCGTTACCTACCGAGAGGTTTCTTATATCCGCGACGAAGGAGTCGCCTATATACTCCTTAAGGAAGTAAACGTCGTACGCGCCCTCAAGGACGAAATCACCGACCGTCACCGTCGTCATAGGAAGCGGTGACTGCCTGATAACCGACTCGGCGTGCTTTGCTACTAAGCCGAAGCTATCCTCGCCCGCGGTAATTGCAAGAGTGGAAAGATTATAAACGAGCACGAGGCTCTCACAGCCTGCGAAGGCGCCGTCACCGATTTCGGTAACAGCCGCGGGTACGGTAGCAACCGTAAGGCTGCGGCAGCCACTGAAGGCACTCGCTCCGATAGAGGTAAGGGTTGAATTTGCGTCCGCGGTGAGCGTGGTAACGTAGCTTCCCATAAACGCTCTGTCGCATATTTCGGATACGGCAGAGGAAATATGTACGCTCTTTACCTCTGAGGAAAGGTTCTCGTCCACGTATATAAGCCTGCTTGCGATTTTGTAGGAGGTAATCTCATCGGCGCCGAAAGCAAAGGAGCTTGGGAATATAAGCGTGCTGCCCGTCTCGGCAATATCGTAATCAACCAAGTACCACGAGCCGTCGTCGGCAAGAAGCATAGTAAAGCCGTCCTTTACCGCATACGAGAGCTGACTCTCGTCCGAAGCAACGGCAAGCGCGTAATTCATTGCGCCGGACCGGGTGAGCATATCCGATATATCCTTGCCCGTTTTATTAACGACGGTGCGGAGTCTTTCGCTGCCCTCAAACGCGCCGTTACCGATGCCCGTGAGATTGCCCGACAGAGTAACGCTTCTCAGTGACGGGCAGTTTGCAAGTGCAAACGCGCCGATTTCATTCACTCCGCCCTCAAGGATAATTTCCTCAAGGTAAGAGAGATTGGCAAACGCCTGGGATACGAGCGAAACGGGAGCGTTCACCGTAACCGTCTTAAGCGAGGCGGGCACCTTCCACGGTGCGTCGCCGAAGAGGTAGTAGAAGAGCGACGGCTCCTGCTTCGTAAGTCCGACGAAGGGAAGCTCAAGGACGCCGAGCGACGAGCAGCCGGCGAAGGCGCCCTCGCCTATATCGGTCATCTGCTCGGGAAGTGAAATAGCCTTTATAGAGGAGCAGCCCGAAAACGCGCTCTTGCCTATTGATTTCAAAACGGTGGGAATATTGACTCTCACAAGCGACGAGCAGCCCGAAAAGGCGCTGTCACCTATGCTCTTTACCGACGCGGGTACCGTAATATCCGTAACGCGAGAAAATCCAAGAAACGCCTCACTGCCTACGGTATCGCCGTCGGTTACGGTAATCTTCCTAAGCGACTCAGGCTCCGTACCGAATACGGTCATAAGCCTCGGTGCGCTCTTGCTGATTCCCGTAAAGGGTGCGCTGTACGAGGCAAGCGAGCGGCAGTCAAGGAACGAGCCGTCACCTATAAACTGAACGCCGGCGGGAATGGAAACTGAGCTAAGCTCGTAGCAGAACGCAAACGCGCCTATTCCTATGGAATTAAGCCCCGTATTAAGCGAAAGCGCAGAAAGCGAGGAGCAACGGTAGAACGCCCTGTCCTCAATCACACGGAGTGACTCAGGGAAATTGATGCTGACTAGCGAGGTGCAGCCCCAGAACGCGCTCTCTTCAATTTTTTCAACCGAGATAGGAAGAAGCACCTTGCGAAGCGACTCAAGGTCCTTGAACAGGCTGGAGTCAATTTCAGTCACCGTGCAGGTGGTAAGCACTATTTCCTCAAGCGAGGAAAGACCGTCAAGCGCACCCGTCTTTATTTCCGACGCACCCGTGACCGTCAGCTTCCTTAAAGAAGCGGGAACCTTGTCGGCGAAAAGATACGCGACCTTGCCGCCGTCGGTGTCTTTGCTTGCGCCAAAGTAGGCTACGGAAAGCTCACGGAGTGACGAGCAGCCCTCGAACACACCCTCACCTATACTAAGAACGGTTGAGGGCACGGTGAGAACCGTAACCGAGCTACAGCCCGAAAACGCGCCGTCGTGAAGCGCCTTGATATTTGAGGGCAGGCTGACCGAGCCGAGCGAGGTGCAGCCCGAAAAGGCGTTCTTGCTCACGTACTCGACCGACGAGCCGAGAGATGCGTATGAAAGTGAGGTGCAGCCCGAAAAGGCACTCTCGCCAAGCGTAACGAGCGAGTCACCGAGGCTTATACCCGAAAGCCCCGTGCAGCCCGAAAAGGCACGGTTGCCTATTTTGTTAAGCTCGCGCGGAAGCTCTGCCGTAACGAGAGCCGAGCAGCCGAAAAACGCCTCGTCGGGAAGCTCACCGACGCCTGTGGGAACTACAACCGAGGGCAGCGAGGAGCAGCCCGAAAACGCGGCTTTTCCTATCGTGCCGACTCCGGAGGGAATGCTCATTATTTCAAGCGAGGAGCAGCCCGCAAGCGCGCGCTCTCCGATAGTAAGAAGCTCGTTCGGAAGATACAGCGACTTAAGCGAGGTGAAGCCCTCAAGGGCGTGCGCGTCGAGCTTATCTCCGCGCGATATGCTCACGAGCTTAAGCGAGAGAAGCGGCTCCCCCGCACACATAGTAAGCGGAGTCACACCCTCGGGAAGCTTATAGACCGAAAGCCTTTCAAGCGAGGTACAGCCGCCGATTACTCCGACGCCGACGCTTTCGACCGCCTCGCCGAGAGTCAGGGACTTCAGCGACGAGCAGCCAAAGAACGCTTCGTTGCCAAGCGAGGTAACGGTGGCGGGAATGCTGAATTCCGAAAGTGACGAGCAGCCAAGGAGCAGCTTGTCGGGAATAGCCGTAGCCGACGCCTTATATTCAAGGGCTTTAAGCGAGGAGCAACCCGAAAAGGCTCCCGAGCCTACGGCGGTGCACTCGGCAGGCACCGAAAATTCAAGAAGCGAGGAGCAGCCCGAAAAGGCACTCTCACCGATTTCGGTAATGGGCTTCAGATATTTGATTACGCGAAGAGTGCTCTCACCCGCAAAGGCTTCCTTAGCGACCGTCGTTCCCACGCTTACGGTAAGCGTGTCAAGCGCCGCTCTTTTATCGAGTGCGCCGATAAGGGTCGCGAGGGTGACGGGCTCAGTCTTACTTTTGCCTATATAGGGCAGAGCGAGCGTCTTAAGCGACGACGCATCGGTAAGAAGCCCCGTGCCTATGCTCTCTACTCCCGCGCCAACGGTAAGCGACACGAGCGACGAGCAGCCGGCGAAGGCGCCCTCGCCAAGTGACGAAAGCGTGTCGGGAAGCTCTACCGCGCCAAGCGACGAGCAGCCAAAGAAGGCGTCCTTGCCGATAGCCGTGAGAGTATCCGAGAGGGTGACGGTTGTGAGCGCCCCCGAATTTTTAAACGCGCCCTCGCCGATTTCATTTATATTTGGGAGCGATACCGAAACGAGCGAGCATTCCGCAAGCGCGTAGGGTAAAAGCTCACAGTCCGCCTCGACGGTAAGCTCCTTGACCGCGCTGCCCTTAAGGGCGTGCTTTGCAATCGAAACTATTTCGTAGCCCTCAACGCTGTCGGGAACGGTGATTTTTTCCTCGTCGCCAAAATAACCGATGAAGCTCACCGTCCTGCAATCCTCGTCCTTGCTCGTCAGCATATATTTCATACCGTCGAGCGTAAAGGCTTCGTTTTCATTCTTGAAAAGCTGTATCCTTATCGCGACGAACAGGGATATGACTATCGCGAAAAGCAGCACCATAGGTATAAAGAGGTGCGGTGTGCGCAGCGTGCGTGCCCTTGCGTAGTGCCTACGCTCGTGCATAGAGGCGTAGGCAGGCGTTCTGTCCGCAAGAGCGCGCTCTGCCTTATTCTCATATACGACCTGTGCTTTGCCGTCCTTATTAAGGTATTTATAGCTGCCGAAGCTTGCGGATACCACCTCAAGTCGGAAGTCCTCGCAGGCAGAGCTTATGGGGAAATCCCGCTCCGGAGCGAATTCGCCCTGCTTCACCGAGATGGAAACCTCGTACGTATCCTTTCTTATAAGTGAGCCTCTTATATCGTACTGCCTGACGGCAAGGCAAAGAGAGCTAAGACGCTCCTTGCGCCTGTTCTCAAGCCTCACGAGCAGCCGCTTTGCGCCGCCGTCGCCCGACATAAGTATAAACTGCTTTGGCACGACGGGAAAATCCGTAGCGCCCGCGTCAAGCTCACCCTTCGTTAGTATAGTCCCATATGGCATAAAAAACTCCATTCCGCCACTTAATGCCGTGGCACAGAAATTAGTTGAAATACAAATCGGTTGACACGGGAGCGTCAGCGCTCGCGCCTCCTTAAAAGCATACACGCAAGCGTAGCCCCGCATACGATAAGGCCCGTGATAAGAGCCGCGACGAACACCGCTATTCCCTGCCCCGCGCTTGCAAGGTAGTCCTCTCTGAAAACTCCGCCGAGGATATTGCCGAGGCAAAGCCTCGTAACGAAGGCAAATACCAGCGAGAGCAGAAGCGACACCGTAAAATAGATACCGAGCCTGAGGGGACTTACGAAAGGATTTCTCTCGTTCTCTATTTTCTGAGCGTCCACTCGGTTTACGGATACGGACACGAATGCGGTGCGCATAGGAAGCTCGACCGACTGTATATGACCGTTACCGTCGAGAATATTTTTTGAGTTGAGCGAAAGGAACGCCACACCGTCCGCATCGTACAGAAGAATATCAAGGTCGATAAGCCGAATACCAACCGCGACCTTGTAGGTAATACTCTTAACACCGTCACGCACCGACAGAATATACTGGTCGATAAAGCGTCTGACGGCGGCAGGCGGCTCGTAGGTTATGGCAGCACCGCCACCCTCAAGCCTGAACCTTTTAAGTCCTCTGTCCTGAAGTTTTTCGTCCTTGTAGCTGTTTTTGAGCAAAAGCCTTGGCATCACCGCTACGCACAGAACGAGAAACAGCGCCGCGCTTACGGCAAATAGCAACACATAGAAAGGCATAGCTTCCCTCCAAAAATAAATATAATAAATATTAACACACAAAATAAAGCGTGTCAACGCTCGCGGGCGTGCGAGTGAAGAAAATATGAAAATATTTTCGTGATTTACCGAAAACAGCGCCTCGGTTTTGTGAATTTTTACCAACCGCACCCAATATCATCACGCCCACGGCGTGCATCTTCTCTCTTGCAATTTTCAAAATTTAGGTATATAATGATTGTACTAATAAATTTTCAGCGGAGGGCGACGGTGCTATGGTGTCGGTCAACAATGAAATATACGAGGCGCTTGGCGATGCGCTTCCCTTTTTCGGGGGACTTTCTGACTCTGACAAGGATATGCTTGCAAGAACCTCGCAGAGGGTGACATTCGGGGCGCAGACTACCGTTTACGACGGTAACGAATGCACGGGGCTTATACTCGTGAGGAGCGGAATGCTGAGAGTATATATGCTCTCCGACAACGGCAAGGATATTACTCTTTTCAGGCTTTACCCCGGTGACCTTTGCATATTTTCCGCGTCCTGCGCCCTGAGCGCGCTTACCTTTGAGGTCTGCGTCGGGGCTGAGTGGGACAGCGAGTGCATAGTAATCGGCGGCTGTGCCGTAGAGAGAATATGCGAAAGAGTACCTGAGGCAAAGATTTTCGTGCTGGAGCGCGCGCTTGCGTCGTTCTCGGATATAATGTGGATTATTCAGCAGATTCTCTTTATGAGTATGGACAGGCGGCTGGCAATTTTTCTTCTCGACGAGGCGGCGGGGACAGGAAGTGATACGGTGCGCCTGACGCACGAGCAGATAGCGAAATATATGGGCTCGGCAAGAGAGGTGGTTTCGAGAATGCTCAAATACTTCGCCACCGAGGAAATAGTGGAATCGAAAAGAAACGAGGGTATAAAAATTCTCGACAAAGCAAAGCTCCGAAAGCTCGCAACCGCATAAAAGCGCACAGATTTGACTACATTTATTGACATATAAGCATACTAAAGGAGCGATATTATGGTTAAATTAATTATTGATAAATACATTGATTCTCGTGGCATTACGCGATATGAATTAGCAAAGAGAACCGAGGTAAAATTCCAGACGATAGACCGTTATTATAAAAACCGTGTGGTTCGCTACGACAGCTATATACTCGACCGCATATGCTCAGCACTCGACTGTAGCCTCACGGATATTATTGAGTATACACCTGACGACAAATAAAGAAAAAGCACTTATGATGAGGGGCGAAAGCCGTCCGTCATAAGTGCTTTTGATATTAATATATTTATTTTTCGCGGAGCGCAAGCTCTCTTGCAAGGGCTGCGAGAAGAGCGCTTCCCTCGTATTTTTCAATATGCGATATTGCCGCCTCGGTAATCTCTCTCGCGAGCGCAAGAGCCGCATCGGGAGAGTAAAATGAAAGATATGTTGCCTTACCTCGGCGCTCGTCAGCGCCGATAGGCTTTCCGAGAGCCTCGGCACTCGCCACCTTGTCAAGCGCGTCGTCCACTATCTGAAAGGCGAGTCCTATGCCGCGCGCAAACTCGCACGCGTCGTGAAATCTTTCGTCACCCTCACTAACACCTGCCGCTATCGCGCCAAGCGCGCAGGACGCGACGATAAGCGCGCCAGTCTTTTTTGAGTGCATAGCACGGAGTGTGTCAAGGTCTATCTTCTTGCCCTCACACGTAACGTCGATATACTCACCGCCGACGAGCCCCGTAGTGCCCGCAGCCCTCGCCAGAGTCCTTACGGCGAGAAGATTCGCGGTATCGTCAAGCGCCCCGTTTTCCGCCACTAGCGAGAATGCGTCAATGAACAGCCCGTCAGCGGCAAGAAGCGCCTTTGCCTCACCGAATACCTTGTGGTTTGTCGGTATACCGCGCCTTTGGTCATCGTCGTCAATCTCGGGCATATCGTCGTGAATCAGCGATGCCGTGTGAATAAGCTCAAGGGCTGCCGCGTACGGAAGCGCCGCCGTATCATCGCCGCCAAAGAGTCTGGCTGTCAGAAGACACAAAAGCGGTCTTACACGCTTGCCGCCCGCACCAAGACTGTAATTCTGTGCCTCTGTAAGCCCCGACAGAAGAGGTGTGTCACCGTACCTTTTCAGGGCACTATTTATCATTTCGGTTTCCTTCGTCAAAAGACCAAGCACGCTCATAATAAGATTTCCCTTTTCCTGATTTCGTTTTCTATCCTAAAAGCACGTCAAAGGCAAGCATAAAGCAAAAGCCGACGAGCAGTGCGTAGGTAGCACCGCGCTCACAGCCGTGAGAGTGCGTTTCGGGTATCATCTCGTCGCTTATAACGTAAAGCATCGTTCCGCCTGCAAAGCTCAGGGCAAAGGGGAGAATAGCAGACGCGACGCTTACGGCAAGATAGCCTATCAGCGTGCCCACGACCTCAATTACTCCCGTGAGCGAGGCTATAAGAAGCGTGCGCCTTTTGCTGACCCCGGCAGAGAGCATAGGCGCAATAATCACCATTCCCTCAGGTATATTCTGAAGCGCGATACCGCCCGCGATAAGAAGCGCGTCGGTCACGTTACCCGAGCCAAAGCCAACACCTGCCGCAATACCCTCAGGCAGATTATGTATGGCAATGGCGGTGACGAAGAGAATAACCTTATTAAGCCTCGTATCACGGTGAGGCTCAATATCAGCGCCGGCAAGCTTATGAAGATGAGGAACGAGCTTATCTACGATATTAAGACAAACGGCGCCGACGAATATTCCCGCGACGGTTATGATTATTGCAAAATCCCCGCCAAAGTCAAGCGACGGAACGATAAGCCCCAGCACCGCCGCGGCAAGCATCACGCCGGCGGCAAAGGACAGTATTATATCGGAAAATTTATGCGAAAGTCCACCGAAGGCAAAGCCTATCAATGCACCGATTACAGTTGCGCCGCCCACACCGAGCGCCGTCAGTAGCACAAGCTCCATTTTACCTCCAAATATAGCGATAAGCCGAAATATGTTAATAGTTGTTTGCAAAACACGGGCATAACGCTCTCGCCTTATGCCCGTGTTAATTGCTTATGCTGAAATTTATTCCGCAGATGAGAACAAGTCCTTGCCTACTCCGCAAAGGGGACACTCAAAATCCTCAGGCAGGTCCTCGAATTTCGTGCCGGGGGCGATTCCCCCCTCAGGGTATCCCGCCTCCTCATCGTATTCCCAGCCGCACACGTCGCATACGTACTTTTTCATTTCTATTTTATTCCTTTCTTCGTAATTTGTCAATC
Organism: uncultured Ruminococcus sp.; assembly: GCA_964507065.1. Lineage (GTDB taxonomy): Bacteria > Bacillota > Clostridia > Oscillospirales > CAG-272 > UBA1740. The sequence goes on along the minus strand of CAZDON010000053.1, from coordinate 1,009 downwards.
CTCAGATATATTTTCTTTCACCGTCAGGACAGAGTCAGGCTCGGTGCCGTGTAGACTCTTGCCGCAAGCTCCGAATTGAGCATATACAGCCCCTTTGAGTCGCCTGCATAAAGCTCGTACTTGGTAATGAGGTCGTTTGCGTTCTTTTCCTCCTCACCCTGCTCCTCAATAAACCAGTCAAGGAACTGCATCGAGCGGTAATCTCTCACCTCGCTTGCCGCGTGGTAGATTTCGTTGATAAGCCCCGTCACAAGCTCCTCGTGCTCAAGCCCCGCTCTTAGCACCGCGATATCCGAGCTGAGATCCTTATCGGGCTTATCTATCGGAAGAAGCGTGACCTTCATATTGTTGTTGTGAAGATACTGATAGAAAAGAAGCGCGTGATCTCTTTCCTCCTGTGCCTGTATCATATACCAGTTGGCAAAGCCCCCAAGCCCTTTTTCCTCGAAGTAGTTTGCGAAATCAAGGTAAATATATGCAGAATAAAGCTCCTTTGCTATCTGCTCGTTCATAAGGCTGTGTACTCTTTCGTTTAACATATTCGTATTCCCCTTTTAAATTTGTATTTTTATAAAATTGATTATCCGTTTTCCTTAGCCCACAGGCCGTGTAGGTTGCAGTACGCGTAAGCCGCCACCCAGCGCTCGCCCTCGCCAAGCTCGAACACCGCAAGCGGCGCCTCGTCCGCCCTCAGCGTTCTTCTGTACGCGCCGCGGTCGGTTTCGAGATAAATCCAGAGAATGCTGTGCTCCTCGCTCATCGGGTGGGTGACAGAGCCCACCGATACCGTGACCCGTCTGCCCTCCTCCGTCACCACGGGAATATGCTTCTCGCGGCTTGCCTCGGTAACTCCCGGGACAAGCGGCTTCATTCTCTCGCCGCAGCACACGGGATTCACTCCCGACGCGTGAATAAGCTCGGCTACGTTGCCGCATCTTTGGCATAAGTAAAATTTGTTTTTCATATAAAATTCCTTTCGGTAGTCATTTTTGGGGAAGCTCTTCGCTCC
>CAZDON010000052.1:0-12764 GCA_964507065.1 uncultured Ruminococcus sp. | reverse complement strand
TGTGGTTTTTTGTGGTAATTAAATTATACAACAAAGCAAGCGGATGCTCAATACCTTTCGGTAAAGAACATCCGCTTTTTTCTTTTTTAGGCTGTCTTAATGAGACAGCCCCTTTTTTCTATGTAGAGGTTACTCTGCGTTCAAATGTATAAACTCTTGGTACTCCAACTGGTGCCGATCCGAAGGATTCCTTGTACACATGGCATCCTTTGTCATCTGTTCCGACATAGTTCAACTGGCCCTCAAACAACGTTTTTGTTGCACCAATAATTCTCGTGCAGTTTACCCATTCAGGTTTTTCCGCAAACCGAATTGTAAAGCTATATTCTGGAATGATTCTGTTGAATAGTGGAGTTTTTTTAAAGGGGATCCTGAATATAAATTTGGATCTTCCTCTTGCAGGTAATATTGAATGTGCCATTGTTGCGTGTATTTCTACTTTGAAGCGTTGGTTTTTTTTGTAGTTTAGCGGAAGATACATCTTTCGCGTCATTGCTCCGGAATCGCTCATTGCTTTAAATGGCAACCGGTTGCGTTTCTCGGGATCATCTAACAGGTTATATCCGAATGCGGTCTTCGTGTCGTGAGAGTCGCTCGACGGGGTAAGGATATTAAGGAAAATACCGTTAACATCTTTTCTGATTTTCTTCACTATGCCCTCATATAGATATACTATAGTAAACGTTTCTCCTTCAATAAGCACATCCATGTCAGCTTTTGTTAGCAAAAGATGATAATTATCCTCGACAGAGCCATTTGCAACCTTAATAAGGTCGATGTTCATCCCGTCAATAACGAGCGTGTTTTTTGGTGGCTTAATATTCATCAAATCCACAATGGGCGTGAATGGTGAATCTGACGCTTCCGTGAGCCTTGCCCGTATTTTTGCAATGGCATCGATAATTGTCATATCTCGTTGATTTGGACAATTAATGGCGGGTGTAGCTGTGAGTCTGAGCAGGTCTTTCGTATCACTTACGTTAACGGTTGATTTCAATATTTCCATGTTGGTATCATTCCAAGTGAATCCATTAAAAACAACTGGAATGAATTTCATATTGGGATTGTTAAGAGCAAGCTCTATTTCCAGTCTTGTTACTGATCCTTGATTTGCGGTACCGTCTTCGTTTCTAAATCCGTCAAAAAAGTGTTCGGTAAGCATTATAATGATAACCGAACAATCCTTGCAGAGTAAATTGTTTAAATCAAGAACGAAGTTGCTATCCAGCTTTTCTTGCTGCGTGGAAAAAAAGGTTTTTCCAATTGTGTCCGCGTCCTTATTAAGTTCGTTCGCCAATCTACCGCCAAAATTGTCACCTATCGTATCTCCGCGATAACAAATGAAGTTAGTGTATAACATCGTCATTATTCCTTAACATGGTAATTCTATGAGAGAAAAATCCAAGAGAATTGTAAAAAGAAATTGCACCCAAATTATCGCTCAGCACATCAAGTTCAAAAAAATCTATTTTTCGTGCTTGTGCATACTCAAAAAAATAACTAAAAAGGGCTGTTGCACATCCAAGACGCCGGTAATCTGGTAAAACATAGATGTTTTCTATCCTTCCTATGAGTCTTGAAATAAACATTTTGCTTTCTTCTGTTTTTTGAAGTGAGCCCTCAAGATATCCGCAAGGGGTTTCGTCGTAATAGCATATTAGAAAAATTCTCGATTTTCGTTCTATTTTTTGCCGAATATCGTTTTCAGTTTCATCTCGCTCATTGATTTTTTTAAATAGTGTTTTAACACGCATTTCATGCGTGTTGTGCAGGGATATAAACAAGTCCGCCAAAAGCGCAGAATGCTCAACCCCCGCACGTAATACGCTGATGTCCATAATTAATTGCAATTGATATCGGTAGACCCGGGACTGAGTGTGCCGCACCTTACCATATGCCCACCTCCTATAAAAAATCCAATAATTTGATTTTTCATCGATTTTAATCGCAATCGATGTTTGTTTTGCTGGGGCTATAAGTTCCGCAATGAATCATTTTCGAGACCTCCTTACAGTGAGTATAGTATTTTATCCAAAAACGAAAGATTATTATTATAAATCTCGTCGTTATGAATGAACAAATATCCGTCGCGTTGCATTTTATTTACAAGTTTGAGTAACTTTTTTGCGGGGATTCCTAAATCATTACCGATGCTCCTTAGATTTGATGTTTCTTTTTTTGCGGTGTATTCAAAAATTGCGAACTCTTCCGCTGGCAAAACCAAGTATTTATCGACGTCATCAAAAATCTGATTAAGACGGAGCAAAATTCGGTCTTCTTTGAGTGGATTTTTAGAATAAAAGCTGTTGTCGAGTATAAGCTTTCCTCTTCCCATCTTGAGGGCATTTATTAACGACTCAAATCCGTGTTGTAACGCATAATTTAAAACTTCTTTTGAGGAATTGTAGTACTGTTTTCTTGCATATGTTAATTTGCTTACACCGAAACGGTTGTGAAGAAGATACGGGACTATCGCATTCGATAACTGTATATTGCGAGCAAGTGTAATATAATAAGATATAACATCACAAAGCCCCTCTTCAAGAAGCCCGGTGAATAATCGATGATTTTTTGAATAATGAGAAATTATGTGGTGAATACACTCATGCGTCACCATAATTTCAAACAATCCGGCATATAGATATTCTCTTTTGAAATAAATCCCTTGTTCGATGTTCGTATGAAGTCCAAGCGCATGGTCCACGCACATAGCTTTCCATGGCTTTGATTTGTAATCATAAGGGAATTCATCGACTACATATAAGGGGAGAGCTTTGAAATCTTTTTCTAAAAGCAAAAAATTGATGTTGGCTTCACAAATTGATGAGTATGTTGCTTTTGCTTCATCTTCGTGATACTGCTTGTTTTCCAAGCTTGAGTTTTTAATCTTGGAAAAATCTTTATCTATAAGCGCTTTCACACAGCAAGTATATTTTCTGGGATTGTTTATTGCAATCCAAAACTCTTCTATATCAGCAAAGCATACTTCGTTATTAGAAAACACTCGGTTAACATAAGTTTCCTTGTTCAAATTCTGACTCCATTTGAGAATTTAATTAACGATTGTGGTTGGTTGATTTCTTGTAATTTAAGTATAGCAAATATAATTTGCTATTTCAAGTATTTTTGATAAATTGCTCACTTTTTGAGACTATCTATTTAATCCAATGTTTTGGATTTATCCGATGTTTATGTTGATATAAGTTCTATTTCCGTCATTGTCGCGCTTTACGCTTGCGGGTATGCCGAAAAGACGAAAGGCTGTAAGAGCCTTGTCGATATCGTCCTCAAGCCTGTGCAGAGTTCTTGCAGGGGAAAAAAATTCCACGCCCGCGCGCTCTTTGTCCTCAAGCATTCTGTCAACGAGCAGGTCGGATTCGGCAACCGTCATTTTGCCCCCCTTGATTATGTCAAGCGCTTCCTCTCTTTTATCGGCAGGCAGCCTCAGCAGGCACCTCGCGTGCCTTTCGGATAGACCCGCCTCGGTTATAGCACTTTGCATAGGCGCCGAGAGCTTAAGAAGCCTTACCTTGTTTGCGATATAAGGCTGACTCACGCCAAGAAGCTCGGAAAGCTTGCTTTGCGTCATATTCCTCATCGTGAGCATACCCGATATGCTCCTTGCCTCGTCAAAATAATTCATATCCTCACCCCGTTTTCTGACTTTTCTCTATTATACAGGTGGGGAAATGAGAAATTTTGTCACAGCGTGTCTTTTGCGAAAAGTTTACAGTGGTGTTTTTGAAATCTTCGCATACACGCGCGGATATTTGTCGGGGCATCTCGTCTTTTTGTCAACGACGATAATCGGGTGAAGCGCATCCTCGTCGCCGCCGCGCAGAGTAACCTCGTCAAGTCTGCCTAGTCTGCCGCCCAGCGTTGCTATCGCGCGCTTTGAGTCGGAAAGCTCGAATTTCGCGTTCCGCCCCTTCATAGCGAGAAACTGTCCGCCCACCCTCACGAGCGGCAGACAAAGCTCACATAAAATCGGCATCGCCGCTACCGCGCGTGCGGTGGCGTAGTCAAAGCTCTCGCGAAGCTCGGTATGCGAAAGCTCCTCGGCACGAGCTGCACGAGCCGTCACGTTAGTGAGTGAAAGCTCCCGTGCCGCCATTTCCACGTAGGCGATTCGCTTTGCTGTGGAATCAACGGCAAAAAACGATAAATCAGGTCGGAGTATAGCCAGAGGAAGCGTAGGAAATCCCGCGCCGCAGCCGACGTCGCATACGGTAGCGCCGCGCTTCAGGTAAGAGGCAAGAAGTGCGCTGTCCGCATAGTGTGAGAGGGCTATTTTCTCAGGGGCGGTTATTGCCGTAAGGTTGTATTTTTCGTTTTCGCGAAGCATAATCTCGGTAAGGAGGACGAATTTATCGCTCGCCTCTCTCGTAAGAAGCCCCGAGAGGGAATTTGCGTCAAATGCCCGCGCAAGTGCGGCGCGAAGCGCCTTTTCGTTAAAGCTCATACGTTACTCCACTTTTAAGGTTTGTTTAATTCTACCATAGCACGGGTGCTTTGTCAACGAAAATATGTTGTAAATTTCGTTAGTTTTTTAACGAATTTGCTTGACTTAACACACTTCGTGTGCTATTATATTAATGTGAAAATTTTGATTTTTAAGGAGTAAATGAAAAATGGCAACCTACAACAAGAAAACCATTGAGGACGTTGAAGTTTCGGGCAAGACAGTGCTCGTAAGATGCGACTTCAACGTACCTATGAAGGACGGCGTCATTACCTCTGATAAGAGAATCGTCGGCGCGCTTCCCACCGTCAAGTATCTTCTTGATAACGGTGCAAAGGTTATCCTTTGCTCTCATATGGGCAAGCCTCACAGTATATTCACCGAGGGCTTCGGTCTTACCAAGAAGGAAAAGAAGGCAGTTGATGCACTTCCTGAGGCAGAGCGTGCTGCGGCTACCGCTGAGTACCTTGCAAAGGCTGTTGTCGCTGACAAGAAAAAGCTTACCCTTAAGCCTGTTGCAGTAAGACTCAACGAGCTTCTTGGCGCAGAGCTCGTAACCTTCGCGGAGGATATCGTAGGCGAGGATGCCAAGGCAAAGATTGCCGCACTTGAGGCAGGCAAGGCAGTTCTTATCGAGAACACCCGCTTCGACGCTCGTGAAACCAAGAACGACCCCACCCTTGCAAAGGAGCTTGCTTCCTTCGCAGACCTTTTCGTAAACGATGCTTTCGGTGCTGCTCACAGAGCGCACGCATCCACCGCAGGCGTTGCTGATTACATTCCCGCTGTTTGCGGATACCTTATTCAGAAGGAAATCTCGGTTATGGGCAAGGCACTCCTTAACCCTGAGCGTCCCTTCGTTGCAATCCTTGGCGGTGCTAAGGTTGCTGATAAGCTTAACGTAATAGACAATCTTCTTACCAAGGTTGACACTCTTATTATCGGTGGCGGAATGGCGTTTACCTTCCTCGCGTCCAAGGGCTACGGCGTAGGTAAGTCACTTCTCGACGATACCAAGCTCGATTATTGCCGCGATATGATGAAGAAGGCTGAAGAGAACGGTGTTAAGCTTCTTCTCCCCATTGATACCGCTGTTTCGGAAAACTTCCCCGATCCTATCGACGGTCCTGTTGACGTTGACTACGTTCCCTCCTGCGAGATTCCCGCAGATAAGGAAGGACTTGATATCGGTCCTAAGACCGCAAAGCTCTTCGCTGACGCTGTTATGAGCGCAAAGACCGTAGTATGGAACGGACCTATGGGCGTATTTGAGAACCCCACCCTTGCAAAGGGTACTATCGCAGTAGCAGAGGCTCTTGCTGCAAGCGACGCTATCACGATAGTAGGTGGCGGTGACTCCGCAGCAGCGTGTGAGCAGCTTGGCTACGCATCCAAGATTACTCACATCTCAACGGGCGGTGGCGCATCACTTGAATTCCTTGAGGGTAAGGATCTCCCCGGCGTTTCCTGCCTTCTTGACAAATAATAAAAGCCTTCCCTTGTGAGGGAAGGTGGCAGGCGAATGCCTGACGGATGAGTAGACCGAAGGCGTAAAATTGAATGTTTGGTTCTCTTGATAGCTTTTATTAACTACTCATCCACCTGGGGCGGTCCCACAGAGTTTGTCATGCAAAATCTACGGACACTTGTGTCCCTATTCCCATCGCAAGGGAAGGCATTTGCTAAAAAATGAAAGGGAAAGTAAAAATGAGAAGAACAGTAATTGCAGGAAACTGGAAGATGAATATGACGCCCAAGGCGGCAGTCAGCTTTATAAACGAGCTTAAGGGAATGACGGTGGGTCTTGACAAGTGCGATATCGTGCTTTGCGTGCCCTTCGTTGATATTGCTCCCGCGGTTGAGGCTGCGGCAGGCTCGAATATTCATATCGGCGCTGAGAACGTGCATTTTGCAAAAAACGGCGCGTACACCGGTGAGATAAGCGCAGAGATGCTCACCGAAATCGGTACGGAGTACGTTGTCGTAGGACATTCCGAGAGAAGACAGTATTTCGGTGAAACCGACGAAACCGTAAACCTTCGTACCAAGGCAGCTCTTGAGGCAGGCCTTAAGGTTATCCTTTGCCTCGGTGAGGTTAAGGAGGAGCGTCTTGCAGGCATTACGAACGAGGTCGTTTCTATGCAGACCAAGCTCGACCTTGCCGGAGTCAGCGCGGAGCAGCTTAAGAACGTAATCATCGCCTACGAGCCCGTATGGGCAATCGGTACGGGTCTTACCGCAACGCCTGAGCAGGCTGATGAGACCTGCGGAGTTATCCGTGACGTTGTAAGAGAGCTTTACGGTGATGCCGCTGCTGAGGATATCACTATCCAGTACGGCGGCTCTATGAACGACGGCAACGCGGCAGAGCTTCTTTCCAAGGTAAACGTTGACGGCGGACTTATCGGCGGCGCATCTCTTAAGACCGATAAATTCCTCACCATAATCAAGGCGGCTAATTAAGCCCCTTTTGTGTCAGAATTTCTTAAGTTGAATAGAATGGGGGAAGCGGCGCTATATCGCTTCCCCATATTTTTATGTCTGTCGGCATCGGCTTAACTGAAAATAATATTGACAACCCCGTCCTCTTATGGTATTCTTAAAGTAGGATAGCTGATAGCGTAGCTATCAATAATATATAAAGGAGCGATAATACTATGAAAAAATTGATTTCCCTTTTGCTCGTTCTCACCCTATGCGTGCTTTCGCTTGCTGCCTGTGGCACATGCACCGAGCACGAGGATAAGGACGGCGACGGAATCTGCAATAGCTGTGATGCGTATATTCCCGTGTCTTATCTTGACGCCCTAAAGTCGAATCCGCCTGAGGAAACGTATATTTCCGCAACTCAGGCTAAGAGCTACGAGGTTATCGGTGACCCCATAACGGGCGCGTCGTCAGTCGCACCTCTTGCGTCGACCGACGAGCTTATGATTACGAAAAAGACGGTAACCAAGGTTATCCCCGCTGAGCTTAACGGCGGCACCGCGACCACCACCGACGTCGTTGAATATCGCGTATACAGAGTGGCAGACGGTCAGCTCCTCTTTACCAAGAGTGTTGAAGCGGACGAGGACTTCACTCCCGATACCGCTACAGTTGCTATTACCGTAATTCTCGGAGGTTACACTAACGGCACTTGGGAAATTCCCGAAAAATATTTTGCGGTCGTTACCACCACTAAGGCAAACGACGTATCCATCTCAGTCTATAATCAATCGGGAAGTCAGGTTGCATCGAAGGAAACGATTGCGACGGGCAGCTCTACCTCGTTTTTTAATATCGTTGAATTCTTTTCCGATGAGTATTTCGCGATAGACGGTATGCTTTACCGCGAGGCAAACGGCATAGCCGAGGCGCTTTGCGACTATAAGCTTCTTAATCTCAAAAACAGACTTGCTAACTATACCGTAACTGCGATTGGCGATAAGTTCTTCGCGGTGGGAGTAACCAACTACTCAACCTCCTTTGGCAAATACATAGTATTTGACAAGAGCTTCAACGTCCTGCACTACTACGATATTCCCACCTATTCGGGCTGGAATATTAGCTACTATTTGCTTGGAAACGGAAACCTTCTCGTAAGCTACCATCAGTCGAAGAGTGTAAGAGATCTTCTTGAGGACGACACCTACGACTACGTGGTTGGCAGCACGGTGTACAACAGAGATTTCTTCGTTTACGACTATGCGTCAGGCGAGCTTAATCAGATAGACGACCTTCCCTTCAGCAGCTTTTCCGTATCGACGGTAGGCGTTATGAACGATATGTTCGACGATGGCGGACTCGGCATTAAATGCGATAAGTATACCGATGAAAGCATAATTACGGGCTTTTATATTGAAAACGGACGCGTTATCACGAATGAAAGCAGGGCTTACTTCCTTTCAAATGACGGCACGCTTCGGGCGCAGCTTGAAGGAATCGACGGTGTCAGCGCCATGGAATTTGGCGTATCCTACCTCTTCCCGCAGGACGTTTACGTTATAAGCCTTCCTTACGGTGACTATCTCTACTCAAAGGACGGCGAGAGAATAGGCGAGTTTCCCGGAGGATTCCATTATACTGAATACAACGCGAAATGGTTCCTTTACAACAACACCCTTATCGACTTTAGTCTTAATGAGGTATATACCATTGACACAAACGAATATACCATAATAAGATTTGCAAAGGGCGTGGTTTATCTTTCCCGTCACTTCGAGAAGGACGACACCAACCCCGACAGCAAGGCTTACACACAGTACTATGCGTACGACGGTACGCTTCGCGAGGTGTTCAGGATAGACGACGGTGACCTCACGAAGAGCGTGTTCTTCAAGGACACCTACTACTACACGGCGGTTACCACACTTGCAGAGGGAGCTGAGGCTGTAACGACCTATACCGTATATTCCTCCGCAGGCGTAGCTCTCTTAACTCTTCCCGTACAGAATACCGCGACCGAGCTTCGCACCGTTACGGTATCGGCAGGGCTTGAGCAGTGTGTTATCCGTGAGGCTATAACGAACGTTGCCGCGACAACCGTAACCTATAAATACCACGTGGTTAAATAATATCTGACAGTATCCCATACTGAAAGGGCGTCGGGGCATTGACGGAAATTCCGTCAATGCCCCGATTTGATATTTTAAAAGCTTAAAAATTATTCAGCGTCGGTGGCTGTCTTTTTCCGAGCGCTTTTCGTTTTTTCTATAGTTTTATTGACAAGCTCAATAATATACCGTCCGCCGTAAAGCATAATTGACGCCACGGCGCCAAACCCGAAAACGTAGGTCATCAAAAAGACGGGGTAGGGAGCTGCATCTCTTATAGCTGAGAGAATGGGAAGCGAGCATGAGTGATAAGGACTTATAAAGAACATATTAAAGGTATCGTCAAGTCCGTTTGCCACGAGAACCGCGTGTACCGAAAGGTTGAGTGTCATGGCAATTGCAAGCGCTGTGCCGAATACGCTCAACGCCGAAAGGAGCGTCTTATGGTTAAGCTTGTCCTTAAGTCTTAAGAGCGTCAGAATACCGATTGCCGCCTGAAGCCCGTGGTGGATAAGCGACTGGATATTGATACCTATATAGACGCAGAAAATATCCGAGGGGTAAACCATTACGGCAAGTCCGCCAAACATTGAGAAGGTTGCCATATACGCCATTATTGCGTGACGCACTCTGCCGTCCTTGAGAAATGCTATCGGAAGAAGCGTGTAAAGAGGCGCTGAGCATATCTGGAACGGGAACTGATACCACGCGTAATCCCAGGATGCCACACCGTCCGAGTAATCAAATGCAAAGACCAACTGCCTGTAAAGCTCAAAAACGAAGAGCACGACCCAGCATATCTTAAGAAAGCTACGGTGTTTTTTATCGTCCGCGTCCTTAAGATAATAGCATATCGCGGCAGTTGTGCCGATAAATATCAGAAATGATACGAGATGTACCCAGCCAAACGTGGTTGGCGTTTCCCCCTCAGCGCACAGCGCGACCATCAGCCTTTCAAAAAGATTCATTAAAAACTCCTTAACTCAAAGCACTGTTAACATTTTATCATTATTACCTCGGATGATTCAAGTATTGACGGCAATGCTTAATAATAATTAATAATGTTAAGATTTGAGTTAAGGAGTAAGACTAGGCTATTTTCCCTCGAAATGGTATACCAGAGCCGTGAAATCCTCTTCGGCAAAGCGGGGCATAATACCGACGTTAAGAAGCGTCGCTCCCGAGAGGGTAAGAGAGAGCTCGGGGCAGAAGTAGGTCTTCTTCGGCGAGAGGCCCCTCGGGCGAATCCTCGTGAGTGAGGAGTTGATAAGGTTAAGCGCGCGGTAGCATACGGTAATTGCCTGCGACTTGTCCTTTGATACGAGCGTCACCGAGGAAATACCCTCGTCAGTATCGTAGGAGTCACGGTAGAGGTCACCCTCAAGCACGAGCGGCTCGATTCTGCGGTACCACTCGGTATGTGCCTTGATAAGCTCACGCTCGTCCTCGGTGATTTTCGTCATATCAAGCTCGTAGCCCGTAGGACCGAGAGAGGCAATTCTCTGCCTCGATAAAAACGGAGTCGTGCGTCTTGTCTGGTGATTAGGCACGGCAGATATGTGACAGGTGCTGGCACTTATAGGATAGGCAACAGACGTGCCGCGTTGTATAGCGATTCGCATATGCGAATCGGTGTTGTCAGAGGTCCATATCTGTGGGAAGTAGGCAAGCACACCCGCGTCAAATCTCGCGCCGCCGCTGGCACAGCCCTCGAAGAATACGTCGGGGTTTGCAAGCACGATTCTATCAAAAAGGTCGTAAAGACCGAGGGCGTATCTGTGGTGAAACTCGCGCTGACGGTGAGGGGGAAGCGCAGCGGAAATAAATTCGGTTGCGCAACGGTTGAAATCCCACTTAACGTAAGAAATATCGTGGTTTTGTAAAATATTATTTACAGAATTTACGATATAATCACGCACGTCGGCACGGGTTATATCCATAATGTATTGCTTTCTTGACTTACATCTCTTTCTGTCTGGAGCGCCTATGGCATAGTCGGGGTGCGCGCGGAAGATATCCGAGTCCTCGCTAATCATCTCAGGCTCAAACCAAAGACCGAATTTCATACCGAGTGATTTTACGTGCTCAATAACGGCGTCAAGACCGCCCTCAAGCTTATTCTCGTTTACCACCCAGTCGCCAAGACCCGAGGTGTCGTTATCACGCTTGCCAAACCAGCCGTCGTCAAGCACGAAGGTGTCAATGCCGAGTCCTGCCGACGCGTCTGCAATATCAAAGAGCTTTTCCCTTGTAAATTTGAAATAGGTCGCTTCCCAGTTGTTTATAACTATCGGACGGGGTGTGCTTCTATGCTTTTTCGGTATAAGGTGCGTGCGCAGCGCGTCGTGAAGCTCACGCGACATACCGCCGATACCCTTTGAGGAATACGCGATAATAACCTCAGGCGTAGAGAACCTTTCCCCGTCGCCAAGCGTCCAGGTAAAATCGAAATCGTTTATGCCGCCCGTCACCAGCACGTCGCCCGTGCCAGTGTGCTCTGCCTTAAGAACGAAGGACGACGAGTAGACGAGCATAAAGCCAAAAGCTGAGCCAAAGTCCTCGGTCGTATCCTTGCCGAGCACCGAAATAAACGGATTAAGGCACGCGGACGAGCTTGCCCTCTTTGAGTCCACCGAGAACACACCGTGGTGAAGCGGAGTGCGCTCCGTCTGCCTTTCGTTACCCCAACCGCCAAAGAACGAGAGGGAGTCGTATTTTGCCGAGGGCAGCGTCATTGAGAAGGAATACGCGCGGTGAAGCTTCACCGCCCCACCCGAATTGTTGACGTACTCCACGCGTCTTGCTATAACGTTGCAGTCGTCGTACACGGTATAGAAAAGGTCAGCTCCGAGCGCTGCTATCTCGTCGTAAAGATGAAGCACGAGCGTCCCCTCACCGCGCATAGAGGGCATACCCGAAATAGGGGGCTTCTCGTCGAGAATTTCGTGCCCCGCGTAAAGAAGCTCCGAGAGCCTGTCACCGCTCTCACGCTCAAACTGTACGGCACACTCACGGAAGTCACCCGTTCCGAAAAAGCTAAGCTCCGTGCCCATTTTATTATAGCTGTCAATTCCGCGGACGTTACCGCCGGGTACGCACGCCTCGTGTGAGCCGCGGAGCGCACCGCGCGTGAATAAAAGGAAGTCGCGCCCTATTTTGTCGCCGTAGTAAAGATGCTCGGCATACCCTGCGCTGTTGATAAAAAATGCGTAGGTCACGCTCTTTCCCTCAAGGAAAAAGGTCTTGGTTTCTCTGTCAAAGTAAATTGCCACTTTTAGTTTCCCCCGAAATTGAAAAAATGAAAGCCACGCAATAGGCTTAATATAGAGGCGTGAAGCCGAGGTGCGTCAGGTGTATCACCTCAACGTGTATTTTATCACAATCCAAAGTAAAAGTAAAGAGGTAAAGAAAAAAGCATTATTTCTAATAAATTAGAATTTTGCGCTTCGTTTGTCACCGATTAACAAAAATTTCACGCGCTTCTTTAGCAATATGCACAAAAAACTCCGGTTAAAAAAGGAAAGTTGACGATTGAAAGTGCGAAAAAAAGGTGCTACAATATAATCACTGAATTATATTTTAAGGAGTATTATGCTATGGCAGGTCTTTCTTTAAGACACATTTACAAGAAGTATCCCGGTGGTGTTACCGCCGTTTCGGACTTCAACCTTGAGATTAAGGATAAGGAATTCCTTATCTTCGTTGGTCCTTCTGGATGCGGTAAGTCTACCACTCTTCGTATGATTGCAGGACTTGAGGAAATTTCC
>CAZDON010000051.1:0-12876 GCA_964507065.1 uncultured Ruminococcus sp. | reverse complement strand
CTACCTTCGCGTAGATCACGATAAGATTCCGCCAATGAAGCCTACACCCGCGAAGTGCAAGCAGCTTGCAAAGACAGTTAAGGACAGAAAGCTTAATATGAAGCTCGTTGAGGAGCTGGTTTCTCGTGGCTCAATGACGTACAGCGACATTAACGAGGTTATGGAGGCGAGACTTGCGGCACTCGGCAAGATGCACGCGAGTCAGCTTTGCACGGTTGGACTTGCGTTTATGGTTGGCGATATTATATATCCTACTATTGATAAAGAGCTCGTTGAATATTTAAAGGCACAAAAATGAGTGTAAGAAACGATTTTTCGTCACTTGATAATGATATGAGCATTGCCGAAATTCAGCTTAAGCTCGGTGTCGGATACGCAGAGGCGAAGAGAATCAGGACGGAGCTTTCGGAGCGTGAGCAGTCGGTGCGTGCACCTTATATTGAATCACTCACGGAGGCTGCGCTTGACTACGAGCTTGTAGCGCTTGGCTCATTTATAAATTCCTCTCATAAGAAGCTTCTTCGCGACGTAATGCTCGGAAATGAAATTGATACGTCGAGGAGTGCTGAGTACGATACGCTTAGCGACCTTGGCGTTTTGACCGAAAGCGTAAGCGGTAAGGTGCGCTTGTTGTGGGATGAGGCGAGAATTGGGGCTCTTATAGATAAAGCCCCCGAAGCTACCGTAGTAGAGTGCGCAAGGCTGTGTATGGACCTGTGTATGAAAACTCTGGCGTGCGAAGTAATTGGCCTTGTGCAAGCGCTTGGCAAGGTAACGATTATCCCCATGGAATTTATTACGCTTATTCGTATTTACCGCGATTATCTTGATGAGAAAACGGCAAGAGGCGTTATTTCCTGCTCTATAAGCTACGATAGCGGTGATATTCATATGCTTCTTCTTAGCTCGCTTATCAAAAGACAGGGCGGCTTTGATAAGGAAAGGGTGCTGGGGGGACTTATGGCGGATATCGGAATACTCACCGAGATGCTTATCGATGAGAGCGAGCTTTGCCGCCGTGCTGTCGAGCTTACTCACTACGTCAGCACGCACACCGCGGGGCAAACGCTTGCAAGGCTTGCAGAGTACGAGAAAAGAATCAGATAAAGAGCAAAATTAAAAGGGTCGTGAAACGCAGGCGTTTCACGACCCTTTTTGTAATTAACAGCACCGTATCCGCGCCACGCGATACGGTTACAGTAAAAAAGAGGCGGGCAACTGCTTCCCCTCTTGGGGAAGCAGTTGCCCGCGCTTTAGGGGCACTAGCCCCTGCTTTCAGTCCGAATGTGCAATTAAGACGGAAAAAAGCGGGAAAAGATTTTAATAAGAATTACTCAGCAACCTCAATGGTGTAGTACTTCTTGAGAGTTTCAATAGCTGCCTGAACGTTAGCCTCGTAAGCATCCTCGGTAACGTCGTAGTAGCCGTCAAAGTCATCGCTGAAGCCGGTGTTCTTGTAGAACTCGTCACCGGTAGCGGGATCTTTCATACCCATGGGTACGAATGCAGGAGCGGGAACCTGACCTGCCTGACCGATTTCCTCACAGATGTAGTTACGGTCAAAGAGGAGGCCGAGTGCCTTACGGATCTCCTGCTGAGCCTTTTCCTTCTCAACGCCGGTAAGCTCGGTGTTGTTGGGAAGAAGGTCTGCGTTAACGTTGAAGTTTACGTAGTAGGTACCAATCTGACCCTCAACCTTGTACTCAGTAGGATACTGAACCTTGAGGTTAGCAATCTCGTTGGTAGGAACGTCGTCGATAAGCTGCCAAGTGCCGTTCTTGAAGTTGGTGAGCATGTTGTTAGCGTCATCAGAGAGGTAGCACTTGATCTCAGGCATGGTGATAGAAGCAGCGTCTACGAAGTTAGCGTTCTTGGTAAGAGTGATGCAGCTGTTGTGATCCCAAGCGGTGATGGTGTAAGGACCGTTGCATACGTAGGTAGCAGCCTCAGTTGCCCAAGACTCGGAAGCTACGGTATCCTTGTGTACGGGATAGTAGGTGGGGAATGCAAGAAGCTCGTTCCAGTAGGAAACGGCGTTTGCAAGAGTAACGGTGAGAGTCTTTGCAGCGTCGTCTGCGGTAACAGCAATCTTGGAAAGACCGTTCTCGTCATCCTCGCCGTAGCCCTTGATAACCTCGAACATGTAGCCGTAGTCAGCAGCAAGCGCGTTAGAAGCAGCTCTCTTCCAAGCGAACTCGAAGTCAGAAGCCTTAACGTCATCGCCGTTGGACCACTTAAGGCCGTCACGGAGAGTGTAGGTGTAGGTTACGGTTCCGTCAGCGTTAAGTACGCCCTCGGGAAGAGAGGTAGCAGCGTCAGCAGCTATTTCAAGAGTACCGTCAGCCTTCTGGCTCCACTTAGCAAGACCCTGGAAGAGGTGAGCAAGCATAGTTGCACCGTCTACAGCAGAGTTAAGAGCGGGGTCGATGGTGTCGGGCTCAGAGGAAAGGCATACGTTGATGCTGTCCTTGCCGTCGATGGTAGTGTACATGAAGTACTTGTAGCCAAGGGGGTTAGCAAAGAAGCCCTTTACGGAATCATCGATCATGAAGATGTCGGTGTAGTAGTAAAGAGGAATAATGCAACCGGTGTCCATGATCATGTCCTCAGCCTTGTGCATAAGAGCGTAACGCTTGTTGGTATCGGTCTCAGCCTTGATGATCTTGATAAGCTCATCGTAGGTCTCTGCCCAAGTACCGTTCTTAACGTTTACGTCGTAGCCAAGGTTGGTAAGGTCAAGGTTGTACATTTCGAGATCCTTGTGTGCGCCCTTGCCGAACTGAACGTCGTTGTTACCCGAGTTCGAGGTCCACATATCAAGGAACGAGATGGGATCGGAGTAGTCTGCGAGCCAGCCGTTGCGGGCTACCATGTAATCGCCGTCCTTACGGGTGTTAAGGAAGGTGTTCCACTCCTGGTTGGTAAGGGTCATGTTAAGACCTGCGGCAGCAAGTGCGCTCTGAAGGTACTCACCGATAGCCTTGTGACCCTCGCTGGTGTTGTAAAGATAGTCAAGAGTAGGAGCCTCTGACTTGGTAACGCCGCCGCATGCAGCAAGGCTGAATACCATTACAACGAGAAGAATTGCAGCTAAAAGCTTTTTCATTGTCTTTTTTCCTTTCAAATTTAAAATTTTAAGGTAATTAATATATCGAAATGCGCAAAGAGCGTGTATTGCACACCGCGCCCTTATTGCATTAGCGAACCTAAGTTATCAGCCGTTTATTTCGTCGACCCTGTGGCAGGCAACGAAGTGACCGTCCTTGACCTCGCGGAATTCGGGCATCTCACCTGCACAGATATCGGTGGCATACGGACATCTCGTGCGGAAGGGACAGCCTGAGGGTGCGTTGAGAGGTGAGGGAATATCACCCGTGAGGGCAATTCTCTTGTTCTCTCTTGCAACCTTGGGGTCGGGCATTGGAACTGCCGACATAAGCGCCTTGGTATAGGGGTGAAGAGGCTCGTCACAAATCTCATCAGAGGGTGCAAGCTCTACCATCTTACCGAGGTACATTACGGCAATTCTGTCGCTGATGTGGCGTACGACGAGAAGGTCGTGCGCGATAAAGAGATAGGTAAGACCAAGCTTTTCCTGAAGCTCGTCAAACATATTGATAACCTGTGCCTGTATAGAAACGTCAAGTGCCGAAACGGGCTCGTCGCAGACGATAAACTCAGGATTTACCGCAAGCGCTCTTGCAATGCCGATTCTCTGTCTTTGACCGCCTGAAAACTCGTGTGCGTATCTTGACGCGTGCTCGGAGTTAAGACCTACGTGGTCCATAAGCTCAAGGATTTTTGCCCGGCGTTCCTCCTTCGTGCTGTAAAGACCGTGAATGTCAAGGGGCTCACCGATAATATCGGCAACCGTCATTCTGGGATTAAGAGAGGAGTAGGGGTCCTGGAAAACCATCGTTGCCTTTTTACGGAACTCGTGGAGGTCCTCCTTGGTGACGATAGGCTTGCCGTCGTAGATAATCTCGCCGTCCGTGGGCTTATAAAGCTGAAGAAGAGTTCTGCCTACGGTAGTCTTTCCACAGCCCGATTCTCCGACAAGACCGAGAGTTTCGCCACGCTTTATAGAGAACGATACGTTATCAACCGCCTTAAGAGGCTTAGTCTGGAAGGCGTTTATCGCAATGTCAAAGTACTTCTTTAAGCCCTTGACCTCGACGAGTACGTCGTTTTTGTTTTCGCTCATTACTCATTCCCTCCGTTTTCATCGGTAGAAGCCTCGTTGCCGGAAGCCTCAATGTCCTGGGGCGCGTCCTGTACGGTAGCCTCGTTATCCTTGCGGAACTCTGCCTTAAGCACGCACTCCATAGCGTCAACCTCGTCGTCGCCTCTTGCGATTGCTCCCTCGACCAGCGCCTTTTCATTCATCCAGCACGCCGCCTGGTGACAGCCGTTGATTTCAATTCTCGGCGCGCGCTCGTGAATACATATTCTCATTGCCGCATCGCATCTGGGCGCGAAGGGACAGCCCTTCGGCATATTAAGCAGGTCTATCGGCGTACCCGTGATGGGCTGAAGCTTCTTTCCTGCCGAGTTGGTAGAGGGAATGGAGCGCATAAGACCCTTGGTGTATTCGTGAGAGGGGTTGTAGAATATCTCGTCTGCCGTGCCCTGCTCGCAAATAGAGCCTGCGTACATAACGATAACCTCGTCGCACATCTGCGCTACGACTCCGAGGTCGTGGGTTATCATTATGATAGCCATTCCAAGCTCCTTCTGAAGGCTTGACATAAGGTCAAGTATCTGTGCCTGAATAGTAACGTCAAGTGCCGTGGTAGGCTCGTCTGCGATAAGAATATCAGGCTCGCAGGCAAGTGCCATAGCAATCATAACTCTCTGGCGCATACCGCCGGAGAACTCAAAGGGATACTGCTTCATACGCTTTTCAGGCTCGTTGACGTTAACGAGCTTAAGCATCTCAACTGCTCTGTCCCACGCTTCCTTCTTATTACGGTTCGTGTGGAGCGTAATTGCTTCCATAAGCTGGTGACCGATAGTGTAGGTGGGGTTGAGCGAGGTCATAGGGTCCTGGAAAATGATAGAGATTTTGTTACCTCTTATCGTTTTCATCTTTTCCTCGCCCGAATTAACGAGCTCCTCGCCACGGAACTTGATAGAGCCACCGACGATTTTACCCGTGCCTGCGAGAATCTGCATAATTGAGTACGCCGTAACCGACTTACCCGAGCCGCTCTCGCCAACGATACCGAGGACCTTGCCCTCGTCAAGATTAAAGGAAACGCCGTTTACTGCCTTTACCTCACCCGCGTCGGTGAAGAAAGAGGTTCTCAAATCCCTTACTTCAAGTAATGCCATTTGTAAATCTCCTTTCCTTTAACCGTTAAGCTTGGGGTCGAATGCGTCGCGCAGACCGTCGCCGAGGAGGTTAAGCGCAAGCACTATAAGTGAAATAACTATTGCGGGGATAATAAGTCTGTATGAGTAGGAATTGATGCCGTTAAGTGCGTCGGACGCAAGTGAGCCGAGTGACGGCATGGGCGCGTTTACACCAAGACCGAGGAATGAAAGATAGCTCTCGGTAAAGATAGCAGAGGGAATCTGAAGCGCCGTTGAAATTACGATAACCGAAATGCAGTTGGGCATAAGGTGCTTTCTGATAATCCACGAGCCCTTGGCGCCCGCTGCCTTTGCCGCAAGCACGTACTCCTGCTCACGGAGCGAGAGAATCTGACCTCTTACAAGTCGTGACATCGATACCCAGTAAAGCAGGGCAAATACTATAAACAGAGAGATAATATTCGTTCCGATTTTTTCTAAGAACGAGCCCTTCAGCGCATCTCCCAGCACCTCGTTAAAGACGGATGCGAGAAGAATAACCATAAGCATATCGGGAAGAGAATAGATTATATCGACTATTCTCATTATGATAAGGTCAACCTTGCCTCCGCAATAGCCCGAAATCGAGCCTACGGTAAGACCGATAATAAGAACTATAATGCTGGCGAAGAAGCCAACCATAAGTGAAATTCTGGTTCCGTAAACTATACGGATAAAGTAATCTCTTCCGTGCTGGTCGGTGCCGAAGATGTGGGGGAATACGGACTCTCCGCCATTGTGAGAAACGAAGCAAAGCACGTAAACGCCCGAATCGGTTTCAATAACCGCAGCATCGTCTGTCTGGCGGGCAGCGGTCTTTCCGCTTCCCTCCCAAAGCCAGTCGAGAACCTCGGTTTCTTTCCTGTAATCCTTATCGTCAGCGGTGATTCCGCTCTTGCTCTCGTAAGTAACACCCTCAGGGAGAGCACTTGCGAGATTCTTGAATACGGTAGCACTCTTGCCGCCGGCGTTGTAAGCATCAAGCAGTGCGTTTGCCGTAGCGAGAGCCTCGGCTCTCTTGCCCTCAAGCTCTGCCTTCTGCGCATCGTCCGCATACGCGTCGAGCACGGGTGATGAGTAGAATACCTGATGGAAGCTTGCCTTGCCGTAAATCTTTGCTCTTTCACTTCTTCCGTATTCAAAGGGAGCTAGGTTGGAATAGGTGGAGTCAACGGGCTTTCCAAGCTTTACACCGAGCTGCTGCTCGTAGCCGTAGGGCCAGAAAAGCGGAATAAATATTGCCGAAAGAGTGATGAAAACAATGACAATGAAGGAAACGAAAGCAACCTTGTTCTTGATGAGTCTTTTTACACCGTCCTTGAAAAAGGTGGAGGAGGGACGCATCTTTACCATGTATTCCTTGTCCTTGGGATCCGCGGGCATAAAGCAATCGAGATCCACGTGCATAGTAGGAAATTTCTTTTTCATGTGTCTGCTCCTTTCCTTTTTACTCAAGGCTGATTCTCGGGTCAACGACCTTGTAGAGAATATCTCCCACGAAGTTCATAATGACGACGAGAAGCGAAAGTATGATAGTAGTACCCATAATAAGAGGGTAGTCACGGTTGGTTATGCTGCTTACGAATGCGCGTCCGATGCCCGGGACGGCGAAAATCTGCTCAACGACAAGCGAGCCAGTAACGATATACGCAAGCATAGGACCAAAGTAGGTAATAACGGGGATAAGCGAGTTCTTCAGTGCG
Source organism: uncultured Ruminococcus sp. (assembly GCA_964507065.1). Lineage (GTDB taxonomy): Bacteria > Bacillota > Clostridia > Oscillospirales > CAG-272 > UBA1740. The sequence goes on along the minus strand of CAZDON010000051.1, from coordinate 5,818 downwards.
TGACCGAAGATTATCTTCGTGCCAGAAACGCCCTTTGCCTTGGCCGTACGGATATAATCCTGACCGAGAACGTCAAGCATTGAGGAGCGTGTTAATCTCGTGATATACGCCGTAGGATAAAGCGAAAGCGTAATAACGGGAAGGACGAGTCCTGCAATTCCTGCGTCCGCAGAGCCGTTAGCAGGGAACCAGCCCAGCGTTGATGAGAACACCAATAGCAAGAGAGTACCCATTATGAACGAGGGCATTGAAACGAATGCCGTGGTAATTACCATTATAATTCTGTCGATAAGCTTATTGCGGTTGAGAGCTGCGATTGAGCCGAGCACGACTCCTACTGCAAGAGCGAGGAAGGCTGCAACCACGCCAAGCTTTGCCGAGGTGGCAAGACCGTCGGAAATAACTCCTATAACGGTTCTTCCGCGCTGCTTGAGCGAAGGACCGAAATCAAATCTGAAAACGACGTCGCCAAGGTAGTTGAAGTACTGCACGATAAGCGGATCGTCAAGACCGTATTTTGCTTCGAGCGCTGCCTTTGCTTCCTCGGTGATAGCCTTCTCGCTGTTAAACGGTCCGCCGGGTACGGCGTGCATTACGAAGAAGGTAACCGTAATAACGACCCAGACTGTAAGAAGTGCAAGACCGAGTCTTTTGACGACGTACATACCCGTCTTTGAAGTAATCCAGCCCCAGCAAGCGGTAGCGCCCTTTTTGATTCCACTCCAAACGAGGAGGAAAAACCACTTCAGCTTCTCAAGCACGAGAGCAAAACCGCCGGAATCGGATTTTCTGTTTTGTTCATCCATTTTCTTTACCTCTTTTTATTTTTTCCGAAATATCGGGATTACGCGTTTTTAATAGCCGCTATGTCATATGACATAGATAAATGGCGTTATAACGCCATTTATCGTGCGGAATTACCGTATGTAAGATAATTAAATATTAATCATTGCGTAATATATAAAATATTTTAGCATAATAAATCACAAAAGTCAACACCAAAATGTACATTTGATTAAATATATAGTATAATGTAGACAAAAAACAAATTCCCAAGTTGTACAATTTGTATATATGGCGCTTGCCTGCCGTATGTCAACGTCTTGTCGGCTTCATTGTCTTAAATATCAGTTGTTTTGCTTTGCGGATAATTCTTGCACCCGAAATGCCTGAGAAAAAACGATAAAGCGGAGCGCCTTTGTTCTGTTTGAAAAAAACGCGTTGCGCTTAATGAGAAATCGGCAGAAAATCCCTTGAGTCTGCACTTTTTTTCATCGTGGTGCTAATCTTTGTTTTTTACCGAGCATAGACGCGCCGGTGGCGCGGATGGGTTGGTTTTGTTATATTTTCCATCATTTTTCGACATATGGCTATTTTTTCCTGAAATCTTGACATAACGCCTGCCGTATGGTAAGATATTTTATAATATTAATCTTATATAGAGGAATGAATATGCTATCATTTGAAAGTGACTATATAAAGGGTGCGCATCCTGAAATTCTGAATGCTCTTATCAAAACAAACGGCGAGGCGCTCTCAGGCTACGGCAGAGATGAGTATACCTCGCTTGCTACCAAGCTTATAAGGCAGGAGTGTCGCGATCCACTTGCGGACGTGTATTATCTTACGGGCGGAACTCAGGCAAACAAAACTGTAATAGCAACCTGCCTCTCTCTTGACGAGGGAGTAATTGCCCCCGCGACGGGACACGTGTCGCTTCACGAGGTCGGTGCAATAGAGTATACAGGGCACAAGGTAATTGAGCTCCCCTGTGCAGAGGGAAAGCTCGATTTAGTTAAAGCCGAGGGCTATCTTAAGAGCTTTTACGGTGACGAAAACAACGTAATGATGGTTAGACCCGGTATGATTTATATTTCCCATCCTACCGAATACGGCACGCTTTATACGAGAGAGGAGCTTGTACGGCTTCGCGATATATGCGACAGATACGATATGAAGCTCTTCGTTGACGGTGCCAGACTCGGCTACGGTCTTTGTGCTGACGGCACCGACGTGACTCTTGCCGACCTTGCCGAGCTTTGCGACGTTTTTTATATTGGCGGCACTAAGGTGGGCGCGCTTTGCGGTGAAGCGGTGGTATTTCCTCGCGGCGGCGCTCCTGAAAGATTCTGGAGCCTGACCAAGCAGCACGGCGCTATGGTGGCGAAGGGAAGACTCTTCGGCGTTCAGTTCTACACACTGTTCAAGGACGGGCTTTATTATCAGATAAGCAGAAATGCTATCGAGCGCGCAAATGAGCTTAAGGCTCTTCTCGTCAGAAAGGGCTATCCTCTTTTCCTTGATTCGCCCACGAATCAGCAATTCGTGATTTTAACGAACTCTCAGTACGCCGAGCTTTCGGAAAAGGTAAAAATGAGCTTCTGGGAAAGACTCGACGGGGACAGACTCGTAGTGCGCTTTGCAACGAGCTTTGCTACGACAAAAGAGGAAATCGAGGCACTTTCCGAGATTCTTTGAGCAAGCTTTGCTAAGTACGTATTTTAAAAACGGTAAACTATATAAAGGATAAGGACGGATATGATTAAAACCGTAACACTTGGAAGAACGGGTATTGTTTCACCCAAAAACGCCTTTGGAGCGCTTCCCATACAAAGAGTAAGCGAGTCGTATGCCTGCGAGCTTCTGACTCACGCCTACGAAGAGGGAATTACCTTTTTCGATACCGCGCGTATGTACACCGACAGCGAGAAAAAGATAGGTATTGCACTAAGCTCCGTAAGGGATAGGATAACTATCGCGACGAAATCGCACGCCACGGACAAGGAAGGTCTTATTCGCGACCTTCATACCTCGCTTGAACTTCTCAGAACCGACTATATTGATATATATCAGCTCCATAATCCGAGTAAGATGCCCATCCCCGACGACGGCACGGGTATGTACGAGGTGCTTCTTGACGCAAAGCGTCAGGGGCTTATCCGTCATATAGGAATTACGAACCACCGTCCCGACGTGGCAAAGGAAGCGGTGCTGTCAGGTCTTTACGAAACACTACAGTTTCCGTTCTGTTATCTTGCCACCGACGGCGATATTGAGATAGTCAGGCTCTGTCGGGAAAATAACGTCGGCTTTATTGCGATGAAGGGGCTTTCGGGCGGACTTATCACGAATGCAAGGCTTGCTTATGCGTGGATGCTTGCATACGATAACGTCCTGCCTATATGGGGCGTTCAAAGACGCTCGGAGCTTGATGAGTTCCTCACACTCGGAAAAGAGGAAATCGCTCTTGACGACGAGATGCGTGGGCTCATAGCCAAGGACCGCGCGGAGCTGGTAGGCGGCTTCTGCCGTGGGTGCGGATACTGTATGCCTTGCCCCGTCGGAATTGAGATAAATAACAGCGCAAGAATGTCGCAGCTTATAAGGCGCTCGCCGTCATCTCCGTATCTTACACCCGAGTGGCAGGAAAAGATGCTTCTCATCGAGGATTGTATAGGCTGTAATCAGTGTGCGTCAAAATGCCCGTATGGGCTTGATACACCAAGCCTTCTTCGCAAAAATCTTGAAGATTATAAAAACATAATTTCGGGTAAAGTGAGCATCAAATGACAACAATAGTTTCTATAATCCGTGGTTTTAACGAATGAATCACCAAATAAAATTCAACCGCTGCGCAGGCACATGTGGCTTGCGCGGCGGCTTTGTCTTTTAAAAAGCAAAAAACGAGATTGTTAAAAAATAAACAATCAAAACCGTATATTTGTTGTCAAAATTGCACAAAAATCTTTTACTTGACAAGTATTTGCGTCGCGATTTATAATTTATACATAAATTTACAGGAAGGAAGGACACTATGTTTTTTTCTCTACACGGTATTCATGTGCCGCACAGGAAAAACACGGCTGATATGGCGCCTCTCAGAATGACACCGCCGGAGACCGTAACGATTCCGATGTCAATGCACATCGGAAAGCCCGCAACGCCCGTCGTAAAGGCAGGGGACAGAGTTTACGTCGGTACTCTTATAGGTGAGCAGAACGGCTTTGTCAGCGCGCCCGTTTATTCCAGCGTGTCAGGCACGGTTTTAAAGCTTGAGGAAATTTTACTTTCCGGCGGTACCAAGGGCACCGCGGTTGTTATAAAATCCGATGGCGAAATGACACCCGACCCCGAAATCAAGGCACCCACTGTTGATTCCAAGCAGACTCTCATTGAGGCGATAAGGAGTGCAGGCACGGTAGGACTCGGCGGTGCGGGCTTCCCCTCGTACATCAAGTTTAACGTTCCTGAGGGAAAGCACGTGGACGAGCTTATCGTAAACGGTGCTGAGTGTGAGCCTTATATTACGAGCGATACTAGGACTATGATTGATAAGACCGAGGATATCAGGCGCGCTATCGACTATATCCTGAGGTACGTCGATATCGGCAGAGTTATCATAGGTATTGAAAATAACAAGCCTGCCGCTATCGAAAGGATGCGTACGCTTGAGTCGGATGAAAGAATTACCGTCAAGGTGCTTCCCAGCCTTTATCCGCAGGGCGGAGAAAAGGTGCTGGTATACCACACCACTGGAAAGGTTATTCCCGCAGGAAAGCTGCCTCTTGACGTCGGCTGTATCGTGTGCAACGTTACGACCCTGGGTGCTATCGGTAACTATATCAGCACGGGTATGCCTATCGTATCAAAGTGCGTGACCGTAGACGGCAGCGCGGTAAAGGAGCCGAAGAACCTCATAGTTCCTATTGGAACTAAGCTTTCCGAGGTGTATGAGTTCGCAGGCGGCTTTAAGTGCGAACCGAAGAAGGTGCTTCTCGGCGGACCTATGATGGGTATTGCCGTTCCTACGCTGGATACGCCCGTTATGAAAAATACCAACGCAACGATAGCGTTTGATGAAAGGGATGCTGCACCCAAGCCTGAAACTGCTTGCATTCGTTGCGGCGGCTGTGCGGACCACTGTCCCGTTAGGCTGAATCCCGCGGCGATTATGAGAGCATACAAGTCGGGCGATACCGCCGCGCTCTCGGCACTTCGCGTTGATATTTGTATGGAATGCGGCTGTTGCTCGTATACCTGCCCCGCAGGACAGCGCCTTGTTGAAACGAACAAGCTTTCAAAGGCACTTCTTCGCGAGGAGGCTATGAAAAAAGAGGAAATGAAGAAAAAGGAGAACGAGGGCAAATGACGGAAAACATAAATAAGCTTCATATCTCGGTTTCGCCTCATTTCAAAAGTCCGAGAACAACGCAGTCGATAATGCTCGACGTTCTTATCGCTCTTACCCCCGCCTCGCTTGCAGGCTGCTTTATCTTCGGCTGGTCGGCGCTTCTCGTGATAGTCGCGACGGTTGCGGCGGCGGTGCTCAGCGAATTCGTTTATTGCAAAATTGCCAAAAGACCGAATACCGCAGGTGACCTCAGTGCCGCGGTTACGGGACTTCTTCTCGCGCTGAATCTTCCTGCAAACGTTCCCGTCTGGCAGGCCGTAATCGGTGCGGTGTTCGCCGTAGTGTTCGTTAAGTGCATATTCGGCGGTATAGGAAGAAACTTTGCAAACCCCGCTATTACCTCAAGGATATTTATGCTCATTGCTTTCGTTGAGGTAGGAAAGAATGCCGCTTCTCCCGTATGGGATACCGTAGGCGGCGCAACGCCCCTTGCTGTTCTGGCTCAGGGCGGCAAGCTTGATTTGCTTTCACTCTTTATCGGAAATAAAGGCGGTGCTATCGGCGAGGTCTGCATTCTGGCGCTTCTTCTTGGCGGTGTATATCTTCTCGTTCGCAGAGTTATATCCTGGCACGCCCCCGTTTGCCTTATTGCGACGGTATTTCTGATGTCGCTCATAAGAGAGGGCT
>CAZDON010000050.1:0-12919 GCA_964507065.1 uncultured Ruminococcus sp. | reverse complement strand
GAGGTCTGGTGAGGATACTTAAGCTTATTGTCGTTGTCAAGATACTGAATACCGAATGCCTCGGCAAAGCCTGAGCCGAAGTTGTGCGAGGTTCCGCCCTGAAGCGCCTTTCCGTCGTGCATAAGAGCCTCAACGGTATAGGTTGACTTAGCACCCGCAAACTTTTCCTTATCGGTTTTGAGTCCGCGTACAACGGGCATACCGAGATCCTTCTCATAGAAGTCCGCATATACGTTGAGCATCATAACCGTTCTTTCCTCGGCTTCCTTTGCAGTGCGGTGAATGGTATGACCCTCCTGCCACAGGAATTCTCTTGAACGAAGGAAAGGACGGGTGGTTTTTTCCCATCTTACTACGGAGCACCACTGATTATAATTTTTGGGAAGATCTCTGTAAGACTTGATGATGTTCGCATAATGCTCGCAGAACAGAGTTTCCGAGGTGGGACGGACGCAAAGACGCTCGGTAAGGCGCTCGTTTCCACCGTGCGTAACCCAAGCAACCTCAGGCGCAAAGCCCTGTACGTGGTCCTTTTCCTTTGTAAGCAGGCTCTCGGTGATGAACATAGGCATATATACGTTCTCAACGCCCGTAGCCTTGAATCTTTCATCAAGAATTTTCTGTATGTTCTCCCAGATTGCATAGCCGTAGGGACGGATTATCATACAGCCCTTTACACTTGAATAGTCAATGAGGTCTGCCTTTTTTACGATATCAGTGTACCATTTAGCAAAATCCTCGTCCATTGAGGTTATCTGCTCAACGAACTTTTTGTCGTTTCCTGCCATAATATATAGTAATCCTTTCTAAAATAAACAAATATACAGGATAAATTATATATCACTTTCGCCCCTTTGTCAAGTGAAAAGCTCCCTTCATTTCAAAATTTAATTTTTATTTAAACAATTTTGCAAAAAGATATTGCAAAAACATTCAAAATAGGGTATAATATAGAGGAATTTCGGCTCAAAATGAATAATCGTGATTTTGATTATGCAAAACGGTACTGAAAAGGCTTGGAAAAATGAACTATTACAAGAACAAAAGTCAGAGTGAAAGAGAGGCGATTTTCGCATCTCTCAAAAAAGAATACGAGGCATACCGGAGGATGAAGCTTTCGCTTGATTTGTCAAGAGGAAAGCCCAATGCAGAGCAGCTAGATTTATCCGAGGGACTGCTTACTATGCCTATGACGAAGAATATGTGCTTTTCGGCGAGTGGCGTTGATTACCGCAATTACGGTATTCTTGACGGAACCGTCGAGTGCAAGAGGCTTTTTGCCGACCTTCTTTCGCTTGATGAGGATAATATTTTTGTCGGCGGAAACTCGTCGCTGTCCCTTATGTATGACACCCTGTCGCGCGCTATGCTTTTCGGCAATCCCGATTCTGTGCGTCCCTGGTGCAGGGAAAATAAAATCAAGTGGATTTGCATAGCTCCCGGCTACGACCGTCACTTTAAAATTACCGAGGACCTCGGCTTTGAGCTTCTTACGGTAAAAATGAATGCGGACGGCCCCGATATGGATGCTGTTGAAGAGCTTGTCAAGGACGAGAGTGTTAAGGGCATATGGTGCGTGCCAAAGTACTCGAACCCGACGGGCAATACCTATTCCGATGAGATAGTAAGGCGTCTTGTGTCAATGAAGTGTGCGGCTCCCGATTTCAGAATTATGTGGGACAACGCATACGCCGTACACGATTTTGACGAAAACGGTGATAAGCTTGCGGATGTATTCGCAATTGCCCGCGAGTACGGTAATGAGGATAGAGTTATGTATTATTCCTCGACTTCGAAAATAAGCTTTCCTGGCAGCGGTGTGGCAATAGTGGCTGCAAGCCGACGTAATCTTGATTTTCTTAAGAGATATACGGGCACACAGACGATAGGCTATGATAAAATTAATCAGATGCGTCACGTTCACTACTTTGAGAATGCCGATAAGATGTATGCTCATATGCTGGCTCTTGGTGCTAAAATCAAAAAGAAATTTGATATAACGCTAAGCGGTCTTGCTGAGCTTGACGGACTTGGAATTGCCGAGTGGACGCGTCCTCGCGGCGGATACTTCATCTCGCTTAACGTGCTGTGCGGAAGCGCGTCGCGGGTATATGAGCTTATGAGGGGCGTCGGCGTTACACTCACTCAGGTTGGTGCGACCTATCCCTACGGACGCGACCCTGAGGACAAAAATTTGAGAATTGCTCCGACCTATCCTACGGATAGCGAGCTTGAGCTTGCGGTAAAGCTTCTCACCCTTACGGTAAAGCTTTCCGCACTTGAAGCTCTTTTAAATTAAGAATTGAAAATTCGAGCCCCAAGCCGAAAAAACTACTCGGCTTGGGGCTGTTTTATTGACAAAGTCTTATCAAAGTGGTAAAATATAAGCAAAAGACGATAAGGGGAATAGAAATGAAGAATAAAATACTTTCCTTTGCAATTCCGTCAGCGATAACGATACTTTTTTTGACGGTGTACTACTATTTTACGCTCCCTGCAATAAATATTCTCTCATTTGGCTTCTGGCTGATGATTTTTCTTGCATGCCTCGTTTTCTTTGCGATATACGACAACGCTAGTATGTATAAACGGCTTGGCTATTGGTTTAAAAACGCCGTAGGTACGGAGGATAATAAACAAAAAAAGACAAGGCACAACAAGAAAAAGTCGAGATCTAACGACTATATTGTGGATAATACTCAAGGCGGCGAGGGGACGCTGTCAAAGAGAACGAAAATTACACTTTATGTGATTATGGCGTTATTGATAACGGTTATTCTCGTTTTGTTCTTTTCATCCTCAAAGCTTACGAGAGCTAAGGATTACCAGAAAATGTTGACGGTAACTGAATCCGATTTTTCACAGGATATTGCAGAGCTTTCTACCTCTCAGATACCCGTAGTTGATAAGGATACGGCAGAGCGTCTTGGTGCGAGAAAGATTGGAGAGGTCGTCGATCTCGTATCACAGTTTAACGTATCAAGCTATTATTCGCAGATAAATTATAAGGATAAGCCATACAGAGTTTCTCCGCTTGAATACGCAGGACTCCTTAAATGGATTTCAAACAAGGATGATGGTATACCTTATTACGTTTCTATAGATATGGCGACACAGCAGACTGAGCTTGTAAAGCTTGACGAGGGTATGAAGTATTCGCCGTCCGAGTACTTCGGTAGGGATCTTACGCGGCACATACGCTTTGCAAATCCGACTAAGCTTCTTGGAGATCTTTCGTTTGAAATAGATGATAACGGGCAGCCGTTCTGGGTAATGTCGTATTATACCTATACAATTGGAATCGTAGGCGGTAAGGATATAGCGGGTGTTATCGTCGTCGATGCTATCAGCGGTGAAATGAATGATTACCCCGCAAGAGATATTCCGCAGTGGATAGACCGCGCGTATTCTGCGGATTTAGTTATTGAGCAAGCCAACAATTGGGGCTCACTTGCTAACGGATTTATGAATTCTCTTTTCGTTCAGAAGGGAGTAGTAGTAACGACAGAGGGTTATAATTATATTGCAGTGGATGGTGACGTATGGCTGTATACGGGTATTACCTCGGTCGTTGCGGATGAGTCGAATATAGGCTTTATTCTCATAAATATGAGAACGAAGGAAGCAAAAACCTATATGATAAACGGAGCTGAGGAGTATTCCGCGATGGAATCTGCAGAGGGGCAAATTCAAGAGAAGGGCTACACCGCAACGTTTCCGATTCTTCTGAATATAGCGGATAGACCTACTTATTTTATCAGCCTTAAGGATAACGCCGGACTTGTAAAGGCATACGCATTCGTGTCGGTTGCTGATTATCAGATAGTCGGAGTGGCAGATAAAATATCCGACGCAAACGTAGAGTACCGCCGTATGCTCGGTCTTGAGGTTGAGGATGAGATTGAAATAGGTGACACAAGCGAGTACGAAGGTGTTGTTGTGGAAATTGCAAGCGCGGTGAAAAATGGAAATACGCTTTACTATTTCAGAATTGCATATCAGGGCGCGCCGCAGTCCTCTATATATACCGCCGATATAAGAGTCAGTGACGCTCTGCCATTCATAAAGGTAGGGGACTCAGTGACCTTTATGGCGGATACAGAGGGAAGAATCAGTAATATTGAGTTAAAATAAGGATTTAAGGTCTTATGGATAAAACAAAAATTAAAGAAAGAATTGAATATTTAAGAAAAACTCTTGAATACAATTCAAGGCTTTACTACGAAAAGGACGCACCTGAAATATCGGATTACGAGTGTGACTCGCTTTTTTACGAGCTTGTCAGGCTTGAGGAAGAAAATCCCGAGCTTGATTCGCCTACATCGCCGACGAAGCGTGTTGGCGGTCGCGCACTCGATAAGTTTGAAAAGCATACGCATACGGTAAAAATGGGTAGCCTTACCGATGTTTTTTCGGATTCGGAGCTTGAGGATTTCCTTGATAGAATAGAGGAGGGCGGTTTTCCATCCTCAGAGTATTCGGTCGAACCTAAAATAGACGGACTTTCCGTAGCTCTGATATATGAAAACGGTGTTTTCGTCAAGGGTGCGACGAGAGGTGACGGTTCCGTTGGTGAGGACGTAACGGAGAATCTTCGTACAGTTCGCTCGATACCGCTGAAGCTTAACGAAAGCATTCCTTACCTTCAGGTAAGAGGCGAGGTATATATGCCGAGAGAGGTTTTTCGTGAGCTTAACGAAGCACGTGCTGAGGCAGGGCTTTCACTCTTTGCAAATCCGAGAAACGCGGCTGCAGGCTCGCTTCGTCAGCTTGACCCAAAGATTTGTGCATCGAGGCGGCTTGAAATATTCGTCTTTAATTTCCAAGAGGGAAGCCTTTATACTGACGGACGCGCACCGAGGACGCATATAGAAACTCTTGACAGGCTTGATGAGCTGGGCTTTACAACTCTGCCTTACAGAAAGGCTTTAACTTCTAAAGCGGATATCGTTAAGTACGTTGCGACCCTTGGCGAGATGCGTCAGGATATAGCCTTTGATATGGACGGCGCGGTCGTTAAGATAAACGACCTTGCGCTTCGTACTAAAATAGGTGAGGGAACCTCAACTCCAAAATGGGCGGTTGCCTATAAGTACCCTCCTGAAGAGAAGAGAACTACGCTCATTTCGATTGATATTCAGGTTGGTAGGACGGGTGTTCTTACCCCTATTGCGAATCTTGAGCCGGTTAACCTTGCCGGCAGTGTAGTTTCAAGAGCAACGCTTCATAACGGGAATTATATCAAGGAAAAGGATATACGCGTAGGTGATACGGTCGTCATAAGAAAGGCGGGCGAAATTATCCCCGAAATCGTGATGAGCATAAAATCAGAGCGTAAGGGCGACGCTCCCGAATACGAAATGCCAACGGTATGTCCCTCTTGCGGTCACGAGGTAGTAAGAGATACCTCAGGTGACGCGACGGCAATACGATGTGTAAATTCGGCATGCCCCGCACAAAATTCCAGAGGTATAGTTCACTTCGCATCAAAGGGAGCGATGGATATCGAGGGGCTTGGTCCACAGGTAGTTGACCTTCTTCTTGATGGCGGTGTTATAAGCTCTGTCGCAGACCTTTACGATATTCGGGTTGAGGACGTCGAGGGGCTTGAGCGTATGGGTAAAAAGAGCGCTGAGAATCTCGTCTTGGCAATAGAAAAATCCAAGGAGCGTGGACTTGAGCGTCTGCTCTTTGCTCTTGGCATAAGACAGGTAGGCGAGGTAGCCGCTGAGGAAATTGCAAAGCATTTCAGAACGCTTGATAATATCATATCCGCAACCTACGAGGACTTCGCTGGAATTAACGATATCGGTGACGTCACCGCTAGGGCAATGGTTGCTTTCTTTGAGGACGAGGGTGTGCTTGCTCTCGTTGAAAGGCTTCGCGCCTCTGGCGTATGCTTTGATGCTAAAAAGGAAAAGAAGGCTGATACTTTCGCAGGACTTACCTTCGTTCTCACGGGCACTCTTCCGACGCTCTCACGGGGTGAGGCAAGCGAGCTTATCAAGGAGCGCGGCGGTAAGGTATCTGGCAGCGTATCTAAAAGGACCTCGATAGTCTTGGCGGGTGAGGAAGCAGGCTCAAAGCTTACAAAGGCTAAGGAGCTTGGTATTAAAATTATCGACGAGGCGCAGTTCCTTGATATGATAAAGGATTGATTATTACTCTGAGTTGTAAACAATAAAATACAAACAAGCTGCAATAGTCTGATTTCGGACTATTGCAGCTTGTTTGTATTATTAATAATTATTCTGTTTCAAATGGCTTTACCAATGCTTCGATTTGCTCCTCTGTAATGTCGGCAATTGAAGTAAAGTCGTTTCTTGACGAAGGCATTTTGTCCTTCGGATTAATCACGAGTTCACATTCGAGGATATACTTTTGCTTGTTGGAAGTATCGGGAATAGCTGCAGAATCATATTTCGCTTTTTCAACAATCAATATTTCATCGACTGTGGCTTTTGTTATATCCTTATCAGTTGAATAAGTACCGCTGATGCTCATTGAATTTGTTTCGGTAAATGCAACGTTACGCTGCCAGCCATCGTAGTTTATTCTCTTTGTACCGCTTTCTTTTGATGTAATATTAATTGTATAGGTTTCAAGCTCTTTATCTATATCAATTTTCACAGTCAGATCCATAGGCTCGCTTTTGTCCGTAGACTTTAAGGTAATTTGAGCCTGATGATAATAGTTGTTATCCCATAGCACCTCATAGTTATATGTCAGAGTGCCGATTCTTATTGTAAGCTCCTTACTATCTTTAATTCCGCCCTTGCTGTTTGTATTTATATATAAATCGCTCGTAGCTCCAAGCTTAACATTAAGCTCAATGAGAGTCGAGCTTCTCTTAGGTGTAGTTAAAACTATCTCTGAATTGTAAGGGTTATCTTCATCGTCGTCATATTTCTTTAGCGAGTCATAAAGATTGTCGCAGAATTCATCAATGCCTTCCTCGGCAGAACTGAGAACATCCTCGTACATTTCGCTTATACTGTCATACTTTTCATCATCGAATGAGTCCGAAAGCATAAATCTGATTGCTTCGTCGTATTTGTCGAGGAAACTATAAATTTCATCCGAATCGCAAAGATAGTCGTACGAATCACATATAGCATCAGCCAAGGCATCAGGTGATAGTTTTACCGTAATTATACGAACAGCTTCTTTTTTGCCCTCGATTCGTATATTGTCGTATTCGACCTCAAATTCTGCATACTTTGTAAATATTTCCCAAAGCTTCTTTATTATCTTGTTGCAGAGTCGCTCTGCATCCTTTGAGATGCTCTTATTTTCATTGATACTGTCAAGAAGGTCTGTAATAGTATTGTAGGTTTCTTTATCTATTGAATATTTGGTATTATTATAGGGTGAAAAAATCGAGTCTGCAAGGTCATCCGCGAGAGTGGAAAGCCTGAATCCATACGCGCCGTCGAGTTGATTTTTTTCGTACAGATAAAACAAATCCTCAGATGCGTAAAGCTCGCCCTCAAAGGTCGTACCGTCAAGATCCATATCTATGTCGGTGAGCATAATTGCTTCGCCTCCGAAATAAAGCTTTCCCCGAGCGTAGCTATCAGACTTGGATTTATCGCCCTCTTCCTTAAAGCTATCAAATGAATACTCAATAGAGCCTTCATTGAAAACATTATCAAGATATTTGATATCATCACGTTTCAGGGTGCTGTCAAATACTTCTGCTATTGCTCCCCTCATAACATTTTCGGGGGAATTTACTACGGAAACGGTGACTACTGTTCCAACGGTCGCACATACAACCAAAGAAGCAATAATGATTATAAGCTTCAAGTTGTTTTTGAGAAACGATAAGATTGCTGCAATTTTCATGATACTGTCCTCTTTCTGTTAAATAAAAAAGCTCCAACCGGAGTTGGAGCAAAAAAGTGCTCCACCGATTGTCGCCAAACAAATTTAAACGGAAATAGGAATTGTACCATAACCATTTCAGCGGAGTCAGCTTTTTATCTAGCTTGACGATGGATATGGAAAAACGACTTTGATATCAGCTCATTGTCGACAATTCCTATTTATTAAATTTGTTTGGCAATTTAATTATAACATATTATTTTGAAAATTGCAAGACTTTTTTTAAATGCGGTTATATGCGGTTATATTTAAAATAATCCCCGAAATTTGCAGCTAAATTAGCCGAGCAAATCTCGGAGATTATTGTTTAATTAAAATTGTTCTTTTGTTCCTCAAGCTTCGCCATATGCTCATCACGGCGTGAGAGCTTGCCCTCGGGCTTGATATCGCCTGCCTTGGTGAGGGCAATTTTGGTCAGCATAGGACCGATGATTTCATAGACGAGTACGGCAAAGAGAGTAATGTTCTGAATGATATTTCCAACCTCACCAAGCTCAGCGGCAGCCTTAATAGCCATACCGAGCGCAACTCCCGCCTGGGGCAAGAGCGTTATGCCGAGATAGTCGACGATGTGCTTGTCACACCGTGTTGCCTTTGCGCTGATAAACGCGCCGAGGTATTTACCTGCGGAGCGGCTGATAATGTACGCCACACCGATAAGAACGATAAAACCGTTTAAGAATACGCGAAGGTCGAGCTTTGCACCGCTCAGCACAAAGAAAAGGATGAAGAGCGGAGCAGTCCATCTGTCAACCCTGTCCATAAGCTCCTCTGAGAAGTCACATATGTTGCAGAATACAGTTCCGAGCATCATACAAGCAAGCAGGGAAGAGAAGGAAATATGTACAGGACCAATATTGAATTTTACCATTGATATTGCAACGGTCAAAAAGACAAAGGTTACTGATACCGCAAGACGCTTTGAGCGCGAATGGAAGAACTGCTCTACAAGATCAAACAGAAGTCCCATCACAAAGCCGAGTGCAAGAGAGAGAACCACCTCAAGAATAGGCTCAACTATAATAGAAATGATATCAACGTGACCCGTGCCGAGAGATTTTGCTATACCGAATGAGATAGCAAAAACAACTAGTCCTACGGCGTCGTCAAGTGCAACGACGGGAAGCAAAATATCGGTTACAGGACCCTTTGCCTTGTACTGCTTTACGACCATAAGAGTCGCGGCAGGTGCGGTTGCAGACGCTACCGCACCGAGCACGATTGCTGCCGGAAGAGGAAGTATCTCGGGAAACGCAAAATGAAGCGCGACTAATACGATGTCAACGAGTACGGTTGTGAATACCGCCTGAAAAATACCGATTACCGTAGCCTGCTTTCCGATTTTCTTAAGCTGGCTTATACGGAATTCATTTCCTATGAGAAAGGCAATAAAGCCGAGGGCTACGTCGCTTAGAATTGATAAGGAGTTCACCTCCTCAAGAGAGGTAAAGCCAAGCCCATTGATACCAAGTGCGCCGAGGACGAAGGGTCCTATCAGTACACCTGCTATAAGATATGCGGTGACGGCAGGTAGATTGAGCTTCTTCACAAGCCTTGAGAATAAAAGACCTGAGAGAAGTGCCAGGGATAAATTGAGCAGAATAACTGCTTCTGTTGACATTGAAATGCGCCTTCTTTCTGTTTTACAATAAAATTGTCTTTAAATATTAAGTGTTATTTTATAAGATATGTTGCTTGGATTTGTCACAGTATAGTCGTATGCTTCGGTGATAAAGCCGTGCGGAGTCATATATTTATATACGGCACGCTGCTCCTTCGTACATTCATTCACGTTAAAGCAGGAGTATTCCGCAGGATTGGGCGATGAGAAAACAAGAGAGGATTTGTCAAAGCCGAAGACTTCTATTTTAGTTCCGTCACCGTGAGTACCTGCCGTGAGGGTAGCCGAATCAAACTCACCGTCTGCGAAAAATTCGCAGAAAATCACGTTTTTATCAAAGGTATAATTTACGTTGAACGGTACTTCTGAATCGGTTGGAAATTTTCCGTCGCAAACGCCAAGGTTACCTCTGGCGCTGACCACAACCTTGCCGTTTTCCTTTTTTACATCAATTGATTTAAAGTATTGAGTAGGTCGTAAATGTACTCCGTTCTTTACATATTCGGGTGTTAAGAAGGGCATTTGTCCTTCGGGCGCGCTCTCAACTGACCTGCAAATTGCGGGATATGGCATATAGGCTGAATTATGTATGTGGGGTCCAAGACCCGTGAGGGGTATCATCGAAAGAACGTCACCGTAGCGCAGTACGATAGCCTCGCTTACGTATTCTCCCGATGAGAATTTTATTCTGTCATAAAGCCATTCGTCAGGCGAGGGAATAAGAGATGCATCGGGAAGCGTATCTGCAAGACCTGCTATCTTTAGATTTTTCAGAGTCTGAAGTAGATGTATTCCCATGTCAAGATTTACTTGCATTACTCTCGCAACCTGGCGGTAACCGTTAGTGCTTCTGCCGTCCCACCAGATATTTATACTTCCGCGTGAGCTGTCATACCAGTAGGTAAGAGTTTTATTTATAATTGCCTCGATATATGCGAGTGCCAACGGCTTATCGTCTTCATCAATAAGATTTCGGGCAATTGCTGAAGCCAGTACCTCAGCAATTGCGCAGTCACCGTGGCAGGATAGGGAGCGTCCGTAATTCCAACCATCTCCCATTTTATTCGCCATAAATAATGAATGCTTTGCCGCAAGCCTGAGATTGTTTTCAAAGATAGAGTTGAACTTTAGTCCAATAAGCTCAAACGTATCCGAAAGCTCAGATGAAACAAGGAATGAATATCTGTCAAATCTCTTGTATGGAGGCGCTTCATCCATCCATCCATCCAAGCTTTCGTTCATTACAGAAAGCAGGACCTCACTTATCTTAATGGAAAAACCGTCATTCTCAAAGCCAAGCTTTTCGCGAAGTCCTGCACAGGCTAATGCTACTTGAATGTAATTGGAAGGGAGATTTATAATTTTAAGATTATCCTTGTCGAAAAAGTCCTGATAATCCGTCGAAACCTTGGCGAGCTCAAGAAGCTCACCGTCAATATCGCAAAGAAGTCCCTCGTCAAACAATACTACAAGACCGCGCAGAGTCGAAAGCTTCCCCCAGGTCTTACATACGCTTGAAGTTACCGATTTCAGGAAGCAGTTAAGCATATCACGAACCCTGGCGGCTCTCTCGTCCCCCGTCTTAATATAATGAACATAAAGCAGCGCCGTGGAGTTGAAAAGAGTTCCCTTGACGAAGCCCTCCTTTTCGGCAAGTACCTTTATTCCGTAAAATTCAGCATTCTCACCTTTCTCGTAAACGAGGTCGGCAAATCTTTGGAAAACCTCATATACGTGTGACTCGGTCATTTGTCGTATAGTTTTCATTTATTGTCCTTTCATAATGAAAACGGTGGATTTGATAAAATTTCCATCCGTTTATTCGTAATGGGATGCGCAAACGAAAGATAATGCGCGTGAAGATAATAGCTCTCACCATCTACTCTTCGCCCGTAAAGAAAATCAGCGTAAAGAGGAGCGCCAATATGTGCGCTGTGTACTCGAATCTGATGGGTTCTTCCGGTATGCAGGGTAAACTCGACGAGTGCTCGCGCACCACTTGTGGATATAACCCTGTAATCAGTCAGAGCGCGCTTTCCGTCCTCTTTTACCGTCCTTTTTATGCTGCCCTCACATTCTCTTTCAATGGGTGCGTCAATCGTACCAAAGGCTTTTTCGGGTATATTCTCGGTAATTGCCAAATACTTTTTTAAAAAACCGCCGGTTTTCATACAGTGTGAAAGACGCCCCGCGCTATGAGCATCCTTTGCAATTAATACAATACCGCTGGTATCTCTGTCTAGACGGTTAATAGCGCGGAATACGAAAGAGTCACCAAGATATGCGACGACGCCCTCCGCAAGTGTTGGCAGACTGTTTCCGCGTGACGGGTGCGTAGGCATATTCTTAGGCTTGTTTACGACAAGGATATATTCGTCCTCGTAAAGCACGTCAAGAGGGAAGGGGATAGGCTTAATATCATTCGAGCATACCTCGCACATCTGTACCTCGACATGTTGTCCTGACCTGACGGGCGCTCTCATATTGACGTTTACTCCGTCAATGAAAACTCCGCCCCATTTTACTCTCTTGATAAGTGTAGAGGATAAACCTATACCGTGCTTGAGAAAGGTGTATATTGACGCGCCGTCAAAGCTCTCGGGTACGACGCTCTTTAGAGAATGCATAATTACTGGAAATAAACTCCCAGCTTAAGCGCCTCGAGCATAATCGTCGCGCTGCTTGCGTTCGTGGCAAGCGGAATTCTCTGAACGTCACAAAGACGAAGTAGCGCGGAAACGTCAGGCTCGTGAGGCTGAGCTGTAAGGGGATCGCGAAGGAAAACTATTAAGTCAAGGTCACCGTTGGCAAGCATTGCGCCGATCTGCTGGTCGCCGCCGAGAGGACCGCTCTTCATTCTGTGAATGGAAAGTCCCGTTTCACCCATAATAAGCGTGCCCGTAGTACCCGTAGCATATAGCTCGTGCCCCGCAAGAACCTCCTTGTACTGCTTTGCAAGCTCAATAATCTCGTCTTTCTTTTTGTCGTGAGCAATAAGCGCAATTTTCATAAAAATACCCTCTATAATTATTCTTTAATACTAAGCTATATTTTAGCACTAAAATAAATGAAAATCAATAATAATATGAAAGATATTTGAAGAATTGTTAAACTAAATTATAATATGCACTTGAAATGTTTTGTAAGTTATGTTATAATACAGCTGTCACACAAATTTAATAATCAGAGGTAAAGTTGTTTCTTTTTTCATTTAAGGGATAATTATACCTTTTTTGCACATTCTAACTTTAGAATTTGGTAAAAATGCAAATTCCCATAGTTAGAATGTAGAAACGCTTTCTCTTCTGATTAAATTTGTGTGACAACAATCGGGGTTTGCGTTTTTCGGTGCGTATGACTTCGGTTGTACGCACTTTTTGTTTTTTAGACAAAGAATGTGCACACATATGC
>CAZDON010000049.1:0-13015 GCA_964507065.1 uncultured Ruminococcus sp. | reverse complement strand
ATCCGAATCAACCATTCTCAGGGATAAATTGGTATTGCTCGCCGTAAAGGTGCTGTCGGTCTTGAAATGAATATCAAACACGACATACTTGAAAAGAGCGTTGCCTTCGGAATCGTAAAGCCGGATTTGCTCATTTCTGTCAGTACCGCTGTTAGAGCTTTTTCCGTATATGATAAAATAAGGGTCGGTGCCAAGCTTAACGGTATCGGCGTCAACGTAGCCGGGATTTCCCGACGTATTGTAATAGGCGTTGCCGCTTGGCATCTGGACGGTAAGCTTCATATAGTTTCCGTCGTATGACGGTGCTGAGTCTGTTGGGGTAACGAAGCTTATTCTCAGGGGATTTTTCGTAGAGGGGCTCGTCGTTCCGTAGTTATCGGTGAGCTCCGTAGTGCCGTCGGTATCGTAGTACTTGTATTTCAGCATCGTCGAAAGCGAGTCGTCGTTATAGCCCCAAAGACCGTCGTAGGCGTGAACTATGCCGTACTTGTATACGTCGTCATCGTATATCGGCGCTACGATATAGTTATCCTGAGCTCCGTACTGAACGCTCGTGAAGTTACAAAGCTTACCGGGAACTCTGTTGAATCTGACGTTATCCTCAAGGAAAAAGTAATCTGCCGCGTCGGATGCCGAGCCCTGCGTGTCCTTATCGTCGCTCACCCAGAGGTACGAAACTCCCAAGTGACCGTACAAATCGCAATTATCAAAATAAAATCTTCCGCCGCGTCCGCGGACTATGGCAATCTCAGCGGGGATTATGTAGCCGCCCACGCCCTCCGTCTGATATTCGTAACTTGACGCAAGGTCACCGTCAAGCGCCTTTCTCGCGTTGGTAAGAGTCGTGATAAGCGATTCCGTAAGAAGCCCGCTGTTAGCAGAGGTATCAAGCTTACCGTCTACAACCGCGACGGTAGCGGAGCAGTCGGACTTCAGCTCACAGTCGGTTATAGTGAAGTTATGCTCAAGAGCGCTTTCGGGAATGATTGAAGCGTCCTGTACGAATACACGCCACGCGCCGACGAGGGTGCAATTGTCAAACACCACCTCTCCGACGGGAGTGGAGGCATTCGTGGTAATAATATTACAGGCGACGGCGTTTCCCTTACCGCCCTCAAGACGCCAGCCTATTTTATTCGTCTTAGTAGTGCTATCGGTATAAAGCGAGGACCAGCCGTCGCTACCGTCGAGAGCGTATCTTGCGACGGTAGCCTTAACCGTCGTGTTTGAAACGGTAAGATACTGTCTGCCCGCCACAGCGGTTCCCGCGCTGCCGTCGTGTCTTATCGCTATGCCCTTTTTAGGACCGTCGATATACGAATTTGTGATTGAAACCGTTGCACAGTCGTAGACGTGAAAAACGCTGTCGTATTTTGTAGGCACGACGAGGCTGTCGGGTGCAACCGTCTTATATACGGTAACTCTGTCAAAGCTCAGATTCACCTTGGTTCTCGCGTTGAAAATTCCGTACGCCGTTGAGGTGCCATCCTTGGGCGAATATACCTTGACGTTGGTTACGTTTATATTACCGTAGGTTGCGGCAATATAGCACCCCCCCTCACCCATAAGCGTAATGCCGTCAAAGCTTCCCGCAAGATTAAAGGTGGAATCCGCGTATTGCGAGGGTATTCTTACCATACCCTCCTGTGTGGATTGAAAATTCGCGTAAGCGTAGAGAGTACCCTCACCTATGACGCTGACCTCGATTCCCGCGGCATCTATCGTAAACACGTAATGATTGCCGGAATTCGAGCCTGTAAGCCGCTTACCGCTTAAGTCGATCCGTATGCTTTTTGTAAAAACGAGCGACTCTGTAAGAGTTACGTCACTGAGAAGCTTTACAGTGTCACCCTCCGACGCCGCCGCAACCGCCTCGGGAAGAGTCTTGTAGCAGTTTACGCCTATTCTCGCCGCCATTCCGTCAGTAGCGCCCGCATATACGACTGCCGAAGAAATCGCGAAAAGCATTGCCGTCAGAATGACCGCAAGTGCTATCGTAATAACCTTTCTCATTTTTCTTTTCATATAGCTTCTCCTTTACGGTTTACGCGAGCCCTTTGGCGCGTACCTAAAATATCTAAAAGAATATATTTCTTTATTATATTATAATTCTTTTCCGTTAATTAGTCAACTTACGAATTTAACAAATGACGCTATCCTGCTTTGTACATCTTTCACAACAAGCGTCGCCGCGTGACCTATGCTGAGGCTCCGTATTGACTTTTAAGCCACTATATGATAAAATTCATTCATAGCGGCAGCGCTTATATGCAATAACAAGGGGGTGTCCTTTCAAATGAAGCTCTTAATTATCGGCACGGGACGTATAAGCGAAAGATTTGCGGACGCCTGTAAAAGGCTCGGCCTTGTACCGCGCTCAGTATATTCAAGAGATAAAGCGAGAGCTGAGGCCTTTGCGAAGAGGATAGGTGCTGTATTTTCGTACGACTCGCTTGACGAAGCCCTTGAGGACGGGGATACAGACGCCGTCTACGTTGCATCACCGAACGTTCTTCATAAGGAGCATACCGTCGCCGCGCTGTGCCGAGGAAAGCACGTTTTATGCGAAAAGGCACTTGCAACGAGCTATGCGGAATATCTAGAAATGAGGGCGGCGGCAGAGAATTCCGGCAGGCTTTTAATAGAGGCTATGCGTCCTGCCTTTGACCCCGTGACCGAGGTGATTGAGAGTGCTGTGTCAGAGGTCGGAAAAATCAGGGAAGCAAGGCTCGTTTTCGGTCAGTATTCCTCGCGATACGACGCATTTCTTTCGGGTGTGGTAATGAACGCCTTTAATCCCGGAATGAAAAACTCGGCACTGTTTGATATCGGTGTTTATCCTCTTTATATGGCGGTACGGCTTTTCGGTGAGCCGAGGGCAATATCACGGCGGTCTGCATATCTTCATAACGGCTTCGAGGGAGAAGGCGTGCTCTCGCTTGAATATCCAGATATGACGGTGAGGGTAGAATACTCGAAGATACGCGATATGAAATCGGGCGGGACGGTCGTGGGTGATAGAGGCACCGTGACCTTCGACAGAATAAACGCGCCGAGCTGCGTTACGCTTACCCCCACCCGCGGCACACCTGTGAGCTTCCCCACCCCGCCTCACGAGAACAATATGATTTACGAGATAGACTCGTTTATGAAAATGGCAGAGGGCAGGCTATCGCCGCTGGCGCATATCAATAGGAGCGATGCGGTAATGAGGTTGCTTGACGAGGTCTACCCGTACGAAAACCGTTCTTAGCAAGGACAGCCTCTGGCAAAAAAACTAACGGGCAATTAACTTCAACGCCTACTCATAAGCAAAAAGCACCTCGCATATATTTTCAGCGAGGTGCTTTTTATGTCTATGATATCATTTCTTCCCTTGCTCGTGCTTTTCGGTGGGGTATATTTCACCGTCGCGCTGCGGGGCTTTCAGATTTTCGGAATAAAGAAAATTCTTCGGGTAATAAAATCCCATCTTAAAAGCAAGTGTGCGGTATCCTCTCTCATTCTCGCCCTTGCGGGAACACTTGGCGTCGGGAACGTGACGGGAGTTGCGGTGGGAATTGCGATTGGCGGTGCGGGAAGCGTATTCTGGCTGATTATATCAAGCCTGTTTTCCTCACCGATAAAATATTGCGAGGTCGCCCTCGCCACCGATATGGCAGATGGCGGCGGTATGAGCACCGTCATAAAAAAGAGCTTTGGCAAAATCGGCGCTCCTCTATCCTGTTTATACTGTGCGCTATGCTTAGCGCTTTCCTTTGCCCTTGGCGGAGCGTTGCAATCGGGCAGCATCGGAGAATGCGCGAGCACGTCGCTTGGAATCTCGCCCTATTATCTGATTATCCCGCTCGGTTTATTTATAGTATTCGTCACTTCAGGCGGTGCTGAAAAAATCGAGAACGCGGTAAAGATTATAATTCCTTTGACCACTTTGCTTTACATTGCAATGTGTTTATGCGTGATAATACCAAATATAAACAATATCCCCGATACTCTATATAGAATTGTAAGCTCCGCGTTTGATTTCAGGGCTGCAAGCGGCGGTGTAGCCGGCTTTTTTACCTCGCGTGCCGTAAAAGAGGGCTTTGCCAGAGGTATGCTATCCAACGAGGCAGGCGCAGGAACTTCGACGCTCGCCCACTCAAGAGCAGGTGAGCGAGATGCCGTATCGGGCGGTGTGTTCGGTATGCTTGAGGTGTTCTTCGATACGGTAGTGCTATGTCCCCTAACCGCATTTGCGCTCTTGCTTACCGGGTGTGAGGAGGGCGGTATATCCGCACTTCTTCGCGCGTTTTCGGGAAGACTTCCCGCGTCGGGCTTTCTCTTGTTTTTATGCGTGTTTTTCTTTGCTCTATCGACGGTTCTTTGCTGGTTCTTCTACGGCGAAAGCTGTCTTAAGGCTCTTTTTCCGAGAGCGCCCCGCGCAGCGTATCTCATTCCATTTACCGTATGCGCTTGCGGCGGACTCGTCCTCCCGACTGTAAGACTGATTCCCGTTTGTGATATGCTTCTTATGCTTATGACGGCAATAACGCTCCTCACCCTGATTAAAAACACGCGACGCATACGGGAGTTATCAAAGGAGCTTTTAAGATAGAACGGGTATAGAATAAAAATGAATTTTGCTTTTTACAACATAAGCACAATAACGAAGAGCGAAGCTCCCGTATTTTTTGGGGAAGCTCCGCTCTTTTTAGGCAAACCTCGAATGAAGCAGCCTTCTATTAGTCGAGAAGTCTTATGTTTGATTTAATACTACGGTGAAGCTCGGATAGCTTTTCCTTAAGCTCGCGCTCACCGATAGGCGCGGTGATAAAGAATATCTCACCGCTCTGCGCACTAAGAAGCTTTACGTCGCCGAATACGCGAGTGATATCCTCCGCACTTCCCTCAGTTGCGATATAATGCCTTGATACGAAGCCTCCGAAATCTCTCGGCGCCTTTATTCTCTCAAAATAAGGCGTTGCCGTGTGTGTGCCCGAACGCATAATCTGGCAGAGGTCGCCAACGACAGCCGAGGCAGTCGCACCTGCGCCCGCGCCCTGACCGTAGAACATTACGTTGCCGAGAGGCTTGCCCTCGACCTCAACCGCGTTATAAACGCCCGAAACCGACGAAAGAGGCTCGTCCTTCGGAACCATAAAGGGGGCAACCATTACGTAAGGAGCATTGTTTTCGTCCGCGATACATCTTCCGACTAGCTTGATGCTATATCCAAGACGCTCTGCCGCGCATACGTCCTCTCCCCTTATCCCCGTGATGCCTTCGGTATAAACGGTATCGGGGGAAACGAGCTTACCCGTTGCGAGGGCGGTAAGAATCACTATTTTTCTGCACGCATCGGTGCCGAGAATATCCGCGTCGGGATTTCTTTCGGCATAGCCCTTTGCCTGCGCGTCAGAAAGAGCGTTCTCAAAGCTGTCGCCAAGAGCAAACATCTTCGTAAGAATGTAATTCGTCGTACCGTTAAGTATTCCGCGGATTTCGGTAATTTCGTTCTGTCTTACACAGCTGATAATGGGCGAAAGCACGGGTATTCCACCGCCGACCGCAGCCTCGAAGCGATAGCACACGCCGTTTGCCGCGGCAAGCGCCAGAAATTCATCCCCGAAATTAGCTACGACCTCCTTGTTTGAGGTGATAACGTTCTTGCCCGCATTCAGCGCCCTGACGGTAAACTCGTATGCAGGATGAGAGCCGCCCATTACCTCGATTACCGTATCGACCTGTGCGTCATTCACGATAACGTCATAGTCGTGGACTATTTTGTCGGCAAAGGGTGAGTCGGGGAAATCGCGAAGGTCAAGGATATACTTGATATTGATTTTATCCCCACCGAGCGAGCAAACGTTACCGTAATTTTCGGTAATAAGCTTTGCCACTCCACCGCCTACAACTCCGAAGCCGAGAATTGCAAGGTTAATCATTTTGAACTGCCTTTCGATATTTCTACATATTTTAACATTTTATAGTTTATCATAAAGTTTTAAAAAAATCAAGACACTACGGTAAATTTCGAGTGTCTTGATTTCTCTTTTTACTTTTTACGCTACGATACCGAGAGAGCTTTCCTTTGAATCCTCGTCAATGTAGTCAAGAGGATTTACCGACACCTCGGATATAAGCATCTCGAAGTGAAGGTGAGGCTCGTCCGCAAGCTCAATTATGGCAGTATCTCCGACCTTACCGATAACGTCGCCCGAATTTACCTTAGCGCCGACCTCAAGAGTTACGCTATCGCCGTCAAGATTTGAATAGAGCGTCTTGTGCGTATCACTGTGAGTAATCTCTACCGTCTTGCCAAGCATAGGGTCGTTATACACCTTTGTGACCTCACCGCCTGCCGAGGCAAACACCTCAGCGCCGTCCTCGGTGGTTATATCAAGACCCGTGTGTATACGCCACTCGTCAAGTGTGTTTGAGAAAACGGGGACGGTGGTGCTGTGGGATTTTGCTACGGTGCCCGTCGTGGGACTCACGAAGGTAAGCTTAACCTCGGGCACCTTGTCCTCCTCGGGGGGCTTTACCTCATCATTTCCCTCGTCACCTGCTCCGTCCTGATTACCCTCGTCAGTTGTGGGCGGAGTATTTTCAAGGTCAGGCTTTCTACCGTTAGCAACGACGATACCAATCACAACCGCGCTTATGCACAGAATTGCGATTACCGTCGCGTAGATAATTTTCGAGGCTGTCGGCTTGTCACTGAATTTGAACTTCTTTTCCATGTGCTTTTCCTTTCTTTTGTTTGTAACTATATTTTTCACAAAAGCGGAAAATCTATTCACCGAAAGAAAAAATTCGGCAGAGCACCCAAAACCAAGCACGCTCTGCCGAAATATTATATTATTTAAGGAAATATACGCTTACTCAGTGACACTCTCATCCGTATCGGGAATGACTTCAGCACCTGCCGTAGCTTTATTCCCTACGATATAAGGAATGTAGCCGACGAAGTAGCTGTAGCCCGAGCCAAGAGTAGTGATTGCCATAATTGCCATCATTATATAGCTGATAATTCTTCCCGTGGGGAAAAGAGGCTCAAGAATAATAAGGACGGTACCTACCATCTGTGATACGGTCTTAAGCTTACCGAAAAGGTTTGCCGCAAGGTCAACCTTGACACCCGTACCTGCAACGACAAGTCGCAGACTGGTAACGGCAAGCTCTCTGAAAAGCACGATAAGAACCAGCCATACGAATATGCGAGCCGTAAGCTCCTCGCCGTCGAGGAGCATTCTTACGTTTATTGCGATGAGCGAGGATATTACCAGAAACTTATCAGCAAGCGGGTCTATAAACTTGCCGAAGTCGGTAACGAGTCCGTATTTTCTGGCAATCTTTCCGTCGAGCATATCGGTAAATGCCGTCAGCGAAAAGATTGTCGCGGGCAGCACGAGTCCCCATACGCTGATATCTCTCATAAAGATTATCGCGGCAACGAAAATCGGAACAAGTGCCACTCTGATAAGCGAGAGAATATTCGGCACGTTCATTATTTTACTATTCATCATATTTACTCCTAAAAAGCATCGCAATGTCAACTATTGCTAACATATTTGCATTATTCTACTGCTGTACCAACCAAATCGTAATCAAGTGATTCCTCGATTTCAACGGTTACGAATTCGCCCTCTGAAATCTTCCTCGCGGGGGATTTGAAATAGACGCGTCCGTCGACGTCGGGGGCATCGCGGTAGCTTCTGCCGTAGTAAACCTCGGCAACCGTATCAAAGCCCTCGCAAATCACCGTAAGACGCTTGCCTATAAGAGCCGACTCAATATCCTCGGATACGGTAAGCTGAGTCTGCATAAGAATATCGTATCTATCCTGCTTTGTCTGTGCGTCTACGTCATCCTCAAGCTCTGCCGCCGCGGTTCCCTCCTCAGCGGAATAGGTAAACGCACCGAATCTGTCAAAGCGTGCTTCCTTCACAAACTCGCAAAGCTCGGCAAAGTCATCCTCGCTCTCACCGGGGAAGCCAACCATCGCGGTCGTGCGTAGCACGATACCTGGAACACCCTCGCGGAGTCTTCTCACCGTATCTCTTATAAGCTCACCTCCACCGTGGCGGTTCATCGCGCCGAGCACCTTATCCGATACGTGCTGAATAGGAATATCTATGTACTTCAGGAGTCTGTCGTTTACGCGAAGCTCCTCTATAAGCTCATCCGTAATCTTATCGGGATAGCAATAAAGAAGTCTTATCCACGGAATAGAGGTATTTTCGGTTATTGCCCTGATGAGTCTTACCAGAGAAAGCTCACCGTAAAGGTCAAGTCCGTATCTTGAGGTATCCTGAGCTATAAGATTAAGCTCCTTGACACCAAGCGACTCAAGCTCCTTTGCCTCTCTTACTATATCCTCTACCGTACGCGAGCGAAGTCTGCCGCGTATTGACGGAATGGCGCAATAGGTGCATCGGTTATCACATCCCTCGGCAACCTTGAGATATGCGGTATAATCGGGCGTTGTAAGTATACGCTCACAACCAAGAGGGGACTTTTCCTTATCGGGAAGAAGAACTATCCTCTCGCCTGACATAACGGCACGGCACGCCTCGGCAATTTTATCTATTCCGCCAACTCCGACGATTCCGTCAAGCTCAGGAAGCTCACTCATCACCTCATCACCGTATCTCTGCACAAGACAGCCCGTCGCAATAAGATATTTAAGCGTGCCGTCAGCCTTAAGACGTGCTACGTCAAGAATTGCGTCAATGCTCTCGGATTTTGCGCTTTCAATAAATCCGCAGGTGTTTATTATTATTATCTCTGCCTCGCTCTCATCAGGTGTGATTTCAAAGCCCGCATCGTAAAGCGTACGAAGCATAATCTCGGTATCAACCAGATTCTTTGAGCAGCCAAGCGAAACGAATCCAACCTTTGTCATTCGCCCTTACCTTAAAAAGTTTATTTTAAAAATCGTGCAAAGCGCGCGCGAAATCTCTCAAAATACGCGCGAATCATTACCTTAAGAAAGACGTCGTATATCACGAACGCTGCGTTACAGACGAGATAAAGCCCCGCCGTCAGCAAATTAAGTATAGCTTCCCTGTTCTCTGACTCAATATTAAGCTCGCCAAGAGAGAAAAGCGGCACGCCCGTGATAAGCTCGGATAATACCATAAGCAAAATAAGCGCGATATTGAAATATACGAGCCTCACCACCCACGCAAGTGGCGCGGGGAGTCTTATTATATAGTGTCTTAGTATGGGATATATTCCGAATATCAGAAAATAGGTAATCCAGCCGAAGCCACCGAAAAACATAACGGCAAGAAGCGCCGACACCACAAGCCACAAAAGGTACTGATAAGGATAGCCCACCTCAGCGTGAATGAAAACCACGATAAGCGAGCAGAACGCCGCGATAGCAAGCTCGGCAACGCCCGAAAGCTCACCCAGCGCGATAAGCACGACGCTTATTGCCGCCATTATGGCAGAGAGTGTGATTTTTTTAGTTGCCCGCATCGGCTTAGCAGCAGGAAATCAGGTCACCGCCCATGCACTCGCAAAGGCAGTCAAGGCAGATAAGATTTGCACAGCAATCGCACGCATCGTCGGCATTGCTTCTACCGTTGTATCTTCTTCTGTTATAGCTGGAGCTGTCCGAGCCGTAATAGGTATTGCCGTACGCGCCCGTGTTCTGATTAAACATTTCCTTTGCCCTCTGATACTCAAGGTTCTGGGGGTCCATATTGCAGGCAATTTCAAGCTCACGCATAGCATCAGCGGTCATCTTGCGGCTCATAAGCACGAGGCACATAAGATAATGCCACTCAGCAACGCGTGCCTGATAATCGATAGCAAGAAGCTTTCTTTCCGCGTCGGCAAAGCGGTGCGCGTTGATATCCTGTCTTATCTCGACGTAAATGGGGTCAGAGGAGCCGTTGTAGGTTCCCTGCGCCGACTGATAGTAGGTGCCGCCGCCCGTGTAGCCGCCGCCCTGCTCTCTGATGCGCTGAATTTCATCGTACGCCCAGTTTATTTCCTGCATTTTTTCCTTTGCAAGATCGGTAAGAGGATTATCTCCGTCATAGTTGTCGGGGTGATACTTCTTCACGAGCTGGCGATAGGCATTTTTAATTTCGTCATCACTCGCCCCTCTCGATACACCGAGTATAGAATACGGATCCTTATTCATCGTTATCCTTCCTTTCCTTGCCCCCGTCCGTCCTCTTATCAAGAAACGCAATTCTGTCGGGCAAGCCTACGTAAATTATGTTCTTAAGTATATTTTCAATGGAAATATGCTCGCCAAACGGAAGCGACAGGACAGCCTCCTCAAGCGCTCGGCATTCAAGCAAAAGTGCGCACTTTATCATAGCGCGGTTTTCATCGGTAAGACCCCCGTCACCGTAAAGCGCGAGGTAGGGGTTGTATCTATCGCGCCGTCTATCCTCGTCATAGTCCTCAGCCGCGTCGGCAGCGTATATGAATTTACCGAGGTGGTAGCCGACCGAATAAAGCACACCGCGCCCATCCCCCTCTATTCCGTAGGCAAATATCTCGCCGAGAAGCTCACCGAAAAGAGCACCCGATTTATCAACGCTGGGAGTCCTCTCTCGCTCGAGAGCGTTTATTTTATCAAGGCGGTCCTTTGCAATCTCGCAAAGAGGAGCGAGCCCCGCGCGTCGACGGGCACTAGCAAAAATGGGGCGTATAAGAGCCACGGAAAGCTTTTTTACAAGACGCTCGTCACCGATATCGTCGCAAAGCTTATAATAGGTTAGTATTCCAAAAGCGCGCGCCGTATATTCGAGAGCCTCGTTTTCATCAAGCATTATTCTCTTTTTAAGAGGGTGTGCAATACAGCTGCGGCGCGAGGCTGATATTTTCGATTTGTCGATAAAAAGCATTCTGACCAGTGCCAGAAACACGCTGTCGTAGCTATGAAGAGCATTTGAAAGGGCACCCGTGTATTTTTTCATACAGCGGCACACGCCACAGTAGGTCGCCCGATACAGCTCGTGCTCCTTAACGAGAAGCTCGGCGGCGACAGGTCTTACGTAACCGAACATCCCGACACCTCACAAAATTATATATCAAATCTATTATAGCACATCTTCGGCATAATTTGTTAAAAATATAAAAACTTTTTTATAAAAGATATTCCGCACCCCACAAAGAGATAACCTCACCGCCAAAAAAGGCGGTGTATCCGTACCCGAACACAGCCGCCCTTTAGATGTTTATAAGAACTTACATACCCTTTCTGGTAAGTGAGATTCTATGCTTTACGAGGTCTACGCCCTTGATACGCACCTCAATAACGTCGCCCGTCTTGAAGAGCTCGGACGGATGCTTTATAAATCTGTCGGACATTTCCGAGATGTGAAGAAGTCCGTCGTGATGAACACCGATATCTACGAAGCAGCCGAAGTCAGTAACGTTTCTTACGGTACCCTTAAGCTGCATACCCTCCTTGAGGTCGTTGATATCAAGAACCTCGGTTGAGAGAATGGGCGCGGGTGCGTCGTCACGGATATCGCGTCCGGGCTTTTCAAGCTCGGTGATAATATCCTCAAGCGTCGGCTCACCGCAGCCAAGCTCACGGGCAAGCTTTGCCGTACCGTACTTTTCGGCATTGTGGCGAAGAAGCAGAAGATTTCCGCTCCTTACGTCCTCGGTGATGTACTTGAACTTCGCAAGAAGCGCCTCGGCAATTGCGTACGACTCAGGGTGAACGCCCGTCGAATCAAGCACGTCCTTTGCATCGTGAATACGAAGGAAGCCCGCGCACTGTAAAAACGCCTTATCGCCAATCTTGGGAACCTTGAGAAGCTGGCTTCTGCTCTTGAACTCACCGTTCTTCTCTCTGAATGCGACTATATTCTTTGCAGCGGTAAGGTTTATACCCGATACGTAGGAAAGAAGCGAGTACGATGCGGTGTTTACGTCAACACCGACAGCGTTTACACAGTCCTCGACGACACCGCCGAGAGCCTCGGTAAGCCTTGCCTGCTTCATATCGTGCTGATACTGACCGACACCTATAGCCTTAGGCTCAATCTTAACGAGCTCGGCGAGGGGGTCCTGAAGTCTTCTCGCGATAGATATAGCGCTTCTCTGCATTACGTCGAAATCGGGAAATTCCTCGGTTGCGACCTTTGATGCGGAATATACGCTAGCGCCTGCCTCGGAAACTATCGTGTAAGCAACGCCCTTACGGCAACCGGGGTCACGAAGAGTATCCGCGATAAACTTCTCGCTCTCTCGCGAGGCAGTTCCGTTTCCTATGGAAACGACGTCTACGTTATAGGTATTTATAAGGCGAAGCACGGTTGCTTTTGAGCGGACTACGTCCTCTCTCGGCTTTCCGGGATAGATTACCGCCGTATCACGCACCTTTCCCGTCTTATCCACCACGGCAAGCTTACAGCCGTGCGCGTAGCCTGGATCGTAGCCAAGCACCGTCTTTCCCTTTAAGGGTGATGCAAGAAGAAGGTTGCGAAGATTCTCGCTGAACACCTTGAGAGCGCCCTCGCAGGCGTCGTCAAAGAGCGAGGTTCTTACCTCTCTTTCAATTGCGGGGAAAAGGAGTCTTGAATACGCGTCCTTTATGGTTTCCATAAGGAAAGGAAGTGCGGGGGACTTCTTGTTGGTGATTACCCTGCTCACAAGCTGGGCAATTCCGTCCTCCTCGGAAAGAGTAACGGCAACCTTGAGAATTTCCTCCTTTTCACCTCTGTTAATAGCGAGAACGCGGTGACCCTTAAGCTTTTTGATAGGCTCGGAGAAGTCGTAATAATTCTCGTAAACGGTAACCTCTTCGGTAGTTCCCTTCGTGGTAAGCGAGCCGTAGCCCATAGTGAACTCACGAAGCATCTTTCTTATATCAGCGCTGTTGGAAATATCCTCGGCAATAATGTCGGACGCTCCTGCAAGAGCAGCGGCGGCATCGGGAACCTCCTTGCCCTCCTCAAAGGAAATAAATTCCTCGGCATAAGCCTCGATTGCGGGCTCATACGCATCTCTTTGCGCGAAAATATAGTTAGCACGCGGCTCAAGTCCC
>CAZDON010000048.1:0-13084 GCA_964507065.1 uncultured Ruminococcus sp. | reverse complement strand
GTAGCGCCCCTCTGCTTTTCTTCCTTTGCAAGCCATACGAGCATACCAAGACCGAGCGACGCCGCCTTGGTATCAAGAACGAGCACGCGTCTTTCGGGGTATTTTTCCGAAAGCGTCATCGCTGCCGCCGCAGCGGAGTTACAGGTATTGCTAAGCCCCGTCGAAAAGCCGACGTAAAGAATATCGCTGCCCGACTTAAGTATTTCATCAAAGCGTGCCTCAAAGGCGCTGACGTTAATGGCAGAGGTCTTTGCAACACCGCCAGCCCTCATTCTATCGTAGAAATCGTGCGCGGGAAGCTCGTAGTTTAAGTACTCACGGGAGTCGTCCTGAAATTTAAAGGTAAGCTCTGCGTAAGCCACGCCCCACTGTGTAAGAAGCTCAGGGCAGACGTCGCACGCGGAGTCCGCAAATATAATATAATTTTCCATAAATCAAATATCTCTTTCCTGTTAATCACTCATTCAAGTTAATCACTCAGTAAAATCAGTCCCTTTTCACAAGGCACAGGCACAAACATTATAATACATTTTGGTAATTTTGTCAACCATTTCTTCGTTTCAAGGGCAAACGACGCAAAAACGGCGGTTTTTTAATCAATTATTGACCCAAAACCGCTGTTTTTATTCTGTTTTTTGCAAAGCAGCTCAAGGTCAGCCGCCGTCGCGTCCGAGAAGATAATCAAGAGTAACGTCGAAGTAGTCCGCAATTTTTACAAGAGTTTCGTAATCTGCCTCGCGCTCACAGTTTTCATAACGGGAAATGCTGTTCTGATTAAGACCGAGATCCATCGCAACCTTAAGCTGTGACATTCCCCGCGAAAGCCGAAGCTCCTTCATTCTGAATCTCATAGGGCACTCCTTTTTTGTAAAAAAATAAAAAAACCCTTGACTAAATTATACCACTATGGTATAATGCAAATATCCCATTTTGGTATATAGGTGCTTCTTATATGACTCAGCTGCTAAATTGGCTTGCTCCTTTAATTAAATTCTATTTTTTATGCATAGTGTTCGGCGGTATAGCGGGCGCGGGAATCGCTATTTCATATCTTTACGCTGCGGGAATGCTTCAGGACGGCTCGTACGCAACTCTCTTTGACGGTGCCGAGACTATATGGGACGTTGTTCCTATCATATCGGATTTTTCGAATACGTTTGCTCCCGGGATGCCATTTTCGTACGCTATTGAGGGAGGCGCGAAAGCACCAAACGATATTCTTACGGTCCTGTTTGGCAACTCCGAGCTTCTACTGAGGAGCATCGTATGCCTTAGCCTTGCAAGAGCCTTTATATATTTATTCTCAAAATTCGTCAAGGTTATGAACGATATGATTTCGGGCACTGCCGCTAATTTAGCGTTTTTTATATCCCGCGCAATGTTCGCCATATTCTCATACGAGCTTTCAATAATTGCTATGACCGCGGTCGATTCTCATTATGAGGGCGCAGCGCGTAACACGGTATACTCCGTAATTTTTATCGCATCCGTAACCCTGCGCCCCGTTTTGCTTGTCCTTGGAAGGCACATAGTCAAAAAGAATCTTCTCAAGCTGGTTATCACCCGTTTTTTAAAAGAAATAACGGTAGGCGTAATGGGCTGCGTGGTGCTTTATTTCTTTTTGAAGGAGTTGCCAAATGCATACGCGACGCTGAGCTTCGGTGTGTTCTGGGCTTTGTTAATAATCTTCGGGGTAACGGTGGCTATTGACAAGGACAGGACGCCCACGGATTATTCGGAAATAATAGAAAAGCTGAAAAACAATGAAAAGACGGCGTAAAAGCATACTCCCGACGGTAATGCGTACCCTCGCCAACCTACTGCTCGTATCGGTAGGCGTCGCAGTTATTATCGGCGTTTATCCTTGCCCTATATACTCAATTTTTAAAATTCCGTGCGCGGGCTGCGGAATGACGAGAGCCTATCGCGCGCTTCTGAGATTTGACTTTTACGGGGCGTTTAAGCATCACGAGCTATTCCCTATCCCCGCTATGCTCTTATGCTATCACCTGCTAAGAAACAAAATCAAGCTCGGCAAAAAATGGGAATACGTTATAATGCTCGGCTCGGTCGGCGCCCTTGCCGTCCGCTATATTATCAAGCTTATTATTAATGACAATTTTATATGACAAATGAAAGGAGAACTAAAACTATGTTTATGGTGAACGTAAAGGAGGATTTCGACATCCAGGCACTTGCGGAAAATCTTGCGTCGCTTTATCAGACGAAGGGCTATAATGCTATGGCTGTAAAAATGAAAAAGGGCGCGAGAGTTACCATTGAGAAGGGCAGCGGCGGACTAAATACCATTCTCGGTATGGACGAGGGAATCTGCGCGACTCTTATGCTTCAGGGCAACGATACTCTTACGGTAAGCTTCTCGAACGCATCGTGGACGGGCAAGATTATCGGATTTATCGCAGGACTTCTTTGCTGCATTCCCTTTATTACCGCAATAGTCGGTACGGTAAAGCAGCTTTCTCTGCCGAAAAGCATTGAAAACGACCTTGCCCTGCTCGTAGAAGAATAAATTGGAGCGAGAAGCAAGCAAACAGGGACGATGTAAGCCATCGTCCCTGTTTGCTTTTTTATTAAATTGCAGAGCATACCCGAATACTCCGTTCGTTTACCATTTTTTATTTAGTCAAAGCGTAAAACGCGACGGCGGCGGCAGCGCCGACGTTGAGCGAGTCAACGCCGCGGAGCATCGGGATTTTCACCGTGTAGTCGCACAGCTCTATCGTTTCGCTATCAAGCCCCGTTCCCTCGGTGCCGAGGACTATTGCAAGGCGCTCCTCGCGCCTCAGTGCCTCGTCGTCAAGCCCCACCGATTTATCGGTAAGCGCCATAGCAACGAGCTTAAAGCCGTGGGCGTGAAGCTGCTCTATACCACTTTTTTTCCAGTCGGCGTGGCTCGTGCCTATTTTAGCTACGGGAAGCTTGAACACCGTGCCCATGCTCACTCTCACCGCGCGACGGCAATACGCGTCACAGCAGGTGGGCGTAAGAAGCACCGCGTCAATACCTAGCGCCGCCGCGGAGCGTATTATTGCGCCCACGTTAGTCGAGTCGGCAATTTCCTCAAGAATTGCTATACGGCGTGCCGTGGAAAGAATAGCGTCAAGAGCGGTATCCGCAGGTCTTTGCATAGCGCACAGCGCACCTCGCGTCAGGGGAAAGCCCGTTATAGAACGAAGCACCTCACCGCCGGCGACGTAGACGGGTGTGCCGTCAGGGAGCATATTTATTATTTTCTCCACGTCACCGCCGAGGAGTCTTTCGTCGGTGAGAAGCGAAAGCGGCTTTATACCCTCGCCAAGCGCTACCTCGATTACGGTGGGGCTTTCCGCAATGAGTATTCCCCTCTCGCACTCTACGCTGTGGCGAAGCTCACCTCCCGTAAGTCTTACGTAAACGTCAAGCTCTCGCGCGTTTATACTGTCTACTTTAATTATATTAGCCATAGTATTATCTCTTTATTTAATGTAATAAATTAAGCCAGCTTATATTATATAATTGCTTCTGTGCTCTTTTCGGAACGCCGAGGGTGACACACCCGTGCGCAATTTAAACACGCTCGTCAGATATTGCTGGGTGGAAAAGCCGCAGCGCTCGGCAATTTCGGAAAGCGCAAGCTCGGTTGTAAGAAGAAGCTCCTTGGCGACCTTGATGCGAAAGTCCTCAAGATATTCGCGTGCGGTGCGCCCCGTCGCCTCTCTAAACAGGGTATGAAAATAGTTCGGGCTGAGGCTTACCGCGGCGGCTATATCACTAAGCTTAATGCTGCTTGAGTAGTGCTCCTTTATGTACTCCTCAGCGGCAGTCACGACCTTACCCTTGTACGAGTCAACCGTAAGCGTACGCTCAGCCTCACCCAGAACGAGTGAAATATAAGTAAGGAGCTTTCCGTGAAGAAGAATAGAATCCCAGCGCTGCATTGAATAAAGCGTTATTATCTCGTCAAGAAGGGTATTTGCCTCAAGGCTGTGCGACACGTGGAAATAGCGCGGCGCCGCACTAATCGCCTCGGCAAGCCGTCCCTCACAGGAAAACTTTACGTACTTCGTTTTAAAGGGAAGCTCGCTGTACCTCACCTCGCCCGGACGGCAGAGAAGAACGAAGTTTTTGCGTATATGATACGCCTCGCCCGATGAAAAGGTACGCCCCGCGTCCTCAAGGAAATATTCTATCTCAAAGACCTCGCACGTACGCTTGGGCGAAGTCTTAAGCTGGCGAAAGCTGCTGCAATCAAAATATCCGCAGGTGAGGTTTGTCGGCAGAGTGAGCTCATTTTTCATTTTCTTTCCTCACAAAAACCGTAAGATTTTATAAAAACATATTACGTTATTACATTGTGCACGGCACAGTAAATCATTATAATTGAAGTATACCACACAAAAAAAACAATGTCAATCTCAAATACTTTTACGAAAAGGAAAAAGTGATGAAAATGAATAAAGCAACCGTCACGGTTGAAGCCCTCGTGCTTCCTACCTACCTTGAGCCTGCCGCAGAGGAATTACCTATGTTCGCGGAAAACCGCGTGCATCAGAGAACAAGCGGTAACCCATATCCCAATAAAATAGTATCTGCAACCGACAGAGTAAACCGCGTTGACAAGGAATATATAGCGGTAAGACTTGAGAACGATTACGTGAGCGTCGTCATTCTTCCCGAAATCGGCGGTAGAATTTACAGTGCAACGGATAAGACCACGGGCTACGACTTCTTCTACAAGCAGCACGTAATCAAGCCCGCGCTTATAGGCGTGCTTGGCTCGTGGATTTCGGGCGGTGTTGAGTTCAACTGGCCCTTCCACCACCGCGCATCGGGCTTTATGCCCTGCGACTACACAGTTGAGGAGCAGCCCGACGGCACCGTATGCTGCCACCTCTCAGAGCACGACCCCATTGACCGTATGAAGGGTATGGTAAGCGTCGTTCTTCGCCCCGACTCCAAATACTTTGAAACGAGAATGCGACTTTACAACCGCACCGACAAGGCTCACTCGTTTCTATGGTGGGAAAACGCTGCCGTTCCCGTTGACGAGAATTATCAGATATTCTTCCCCCAGGACGTAACCTACGTAAACTTCCACTATCTCAAGTCGAGAATAACCTATCCCATAGCGGCAAATAACGTGTTCAACGGTATTCCTATGTACGAGCCGAGAGATATCTCCCGACACAAGAACACCCGTGAGGCAACCTCGTACTTTGCGAGTGCGTCCGATTACGATTTCTTCGGCGGCTACGACCACGGACGCCACTGCGGTGTGGTACATATAGGCGACCACCACATCTCACCCGGTAAGAAGATGTTTACCTGGGCGTACGGTCAGCTTTCGAGGTCGTGGGAGAACGCGCTTACCGACACCGACGGTCAGTACGCGGAGCTTATGGCAGGCTCTTATTCGGATAACCAGCCTAACTTCTCGTGGCTCGCACCCTATGAAACCAAGGAGTTTTCACAGTACTGGTATCCTATCTCCGAGCTTGGCGCGCCCACCTTTGCAAACCTTAACTGCGCCTTCCGCGTAAGCCGTGAGGATAAGACCAAAAGACTCCTTCTTCAGACCTGCAAGGTCTACGAGGGCGCAAGAGTAAAGGTATCCTCAGGTAACGAGGTATACCTTGATGCTACCGTAACCCTTACTCCCGACAAGTGTGTAACCTTTGATTTTGAAGCTCTTCCCGAATTCGTATCCGTATCCGTTCTTACCGACGGCGGCAAGGTAATTGCCGAATATACCGAGAAGAAGTACGACACTCACAATATGCCTGAGCCCATTACCGATATGCCTGAGGCTGACAAAATGAACTCCGCGCAGGAGCTTTACCTCGCTGGCGTTCACGTAGACCAGTACCGCGACCCCGCGGTTAAGCCCGACGCATATTGGCTCCGCGCACTTGAGCGTGACAGAACTCATATCCCCTCGCTTATTGCTATGGCAAATTACGAGCTTGACGGCGCAAGACTTGACAGCGCCAAGGCGTATGCAGAGCGCGCAATTGAGGCTCTTACCACCTACAACACCCGTACCGAGAGCGGTGAGGCATACTACGCGTATGCAAGAATCCTTGAGGCACTCGGTGAGTTCAAGAGTGCGTACGACTACTACTACAAGGCGTCCTACTGTGCTGACAGCGTAGGCAAGGCGATGACGAGAGTAGCTCTGCTTGACATAAGACTTCGCGACTACGCCGAGGCAAAAAGACACGCAATCCGGGCGCTTGACTACGGAAGAAACAACTCTCTTGCAGCCTCAGCGCTCGTAATAGCACTTCTTGAGGAGGGTAAGCAGCAGGAGGCTGCCGATATAGCAGGCGAGCAGCTTTGGCGTGACCCTCTCGACCACCTCACGCGCTTCGTTTCAGGCATCGAGGACTTCTACTCGCTGCTTCTTTCCAACCCTGCTGAAACCTGCCTTGACTTGGCACAGGACCTTGACGCAATGGGAAGATACGAGGACGCTGTAAGACTTCTTTCGGGTCTTGTCGAGAACCGTCCCGAAAGCGTCAACAAAATGGTTTACTACGCGCTTTCTTACTTTGCAGAAAAGCTTGGCAAGGACGGCAGCGAGTACAGAGGTGCCGCACTTTCCGCTCCCGTAGGCGCTGCATATCCCTCAAGACTCCTTGAGATAAGAATACTTGAGGCACACGACGATGAGGACGCAAGAATGCTCCTCGGCTGTATCCTCTACCACAAGCGTCAGTATGAGAAGGCAACCGCACTCTTTGAGAGCTGCACGACCTCTTATATCGCAAGGCGTAATCTTGCCGTATCCTACTTCAGCCATCTTAACCGTCACGGCGAGGCTCTTGACATTATGCTCTCGCTTGTAAACGAGCGTCCTGACGACGGCGAGCTTCTTTACGAAACCGTTGTTCTTATGAACAAGATGGGCGTAGCTCCCGCAGAAAAGATTGCCCTTATCAAGAGGTGTGGCAGCAGCCGCGAGGATATCCTCGTTGAGCTTGCAAAGGCGTACAACCAGAACGGTGAATACACCAAGGCTATCAATACGCTTATGAGCCGTAATTTCGTTCCCTGCGAGGGCGGTGAGCACGCAATAGCCGACCAGTATACGTACGCATATCTCTGCCTTGGTATCGAAAAGATGAAGGCGGGCGACTTTGAGGGCGCTCTTGAGCTCCTCAGATGCGGACAGGTGCTTCCCCAGAGCCTCGGCGCAGGAATCTGGAACCACTGCAAGCACATTCCTCTTCGCTACCGCGAGGCTCTTTGCCTTGAGGCTCTTGGCAGAGCGGACGAGGCGCAGGATATTTACCGCTATATTTCCTCGACTGAAATCGAGTACTTCTCGAATATGCACCTTCCTGAGCTTCCCTATTATCAGGCGCTTTCGTATGAAAGGCTTGGTGAGGGAGCTAAGGGCCGCGCGCTTATGACGAAGTATATCCGCGTATGGAACGCGTTTGAGAACGTAAAGGACAACGGCTTCTTTGCAACGACTCCGTTCTTTATGCCCTTTATCGAGGAGCCGAGAAAGCTCCGTCAGGCTAAGGCACTTTACTTCACGGGTCTTATCGACCGCTACCTCGGAAACGATGCCGAGGCAGACGCAAAGCTCGCTAAAAGCTACGGACTTAACAACGATAATCTTTTCGCAAAAATAATGTAAGGCGAGTTATTTTTGGGATAAACGCAAACAAAATGGGGATAGATGCTTGAAAAGTGCCTCTACCTTTACTTTTATCAAGGTGAGAAGGCATTAAGGTTGAAAACCTGTGGTTTTCTTCCTTTAGATTTGGATTTTGTTTGCTATCGCCGTTTCCTCACTCGGCGTAGGTAACTACGCCTCTCGCTCGTCAGCCGACGATTTCTCCTCAAAACTAACCTCGCCTCATATCACCTTCCGTAGCAAACAAAATGGGTAGGGACGCTGAAAAGCACCTCTACCCGTTTTGTTTTTCTCAATTTTATACGGCGGCAGCAAGCCACCGCCCTACCCATAATGCCTAATTTTCGGTACCGCCCTCGCGGCGAAACGATTGCCTCATTCGTTTCGCGAAAATTAGAAGCACGCCCTACGGGTGCATTTACTAACTGCTATCTAAAGGGGAGTAGGTCCCAAACGCCGCGTGGCGTTTGCCCTACGGGTTCGACTACACCCGTCCGTGTCATTCTGAGCAAGGTCGAACTTTTGCGATTTTTCGCAAAAGCACGAGGGCACCGAGTGGAATCTCGGACGGGTTCCGCTCAGGATGACATTCCTAATCCCTAATCCCCACTCTTGACTTTAAGCCTATTCGGTGGTAAAATTATATTATAAAATTGTTTTTCGGGGATAAAATGATGAAAAAACGGATTACCTGTATCCTTTTTATAATTATAATATCCGTCCTGGCGCTTAGCGCGTGCGGCGGCGAGTCCTTATGGATTGTAGGCGAGGGCGCGCCTGACGCGGGCACCCACGCCTCGGTGGGCGACCTTTATCTTGACGAGGGCACACAGCTCGTTTACAGGCTTACCGAGGACGGCTGGGTGATGCTTGCTCCCGCTGACGGTAAAAGAGAGATTAAATGTCACACGGGTACTGCCGTCAGCGGTGAGGGCGAGTCTGTCAGTGCCACCGTCGAGGGCTCAGGCGTCGGTGACCTTTATATCAATACCGACACGGGAATTATCTACGAATGCACAACAGCAGGCGTATGGAAGCCTACCTCGGCACTCACGGGAGATAGCCGACGCATAAAGGGCGTGACGAGCGAGGTCGTATCATCGGGCAGCTCGCGCGAGCTTCGCGTGACGGTAACCTATACCGACGGCACGAGCGAGGTAACGACGCACAAGACTCCCCTCGGCATTGACAGAATTGCGTTCGTAGACGACACCTACCGAGCGCTCGGAGATACCACACCCGTCAGAATAAAGGCTATATATGAAAACGGGGATGCCGAATTTATAAGCGTCACAAGCGATATGTATATCGTGGACTCACTCCACTCTATACCCGATTTTGGCACCGTGGGAAGCTACCGCTGTGCCGTAAAATACGGCGGCCGCGCGGCCTCGTTTACGGTAGAGGTCGTTAATATTCACGACAGCAGCGTCAAGTCGATAGTGCCAGAGCACCCACGCCTTATAATGAGGGTTGACGCATCGGGTGCTCTCGTTACGGACGAGCTTTATACCGACTTTTACGGGGTGCTCGGCAGCGGAAGAACCGTTCCTTTGTCAAAGAACGATATTACGCTTGATTTTGCTGATTTTCGTAGTGTCGGAACGGGCTTTACCGCCTACGCAAGCCTTAAAAGCGACGACGGTGTGGTATGCGAATTTACCGTGCTTCCCCTACGGAGCGTGGACGAGGTTCCCTACTCCTCCCTGAGTGTGGAGCTGAGCAAAAGCGGCACGGTTGCGCTGTCGCGCGAGCACGCCGATATTCCTGCGGAGTCGGGGCTTTTCGCGACACTCTCACTCACGCTGGCACAGCACGACTACCTTGCGGATATTCCCCTCACCACCTCTATGCTGAGGGAGCTTGACGGAGGTCAGTACGTGATGTCACAGCATCCGCCAAGGCCGCTTACCGTGGTGGAGGGCTTACTTGGCGCACAGTGCGAGGATTTGCTGCTTCTTGAGGTCTATGACCCAGGCGAGTCGAGCCTCGTCGGCTTAGCTCTTGAGAGGGACTGCTTCAAGCTGGGAGTTTCCGCTATCGACGACTTAGAGCTTCTACTCAGTCTTAAAACGCGATACGGCACGAGGTACACGGTATCCACGTGTGATGCGTCAATTCCCGACCTCGACGCATCAATGATAACCGAGGGGCAAATCAACTTTAATCTGGCCGGGGATTATCCCGTAAAGATATTCTACGACTACGATGCCGACGGAATAATGGATACCCACGAGGTGCTCACCACGCGCATCACGGTATATAACCCCGACGAAAACAATATAAAGGATGTTGAGCTTGAATCTGACTTTACCCTCTCGATGGGTGATGAGCTTGACGCGTTTCTTGAGGAGCAGCTTCTCGGTAAGGTGGCGAGAGTATGGCACTTTGACTACCTGGGTATGCCCTACACCGAGCTTGCCGTAACGCGCGATATGCTCGACCTTACGGATATAGGCGAGCTCGTAGACGGAAAATTTGCCAAGGCGGGTGAGTATAAGCTTTATATAAAAATATCCCTTGGCGCACAGTTTATCAAGACGGTAAGGCTCACTGTCGCGGCAAGCGCCGATGAAAACAGGGGCTATACCAAGATATATCTTAATGAAAACAGCGCGGCACAGAGTGCTTCGCCCTTTACGACCGCCTACCTATTTGAAAACGGTACGGCAATTCTTAACCCATACCTGACACCCGACGGTCTTACGGGCGGCTATGCGTCCTATACGCTTTCGGCAAGCACCCTTTATATAAAATATCTCGGTACTACGCTCGTGTATACTATGGGTGAGCGAAGCGACGGCACTTCGGGTGTGCCCGACGGCTACTACGAGGTAAAGAGCTATATTCCAGACTTCCCCGCTACACTCTATACGGGAAGCGGAAGCACCGCTGAGCTTAACAGCTACGACGCGTATATAGCGGGTGGCGAGTATATCACCGTCGTGCGCAAGGCGGCGGTTGCCCCGGGTCTTGACGTCGCGGAAAGAGTCCTCTTTACAGTGCATAAAAGCGGCATTAACTCGCTCGGCACGCTCGTTATAGACTCTTACGATATGACGCTCACCTTTAATCACGGGGTGGGGTCTGAATCATTCGTAATTAACTAAGCTGATTCATTTATATTTAAACGCACCTATTGGGCTTAGCCCAAGCCCTTATAACGGCAAAAAAGAGATAACATTTCGGCTATAAACCGATTTGTTATCTCTTTCTTTGGTTTAATGAAATCGTTGCACAGCAACAATGAAATCCAAGGACATCACGCTAAGCGCCCTCAGACGCATTCGTAGCCTGCAGCCGTCACAGCCGCTGTGAGCGCGTCCGATGCTACGCTGCCGTCCGTCTTTACTACCGCGTCACCGCGCTCGTGGCTGACGTCGGCGGATACGACACCCGACACCGCAAGAAGCGCATCTCTTACTCTGCCGCTGCAATGCGGACACATCATTCCCTCGATTTTGATAGTTAAAGTATTCATTTCGTCATGCTTCTCACTTTCATCGTTATTTATTTCAGGGTCGTTTTTTGCCCCCTGTATTGGCTTGAAGAAATTAAGGCGAAGGGCGTTCATTACCACGATAAAGCTCGATACGCTCATACAGAGCGCGCCGAACATAGGCGTGAGTATCAGTCCCAGCGGTATGAACACACCCGCGGCAAGCGGTATACCTATTATATTATAGATAAACGCCCAAAAGAGATTTTGCTTTATATTCCTGAGCGTTTTTCTTCCGAGCAAAATCGCATTTACCGCATCGGTGAGGGTGCTTCCCACCAGAACGACGTCTGCCGAATCAATGGCAATATTCGTGCCGGCTCCGATAGCGATTCCGAGGTCCGCCGTCACAAGAGAGGGTGCGTCGTTTACTCCGTCGCCTATCATACAGACCTTGCCCTCTCTCATCAGGGCGCGGACTCTTTCTTCCTTTTCGCCGGGGAATACGTCAGCGGCAACCTCGTCAATTCCGACCGCCCTTGCAATACGCTCGGCACACGCCCTGTTGTCACCCGTGAGCATTACCGTCCTGATATTCATTTTATGGAGCGCGTCGATAGCGTAGGCGCTATCCGACTTGATTTTATCGCAAAGCGCTATGATACCGAGAATTTTGCCGTCAGCTAAGAATAGCAGCGCGGTCTTGCCCTCGCCCGATACCAAATCGAGCGTTTTTCTTATATCGTCGGGAGCTGTGATGCCCGTTTCCCTCTCGATAAAATCAAGGTTACCGCCAAGAACTGTGACACCGTGGACGACACCCCTTACGCCGCCGAGCCCCTGTGAAAAGCTCTCGCAAGGCATAACCTCACGGGAAAAATGCTCGACTATTGCTGCGGCAAGTGGGTGCTCGCTCTTCGATTCGACCGATGCGGCATACGAGAGAAGCTCCTCCTTTCCCACCGATATGGGAATTATATCCGACACGGTCGGTCTGCCCTCGGTTACCGTGCCCGTCTTATCAATAGCGGCAATCCGTATTCTTCCCGCTGCCTCAAGCGCCGCGGCATTTTTATAAAGCACGCCAGCCTTGGCACCGACACCGCTGCCCACCATTATCGCGGTAGGCGTTGCAAGCCCCAGCGCACACGGACAGCTTATAACCAGAACCGACACCGCCCTTGCAAGCGCAAAGCCAAAGTCAGCACCGAGTATAAGATGAGTACAGCAGGTTATCGCGGCAATAATAAGCACCGCGGGCACGAATACTCCCGCAACCTTATCCGCAAGCTTTGCCACGGGCGCCTTGCTCGCCGACGCCTCCTTTACGGTTTCTATAATTTTGGATATGACGGTTTGCTCACCGACCGAGGTTGCGCGCACCCTGACGTAGCCGCCGAGAAGATTCGTGCCGCCAAAAACCCGCTCGCCCACGCGCTTGGTGGGGGGTATGCTCTCGCCCGTGAGGCTCGCCTCGTCAAACGAGCCCTCACCCTCTACGATTTCACCGTCAGCGCCAACCAACTCGCCGCGCTTTACTATGAAAATATCACCGACCGCAAGCTCGCCTACGTCTATCTCGACCTCGCGCCCGTCTCTTATAACCGTAACCGTCCTCGGCACAAGACGCAAAAGACCGTCTATGGCGGCGGTGGTCTTGCCCTTTGCACGTGCCTCAAGAAGCTTTCCTAAGGATATGAGCGCAGGTATCATTGCCGCCGATTCAAAATAAAGTCCGTGAAGC
Organism: uncultured Ruminococcus sp.; assembly: GCA_964507065.1. GTDB lineage: Bacteria > Bacillota > Clostridia > Oscillospirales > CAG-272 > UBA1740. The sequence continues at coordinate 253 of CAZDON010000048.1, read as the reverse complement.
GACGCGTGCAGGCTATCAAGGTTTCCCAGCGCCGCGTCGTGCGTCATAGAAAACAGCAGTGCCGTGCTGTAAAGAAACGACGCAAGCGAGCCGAGCGCCACCAGAGTATCCATATTAAAGGTAAGCTTCAGCGCCGCGCGCGCGGCGCTTATGAAAAAGTGCTTGTTTATAAGCATTACCGAAAGCGAGAGAAGAAGCTCTACCACCGCTATCGCGAGGGCGTTGCCCGCAAGGGGCTGTGGCAGATAAAAGC
>CAZDON010000047.1:0-13258 GCA_964507065.1 uncultured Ruminococcus sp. | reverse complement strand
TAGGTATTCTTGGGGAAAATAACACAATAATATTTAACCAAATAGCAAGTTCGTTAACAAAAACTAAATATTTTATTTTGAGAAGTTAGTCGATATTGGCTAACTTTTTGATTTTGTTTCAAAAAAGTTGTTTATATGGCAGAAAACGTCTTGACAAAACAATCAAAAAGCATTATACTAATATCAAATTAACGACTATTGTGAGAATTAAGCAATCAATAATTTGCAAGGAGGCTTGCGCTTTGCGTAATATTTTAATTGACAGATATAAAAATAAAACGATAACGACAGCAGAAATCGTTAACGATTTATCGCAAATCTATCCTAACGTAAATAAGAATACGATAATTTGGAATTTAAATGAAATGATTAAGCGTGGTGATATCATAAGAATTGGCAGAGGTAAATACCTTTTCTCAAATGAGCCGTGTAGAGAATTTATGATGCCTATTTTTGATGACGTAAAGCAAGTCGTAAATATAATATCTACTCAATTCAAGTATGTAAAAATCGTGTTAATGGATAGCAAGTGGCTTTCGGACTATCTGGTTCAACAACCTTTTGCAACGGTTGTAAAAATAGAAGTAAATGCCCCCGCTATAGATGCCGTTGTAAACTTATTACGAAAAGAAGGAGTAAAAGCATTCTCAACGTCGGAAATTATGGATGCCGACAAATACTTTTCTGAAACAAGAATTTTTGTAATTGATAAGATTCGTTTTAATAATCCTACAAAAAAATATGAGAACAATATATTTATCGCAAAACTTGAAAAGGTTATGGTAGACGTCGCTTGTGATTACGAAGTGTTTAAGCAATATCAAGGTTGGGAACTAGAAAATTTTTATGTTAACGTAACGGAAAAGTGTGCAGTTAATTTTTCAACCGTTATTAAGTATGCGTCAAGTCGTGGGCGAAAAGAACAAATTTTACCATTGCTAGAAAATAGTGAAAAATATCAATTGTTTTTAAGGAGTTCTAATGATGATTAGAAACGAAACGTTTACAATAGATTGGGTAAAACAAGTCAATCAAGAGCAAGGTTGGCATAGAAAAGACGACCAATTTAAAAATCTTGAAAAAGCGACAGTAGCGTTAAAGTTGTTGGAAAACTTAAAATTGAACGACATTGAATTTGTGTTCAAGGGTGGAACGTCACTTTTGCTTCTTCTTGAAAAATTATATAGATTTTCTGTGGATATTGATATTATTATTGAAAGTACGGACAATTACACCCAAAAGTTTGATGCTGTTTGCAACGGCATATTTACTCATTGGGATGAGCAAATTCGTAACGCTGACGAAAATTCAAAAACAAAACACTATCGTTTTTACTATAAGCCGTTTGTAGACAATTCGGAAGAAGGTTATATATTGTTAGACGTATATGAAGGGAAATCACTTTACTCTGAAACTCAGGAAATACCATTAAGGTCCCCCATTCTAAAAACGGATGATAAAGACGTTTATATTACAGTTCCTACTATTGATTGTATTTTAGCTGACAAATTAACGGCGTTTGCACCCCATACGATAGGAATTAAACTTTCCGCAGAGCCGGGCAAAAGACCAAAACGTGTAGAGATACTTAAGCAAATGTTTGATATCGCTAACCTATTCGATAGGTGTAATGATTTACAAACAATTAAGGAAACCTATATTCAGATAGCGCAAGATGAAATAGAAATGGCTAATTTGCAATGTGATTATAAGGAAACGTTAAAAGACTCTTTTGATTTTGCCTTGATGATTGGTTTTGACGGTAAGAAACAAAAAGAAGAATTTGCCGTTTTAAGTAAAGGTTACAACGAGTTTTCTAAATTTGTTGTAGATTTATCCTTTGATAAATGGAAAGCAATATTATGCGCTTCTAAAATAGCATATTTAATTACGTGTATTCTTCAAAATAATCCAATAGAAAAATATAACAATGATATAGATTTAATGAAAATGACTATTACAAATAAAGAATATAAAACTTTTGAGAATTATTTATATAGTTCACCCGAAAGTTATTATTATTTTGTTAATGCGATTAATGCAATTGGCTAATTTTCCGCAATACGCTATTTAAAATAAAAAGGGAATCTGAGTGGGGTGGTTTTATACCAACTCACTCAAAATTCATTTGGGGTGCATATCATTTCGCCGTTTCTCTCTTTTTTTAAAAAATTCAATTTAACAAAACTTAAATATTTCATAAAAAAATCAAAAACAAAGGAGTGATAGAATGGTTACGACGGTGGCGGTGAGCGCTGTCGGTTAAAATTACTTAAAAAGGACTAAAGGTGAAACGAAATGGGAATTATCAGCTTTTTTAAAAACGCATTTAAGAGTATGGGCGAGAGCGCCAAGGCGCAGCACGAGGTAGACAAGGCAGAGCTTGCTGCTGTAAAGGCAGAGTCAAGGGCAAGCTTTGAGGAAAACCGCGGTCACAATACCTTAGCACGCGCTAAGGCAGATGCCAAGCGCAGCTGGGACGACGCACATATGACGCCATCCGAGAGAGAGGCAAGAACCAACGAGGAGCGCGCGGCTAAAATTGAGGCGGCACAGGAGCGCATTGCCAATGCCGAGGAAAGACTTGACGCGGCAAAAAAGAAGTAAATATCTAATTTAGGCGAGAGGAAATGAGCTTCTCGCCTTATGGTTTTGTGAGGACGGTATGAAAAAAGAAATTAGGTATAAAGTAAACAAAGATATACATATTCGCGAAATTAATTATATTCCCGTGAGGTATATTATAGCAGGGATTATAACGCTTTTTGAGGTGCTGGCTATAATAGGAATAACCGTAGCGCTTTGCTATTTCGTGCCGTACTTTTATCTTGCGGCGTGGGCAACCGAAATCTTCTGCGTTATAAGAATTATTGCCTCAGACGATAATCCCGACTACAAGGTGCCGTGGTTGCTTTTCGTGCTTATAGTGCCTATCGGCGGCTTTATGCTTTATTTTCTCTTCTACAAGAGAACCCTCAAGAAGAAGTTTATAAGGCGGCTTCGCGACCTGCGTGAGAGCTCCTACGAGAGCCGCGACGGTGAGCTTCTTGCCACGCTTTCGGAGGAGTCGCGCGCGGCGGCATCACAGGCAAGGATGCTTATGAAAATTGCCGACACGCATATCTTTCAAAATACCGAGGATACCTTTTTCCCGCTTGGCGAGGATATGCACGAAGCGCTTCTTCGCGACCTGGAGTCGGCGGAGCGCTTTATTTATATGGAGTACTTCATTATAGAGGAAGGTAAATTCTGGGACTCTATTCTCGATATCCTTAAAAGAAAGGCGGCGGCAGGAGTCGAGGTCCGGGTGCTTTGGGACGATATCGGCTGTATGTCGACGCTTCCCGGGGACTATTACAAGACGCTCAGGTCGTACGGCATTAATGCCGTGCCATTTTCAAGACTCAGAGGTAATGCGGACAGCGAGTTCAACAACAGAAGCCACCGTAAAATCACCGTAATCGACGGGCGTATCGGCTACACGGGCGGTGTGAATATTGCCGACGAGTACATAAACGAGAGGGTGCGCTTCGGGCACTGGAAGGATACGGCTATCCGGCTTAGCGGTGCGGCGGTCTATGAGCTGACACGGCTTTTTCTCGTTGACTACGGTATTAGCGTCAAGGATATGCCTGCCGTAAGAGATGACCTCTATCCCGCGAGTGATGCTTTGGGAGAGGGATATTTCATACCCTTTGGCGACGGGCCCCGTCCTATATACGAAAGACGCGTCGGCAAGAGCGTAATACTGAATATGCTCGCCTCTGCCACCGACTACGTGTGGATGACCTCACCCTATCTTATCATTGATAACGAGCTTTGCTCTATGATAGAAAATACGGCTCTTCGGGGCGTAGACGTCAGAATTATAGTCCCTCATATACCAGACAAAAAACTGGTATTTAGTATTACGAGAAGCTTTTATTCCCGCCTTGTTGCGGCAGGGGTCAGAATTTACGAATACGAGCGGGGCTTCATTCACTCAAAGTGCTATCTTGCCGATGGCAGAATTGCTATGATAGGAACGGTAAATCTCGATTACCGAAGCCTCGTTCATCACTTTGAAAACGGAGTGTGGATGTACGGCACGCGGGCGGTATCGGACATAAGAGAGGATATTCTTGATACACAGGATAAGTCGATAGAGGTGACTCCCGATATGCTAAAGGCAAATATCCTGACTCGCTTCGTGCGTGCCGTGGTAAGAATATTCGCACCGCTGCTTTAAGAGTCACTTTAACAAAACGGAAACATTTTTTAAAAAATACTAAAACAAAAGACCTGTATAATCACTGACGGTTATTTGAACAATCGGAAATAAGGGGTAGACAATGAACGCGATAGAAATAAGAAATTTATCGAAGAGCTTCCGCGGAATGTACGCGGTGGACGGTCTTAATATGACGGTGCCGCAGGGCGCGATTTACGGCTTCATAGGCGAGAACGGATCGGGCAAATCGACGACTGAAAAGCTGATATGCGGACACCTTGTAAAAGAGTCGGGCGAAATCAAGCTTTTCGGCAAGGATTATACCGACGCGGGAGTGCGCGGAAGAGTCGGTGCGCTTATCGAGAATGCGGGATGCTTTCCGTCGTCGAGCGTCTATCAGAATCTTCGTATGCAGTGTATAAATCTCGGTATTGAAAACGCGGATGAGGAAATTATGCGCGTGCTGAAAATCGTGCGGATGGAGGATAGCAAGGGTATTAAATTCAAGAGCTGCTCACTCGGTATGAAGCAGAGAGTAGGCATTGCTATGGCGCTTCTCGGCGACCCCGCGCTTCTCATTCTTGACGAGCCTATCAACGGGCTTGACACGGACGGTATGCGCATTATGCGCGAGATACTCGTCGATATTACGAAGGATAGGGGCTGTACGGTGCTTATATCCTCTCACATCTTAGGCGAGCTTGAAAAAATAGCTACTCACTACGGCATTATCCGTCGGGGAAAAATGATTATGGAAATGACTGCCGAGGAGCTTGAATCGCGTGCCAGAGTATTTGCCACGCTCAAGGTGCGCGACAGCGAGAGGGCACTTGCCGTCCTCAGAGAAAGGTGGGGCGAGGCTGTGCGCGAGGCTGACGGATATATCCGAGTGTACGATATAGAGGATACGGCGTCTATCGTTGATTTGCTGATGAAGCACGGCATTGCGGTGAGCGAGCTTTCCAAAAACAAGATAGGACTTCTGGAATACTATATCGAGCTTATGTCGAGGGAGGAAAAGTGAAATGATGGAAAAAATTGAGTTCAAGAATCCGTCGCTGTGGGATAGAATCAAGGGAATGCTCGGCGTCGATTTTTACCGCCTTATACATACCCCTCTATTCTATATTTTCCTTGCGATAGCCGCGATAATTCCCGCAATGGTGTCGGCAATGACTATGATGGAGGGACCCGACGGTGCGGCGGCTGCTCCGCTTTACTCAAACGTATGGCAGATAATTGCCGCGGGTGAGCCTCTCTACGTGGTGAGAACTATTGCAGATTATGCTAATATGAATATGGTATATATCTTCGGCGGCATTATGGTGTCTATCTTTATCGGACACGACTACAAGTCGGGATATGTCAAGCAATTGTTTACATCTCACCCCAAAAAGATGGATTATATGATATCGAAGTCGCTCGTGTGTGCCTTTGCTATCGTCTGTATGTGCCTCACTTATTTTCTTGGCGGCACGGTGGGCGGACTTCTCGCGGGCTACGATACTGCGGTGAGCGTGCCCTCGCTTATATTAGCAATAATTTCAAAAATGGTGATGTCACTCGGCTGGGCAAGCCTGTTTACCTTTCTCAACGTGATTTTCAGAAGATATTTCGGGCTTGGAGTTGCCTCGTCCTTTTTCTTCGGCACGGGCATTATCATCATAGGCGCGGGGGCGGTTGTGGAGAGTCTGTCGCTTTCCCCCACGTTTCTCAATATCTTCCTTTACGGCTCGTCGGTAAACGCCTGCCTTACGAGTAATTTTGCAACCCTCGTGCTTTGCGCGGTGGTATCCCTTGCGTGGGCGGTTATATATAACGCGCTCGGCACTCTCGTGCTGTCACGCTGTGACGTATATTAAGGAGGGACCTTATGAATGCTATTGAAATAAGAGGACTCACGAAGCGCTTTGGCGAAAAGACCGCGCTTTCGGGTCTTGATATGACGGTGCCGTGCGGCGCGATTTACGGCTTTATAGGCGAGAACGGCTCAGGCAAGTCGACCACGGAAAAGTCGCTTCTGGGGCTTATTCCCAAGACCTCAGGCGAAATCCGACTTTTCGGCAAGGATTATACCGACGCGGCTGTACGAGAGAGCATCGGCGTGCTTATTGAGGCGCCTGGGTGCTTTCCAGGACTTACCGTGTTCGACAATATGATGCTTGCGGCTGACAACCTCGGTATAAAGGACGCCGAGCGCGAGGTCAGGGAAAAGCTTATGCTGGTTAGAATGGAGGGCGCGGCAGGCAACAAATTCAAGAACTGCTCACTCGGTATGAAGCAGAGAGTAGGCATTGCTATGGCGCTTCTCGGTGACCCGAAGCTTCTCGTGCTTGACGAGCCGCTTAACGGTCTTGACGCGGACGGTATGAGAATAATGCGCGAGGTGCTTCTTGATATAGTAAAGGACGGGGAGCGCACGGTGCTCGTGTCCTCGCATCTTCTCTCGGAGCTTCAGAAGGTTGCCACCCATTACGGCATCATTCGCCACGGAAGAATGATATGCGAGATGACCTCAGAGGAGCTTGATAGCGACTGTCCTACCTTCGTTATGCTAAGCTGTGAGAATCAGGGACGCGCCCGTGCGCTTCTCGGTATGAAGTATTCACGCGTAAAAGAGGACGAGGCGGGATATATCCGCGTATACGATAAGACGACTCCTGAGGAGGTCGTTACCTATCTTTATGAGAGCGGTATATGCGTAACACAAATCAGGGTCGATAAGATAAGCCTTGAGGAATACTATATAAATCTTTTAGGGGGTAAGGTCGATGAGTAACGCTAATGCTAAGCCAAGGGGACTTGGCGAGAGAGTGCGCACGATGCTGCTCGTTGATACAAGACGCGCTCTTCGCTCGAAGCTCTTCTATATAATGCTCCTTATAGCCCTGCTTACTCCCGTGGTTATGACAGTTATGATGAGTATGATGGACGGTGCGACCAGCACCGACCCGCAGACGGGCGTCACAACGACTATTCACGGCCCTGAAAACACCTGGCAGCAGATAGGCACTCTGCCCACCGAGGACGGCGCCGCTATGGGCGGTATGGACGTTATGGCTATGTGCAATATCAATATGGTGTATATGGGTATCGCGGTTTTCGTGTGTATCTTTATTTCCGACGATTTCAAATCGGGCTTTTCAAAGAATCTTTTTACCACGCGCGCAAAAAAGGACGACTACGTAATATCAAAGACCGTAGTCGGCTTCGCTGTGGGAGCTTTAATGCTTGCGTGCTATTTTGTGGGTGCTGTGCTGGGCGGTGCTATCGCTGGGCTGTCCTTTGAGGTCACGGGGAATATCAGCGGCGGCAGCATTTTCCTTTGTATGCTAGCAAAGATTTTCCTTATGCTCGTATTCGTGCCGATATTCACGCTCATCGGCATCGCGGCAAAGCAGAAAACCTGGCTTTCTATATGCGGCTCGCTCGGCGGCGGTATGCTTCTTTTTATGATGATACCGATGATAACGCCGCTTGAATCAACTCTTCTTCACGTGGTGATGTGTATGGCAGGGGGTGCTTTGTTTGCGGTGGGCTTCGGCTATGCGAGCAGGGTAGTGCTTGATAAAACAAGCCTTTTGGCGTAGCGCCCTGCACTACGCCAACTAAGTTTGCCCATTCGGGCAAGTGAAGCTTAACGGTGTTAAGTGAAGCTATCCTGCGGATAGTGAAGTTTTGCCGCTGGCAAAGTGGGCAAACTTAACTTCACTGCGAGCTTTGCGAGCAACTTCACTGGGCATAGCACAACTTCACAAAGCAGAAAAAGAGAGAACATTTCGGATTTTCCGAGTTGCTCTCTCTTTTGCTTATTATGTATTTAAATCCAAATAAATGCTTTCGGGGGTGTGGGGGACTTTGGCTTCAAAGTCCCCCACATAAAAACATATCCTACACCTTCTTATCTTTTTTCATAACCTACGAGCAGGCCGCCGTCCTCGGCGTAAAAGCAGCAAAGTCCGCGCATGGGGTGGATATCAATATCAGCCTCAGGGAATTTCTCGCGAAGCATACCGAGAAGCGTATTTGCGCCCTGCTCGTTGTTACAGTGACCGATGCTTATTTTGCCCCCTCTTACGCCGCGCGACTGTAGCTCCTCCGTAATAGCGACGAGCGCGCGTCTTTCACCGCGGCACTTCTGCATAGGCTCAAGCGTGCCGACCTCGCTTGCTCTGCCGACGATACATATACCTGCAATGCCGACGAGCTTTGCCACGAGGGGCGATATTCTTCCGTTGTTTGCAAAGTTCTTAACCGATTTCAGCATAAATACGAGACCTGTTCCGGTCTTGTATTCCTCAGCACGCTCACATACCTCGGCAAAGGAAAGACCCTCTTTGATAAGCTCGGCTATTTTTCTTACGATAAGTGTAATTTCAGGACCTGCCGAAAGGCTATCAACCACGAATACCTCACCGCGGCCCTCGCTCATATATTGCTGTGCCGCCGCGCACGCAGAATTGAAGCTTCCCGAAAGACCGCTCGTAATGGTAACGCATATGACGAATTTCGCATCCCCGAAGGCGTCAAGCCACTCGGCTACGTTGGGGCAGGAGGACTTTGACTTCCCCTTGTATTTAGAAAGGTATTTTACCATTTCCTCCGTATCAAGCTCGCGGTTGTCTACGAACTCACGCTCAGCGGTGATAATCTTCATCGGGGTGTATAGGAAATCCATCCCGGAAAGCTCTATTATGTCCGACGCGGAGTCGGTAACGATTCTGATTTTTTCCATATTATCGTCCTCTTGAAAGATAAATTTTCTCTGCTCTTAGTAGAACACAGGAAAATTATAGCACAAATTTTAAAATATGTCAACTATTTTGTGCTCGCCAGCTCTTCGGTTAATTTCAATATCTCAGGTGCGATTTTTTTCCTTGCGCGCTTTGACAAAATCCCGAATACGGGGTAGGCAACGCCTGCCACGGCACCGCCGAGGACGCCTATAATAATTCCAATCGGCATAAAGTGGGCAGTGGAAACCATCTCGCCAAGCTCGGTCATAATCATACTCATACCGAAGCCCATTATAAGTATTCCGACGATGCCGAGGACGAGCGCTACTACCGTTGGCACTCGCTCTGCCGACCTGTCAAGGCGGCGAAGCCTTTCTATAGGGGTTTCCTCAGGGCGCTCATCGCTCGTCTGATACTTTTCCTTAATTGCGCGGATTTCATCCATTTCCTTTGCGGAGTAGGTGTAGTTAAAATTGTCGTTAGTGTTCACTTTAATTATCCTTTTGTAAATTATTGTTTTCAAATATGCCGTTGTCTTTGCCGTTTTTTTGAGCATCGCCATCACTGAGGTCTGCCATTTGCCTCAGTTCTCTAAGCCGCCTTGATGATACTACTATCATAAAAATAGACGTCACTATCAGGAATACCGATATTGCAGCGCCCGTAAGCGAAAGAAGCAGGGCTCTGGTAAATGCATCAACCTCATCGCCGCCAAAGGCGGTGAGCATACTCGCCTCAAGCGTCAGTATTGACACGCAAGCTGAGGCAAGGCTTATTTCCTTTGCAGCCGAGTAAATGGGGCTGTTATATTTTCTGTACCTCACTATGCTTATTATTGACAGAGTAAACGAGGCAAAGGTGTAAGCCGCCATAGTGATAACCGTTATCTCGTGGTGTATAAAGGTTCTTCCCCAGTATATCATAAAGAATACTATAACCGTAAGACACAGGTTCAGTGTAAGAAATATTACGGCACATATTCTGTATCTTACGAGCTCGGCTCTTATATTGCCGAGAATTTTATTTCCTCGCATATACATCATAAGTCCCGTGCGCATTAAGGCGAGTGTAAAATAGTAGATAGCAAAGGAATAAAACCAGAATGAGCCGTGAAAAATACCCAGCCCAAGCTGAAGGAGGGCAAAGGCGTAGTTAATAGCAAGCGAGACCAGCGTCGTTACGAAAACGCGAAGCCTCTCGTCAGAAAACCACCTCACCGCGTACTTGTTCTCGTGCTTAAAGGTCCGCATAGCTGATATGATTGCGGGCACTCTTACAGATACTACCGTAAGCGTGTACGCTGCTAAGACGAAGAGAAGTATCGCTGTGGGAGACTCAGTGCCGAACGCGAGAAACGCAAGAATAAGTCCCGCGCACGCAAGCGGCACCAGCAGCGCCACTATTACGGGATGGGGGAAGAGCAGCCGCCTCACGATTTTTAAAAGCCGCTCACTCATCTCGCCACCTCTCTGAACAGCCTGACTGTAAAAGTGCTTCCGACACCGAGGGCGCTTTTTACCGAGATTTCCGCGCCTATGATATCCACGACGCGCTTGACGAGCGCAAGACCGAGTCCGTTGCCCTCGGTTGCGCGAGAGGTATCACCCTGATAGAATTTTTCAAATATACGCGCACCGACCTCGGCGCTCATACCGCATCCCGTGTCGGATACCGATACGAGAGTCGCGCCTGATTCTTCCTTTAGCGTTACCGATATTTTGCCTCCGCAGTCGGTAAATTTCACGGCGTTTGAAAGAAGATTATTAAATACGAGGGAAAGCAGCTCTCTGTCACCCGCGTAGAGTGTATCCTCGCCTATATCGGCGCTGAGGTCTATATTCTTTTCCTCTATCGCCCCCTCGTGCGTGAGAATACACTCACAAAGAAGCTCTGAGAGATTAAAGCGCTGAGCAGAGGAGTATATGCGCTGATTTTCAAGGCGGTTGAGCTTTAGAATATTCGTCATCATATGAGAAAGGCGCTTTGATGCGCGCATAATTGCCGACGAGTATTCGAGGCGCTTTTCGTCGTCAAGCTCCTCGGCTGACAGCAGCCTTGCGTAGTTTCCTATAACCGTAAGGGGCGTTTTAAGCTCGTGAGATACGCTCGTTACGAAATCGCTCCTGAGCGTTTCCACACCCGAAAGCTCCTCTGCCATCGTGTTGAGGCTGTCGATTATCGCGTTGAGGTTATCGTCAGTGCCGAAGCTTGAGGCACGCTTTATTCTTACCGAGAAATCACCCTCTACGTATTTTGCCGTTGCCTCTGCTATGCGCCTCGTCACTCTCTCAGTGGTAAGCTTGCGCCTCGTATAGTCAATGAGATAGAAAAGCACGCTGAGAATTATTACGTTGACGAAGGTAATCTTTGCCGCATCCTTAATGCTCTCTCTGTCGGGCACGAGATTCAGGCTCTCTGACATAACGCTCACGAACAGCATGGTCGTGCAGGTAACGAGAAAGGCAACCAGAAGAAAGAAGAGAAAAAAGCTATAAAGGTTCTTTAAAAAACGCCCCAAAAACGCACCTCTCATTTTATCACCGCCTTGTAGCCAAGACCGTGGACGGTCTTTATCTCAAAGGAGTCGCACTCAGCGAGCTTCTGACGGAGCTTCGTCATATATACGTCGACGGTACGCACGCCCGCCTGGGTGTCTATATCCCAGAATTCGTCCATAAGTTGCGTGCGCGTAAAGGTGCGCTTAGGATAAGAAAGAAGCTTGTAAAGCAGGTCAAACTCCCTTACGGTAAGGCTGATTTCCTCACCGTCAAGAGTTGCGCAGCGCTCGTCAGCGTCCATCACGAAGGAGCCTATTTCGAGCCGTCTTGACGAGGCTATCTTCGAGCGTCGCAGCAGCGCTCCTATACGCAAAAAAAGCTCGTCGAGGTCGATAGGCTTTACCATATAATCGTCAATTCCTATGCGGAAGCCGCGCTGCTTTGACGCGATATCGTCACGCGCCGTCATAAAGAGAATTGGTATATCGCGGTTCGTTTCGCGCACCGTCCTCGCAAACTCAAAGCCGTCGGTGCCGGGCATCATTATATCCGATACTATAAGGTCGAAGGTCGTGCGGTACAGCTCGTCGTACGCGCTATCAGCGTCAAGGCAGCCAACCGCCTCGTACCCTGAGCTGTTAAGAAACGCGCATACCGAGCGATTAAGGTCGCGGTCGTCCTCAAGAACGAGAATTTTGAACATATTTTCACCTCAGGTCTGTTTTCGAAGTAGCTTTTATGAGCTTATTATACCTCATTTTTCTATATTCTAGCAAGCAAATGTTAAAAATTTGTTTGCGCCGCGTGGTAATCTTGCATTTCTTTTCTCTTTATGCTAAAATAAATAAAAACGAAAAGGAAAAATGTGAAATATGATAAAGGCTATACTTTTTGACCTTGACGGCACGCTTCTGCCTATGGAGCAGGATACCTTTGCCGCGGCATACATAAGGGGTCTTGTGACCGAGGCGGCAAAGCACGGATACGCGCCGACGGTTATGAAGGACGCAATTCTCAGGGGCACCTACGCTATGGTGAAAAACGACGGTACGCGTACTAACGAGCAGGTTTTCTGGGATACCCTCGCAAGTTCGGTCGGTGAGGAAATTCTTTCAAAAAAGCATATATTCGACGAGTTTTACAGAACCGATTTTCAGAAAATAAAGGATGTGTGCGGATATCTCCCTGAGGCACGCGAGATTATCTCGCTCGCCAAGGAAAGGGGGCTTCGGGTAGCTCTCGCGACGAATCCGCTTTTTCCGGCCGTAGCAACCGAGAGTCGTATCAGGTGGGCAGGGCTGTGCCCTCAGGACTTTGAGCTTTTCACCTCCTACGAGAGCAGCAGATATTGCAAGCCTAGCCTTGATTACTACCGTGAGGTGACGGAAAGAATGGGACTGTCCCCAGAGGAGTGCCTTATGGTCGGCAACGACGTAGGCGAGGATATGATAGCAGAGGAGCTTGGTATGAAAACCTTTCTTCTTACCGATTGTCTTATTAACCGCCAGGGCGCTGATATTACGAAATACGACCGCGGCGGTGCCAGAGAGCTTATGGCACGCATAGCGTGCCAATGATATCCGTTCCTTTTGGAACGGGTGATATACCTACGGTATGATATATGCTCAGCATATGATAACGAATCGCGTATGAGGGAACGGATATTATATCATATCTCGTTAGAGATATATCATTTATATAAACCGCTTCTTTTCAATGAAATCCGTCTTACGACGGATGAAGTCGCTACGCGATTAAGTCCGTCCCTTGTCATTCTGAGCGTAGTCGAACTTTTGCGTCAGGACGCAAAAGCG
>CAZDON010000046.1:0-13293 GCA_964507065.1 uncultured Ruminococcus sp. | reverse complement strand
GCGTCAGGACGCAAAAGTTCGACTGCGCTCAGAATGACAAGGGACGGACTTCATCTGCCCCTCGGCAGACTTCATCCGTCTGTCATCTGAAGAGGGATAGATCCCGACGCAAAGCGTCGCCCTACGGGTTCGACTCCGTCACCCATTGTCATTCTGAGCGAAGCGTAGCGCAGTCGAACGGCATAGCCGCGACGAGTATAACGAAGTCGGAATCTATGGGTGACTCCGCTCAGGATGACATTCTTCATCCACCAAAGGTGGACTTCATCTGCCGCGGGCAGACTTCATCCGCAATAGCGGATATCATTTGCGCGCAAGCGCGCAAAGCTCCGCGTCGCGTGCAAGCACCGCCTCGGCATCGCTCTTACGCTTTTCGTCAAGTCGGCGGGCGAGGTCGCCGTCCTCGACGGCGAGAATCTGTACCGCGAGAAGTGCCGCGTTTGCCGCACCGTCAACCGCAACGGTAGCAACGGGAATGCCCGTGGGCATCTGCACGGTGGCTAAAAGCGCGTCAAGACCGTCAAGCTTCGCCGCGCTCACGGGAATACCGATAACGGGAAGAGTGGTGTTTGCCGCGATAGCACCTGCAAGGTGCGCCGCCATACCTGCCGCGGCGATTAGAGCACCGAAGCCTGCTTCTCTTGCCGAAAGTGCGAACTCACGCGCCTCGACGGGCGTTCTGTGCGCCGAATAGACGTGCGCCTCGTAGGGCACGCCAAAGGCGTCCAGCATATCCATAGCCTTTTTAACTACGGGAAGGTCGCTCGCGCTTCCCATAACTATACCGATTTTTTTCATAAAGCCTTCCTCTTTCTTACCCGACCTTTTCACTTTTTAAAAAAGGGCACAGCTTATCCATAGAGAATCCAGAATGAATAAGTGTGCCCAGACGGTCGGCTGATATTGTGTGACGCGTCGCTCCCCCGTGGTAAACCACTTATCCGTCAGTTGCGATGCGCCGAGTTTTATCTCGCGTATATTTTAACACATCCGCGCGCGATTTGTCAAGTAGATATTTTACAAAATAAAGAAAAAGGACGGTGTAGTAGAATACACCATCCTTTTTTGATTGGCGGAATGAAATCGTTGCAAAGCAACGATGAAGTCTTCACTTCGTTCAGATGAAGTCCAAGGACTTATCCCCCCGATGAAGTCAAATCCGTCTGACTTACAACCCTGCATAGTAGGATTTCACCGCGAACGCGATTTCATCCACCAGAGGTGGATTTCACCCGTCGCAGACGGATTTGATTGAGCGAATGCTCCGCCCTGAGCATTCACTCTAGTCAGCAAGAACTGTAATCTTGTTATACAGAATCTCGGTTACGAGGTCGCAAATCCACGCGATAAGGTTTCCGATGCCCGTAAAGGTAACGAGAAGTCCTACGACGAGAGTAACGATATTTCCCGTCTCAAAATACTTCACGATTCTGTACACACCGCCGACGACAGCGCCGAGGATGAGCTGAATGATGATTTTGAGAATTCTGGGAAGCGACTCGTACATCCCTGTAAGAGAGGAAGAATTCTTTGCCATTTCAGATAACTCCTTTATGTAAAATTTTTTTGATAAGCTTAAAAAATTTGTTTTTAACCGTCGTAGTGCCTAGTGCCTAATGTCATCAAGCGAGAAGTAGGTCCCAAACGCCTCTGGCGTTTGCTCTGCCACAGGCAGAGTTCGACTTCGTCACCCATTGTCATTCTGAGTGAAGCGAAGCGAAATCGAACGGCATAGCCGCGACGAGTGTAACGAAGTCGGAATCTATGGGTGACTCCGCTCAGGATGACGTTCCTAGTGCCTTAACGGCGGGAGCAAGCCCTCGCCCCTACAATAATCCTGCGTGAGCAGGACTTAATCCGTCCCGAGATTCCGCTCGTTACCCTCGCGCTTTTGCGTCAGGACGCAAAAGTTCGACTGCGCTCAGAATGACAAGGGACGGACTTCATCGCGAAGCGATTTAATCCGCTATTGCGGATTTCATTGGCGCGAGGCGCTTTCCAGCGCCTGCGCCTATCTTATCATCTCGCTCTTCGGTCCTGTCGAGGAGTGATTTTTGATAATTCTCTCGATATCGGTAAGGTCGCACACCGTCATATCTCCGAGGACGGTGTTTTTCAGCGCGCACATTGCGTCGCCGTATTTTGCCGCACTCTCAATATCGCCGAAGCGAAGAAGTCCGTAAAGCGCGCCCGCCACGTACGCGTCACCTGAGCCTATGCGGTCTACCACGTCAATATTCTCGTAGGGTGCTTCCTCAAAGTGGCGTCCCTCGCCTGCATCGTATACGAGCGATGAGAAGGTGTGCTTCTGAGGGGAAATGACCTTTCTTTTGGTCGACGCGATAATTTTAAGGTTGGGGTATTTTTCCGAGAATGCGCGGTGTATTTCGGGAAGCGTTCCCGTCATAGCGAACATACGCCTTGAGGTTTCCTCGGATACGAAGAGGATATCTATAATAGGAAGCACGCTTTCAATGCACTCCTTGGCGGTTGCCTCGTCCCAGAGAGCCGCCCTGTAATTGACGTCAAAGGAAATAAGCGCACCGTTTTCGTGAAATCTGTGCATCATAGCGATGACGTTCTCTCTTATATTAGGGTCAAGCGCCAGGGTAATTCCGCTCGTGTGGAATACCGCGGCGTTTGAATACATATCCGCGGGCAGCTCCTCCTTGCGCAGTGAGGTGAACGAGGAGGCGCGTCTGTCGTAGGATACGACGGGAAGCCTCGGATAAGCGCCGCTTTCATAATAGTATATGCCAAGACGCATAGAATCGCTCTCGTCGTAGATTATGTAATCGTCGCTCGTGCCCGAATAACGAATCTTTCGCTTTGCGAACTTTCCTATTTCATTGTGGGGGAGCTTGGTAATAATTCCCGTACGCATACCGAGCATCGAGATGCCCGAAACGACGTTAAGCTCAGAGCCGCCTGCCTTTTTCTCAAAGGTTTCGCTATGCGAAATGCGCTCCTTTCCAACGGGCGAGAGGCGAAGCATTACCTCGCCGATGCCGAGCACGCGAAATTCACAGTCCTTCGTCTTTATCATAGTCCGGTCCTTTCATATTAAGAAATAGAGCCTCTGTATCAATTATAACCGATGTCGCGTTCTTTGTCAATTGAATGCTTGAATTTTTGCAGTGGTAAATTTATACTCTGCCGTCTGTCCGCCGGGGGCGGTATCGCTGTCGGGTGCAAAGAGGAATGAAATCCGTCCTTGTCATTCTGAGCGCAGTCGAACTTTTGCGTCCTGACGCTTGCGCGGGGTTATAGAGGCGCGGAGCCGTCAGGCCTTTTTCTTTTCCCTAGGGGAAGCCCAAGCTCGGCTATAAGGACGGCAATAAAAACTATACCGCAGCCGATATATTCCTGCATGCTCATACGCTCACTGAGGAAGAGTGCCGCGCTGAGCGCGCCGAACACGCCCTCAAGCGAAAGAATGACGGTGGCGACGGGCGCGGGAGTACCCCGCTGACCGACTATCTGGCAGGTGTAGGCAATTCCGCTGGAGCCTACGCCCAGGAAGAGAAGCTGGGGCAAAAATCTGAGAATAAGCGAAAGGTCTATCGGACCTTCAAAAATGGGCGCCGTTATCGACGAGAGGACGGCACAGGTGAAAAACTGCACGAGCGAGAGCCTGATAGGACAGCAGCCGCCCTCGAGAGATTTGTCAATGGAGATAATCTGCATCGCGAACACCCCGGCACAAAGAAGAATCAAGAGGTCAGAGAGGGCGAGTGAGAAGCCGTCGGTGATGCAAAGCAGATAAAATCCGAGCACCGCAAGCGCCGACGAAACCCATATGTTGAGTCCCGACCGCTTGCCGAGAGCAAGGGAGAGAAGAGGCACGATAACGACGTAAAGCGAGGTTATAAACGACGCCTTGCCCGCGTCGGTTTCGGCAATTCCCGCCTGCTGGAGCGTCGAGGCAATGAAGAGAAATACACCGCATATAGCACCGCCTATAAGCTCCCGGCGTCCAAGGTCAACGAAGGGGGCTCCCCTTAGGCTTATGAGCGTGCGTCCGCTTTTCGTCAGACGGTCGTAGACGAATACTACGGGTAAAAGAAATATGACTGCAAAAATGCTTCTCGTCGCAATAAGAGTCAGAGGCGGGAGGGCTGCCGCCGCCTTTTGAGCGACGAATGCCGCGCCCCATATTATAGCGGCGATGAGTAGAATTATGGGAGAGATAAGCTTTTTCATTTTTCGTTCTTTAGCTGTTCTTTATTTTTTCGAAAATAATTGATATAACACCCCGAATATGACAATAATTATTTTCAAAAAGCGGGGTTAAACAGAAAGTATTGCTACTGCGCTTGCGGGCCGTCACGGTCGGGCGGTGTGCCTTGCTCACCGTCGGTTGGCGGAGTCACGACGCTCGGAATTATCGAAATGCCCTCTATTACCGAGTCGAAGCAGTCGAGCATAACGGGAGCCTCAACCCGAACGCCCTCGATTTTTATTGCGCGCAAAAAGTCGTAGGTGTAGGTCGAAAGAGGACGGTTAAAGGCGTCGTCGGTCTGTGCTGCAACGAGCAGGTCGTCACCCTCGAAGCCGACTATAATGAGCGTGTGATAGTAGCCGTCTGCCTCGCGCCCAAGCTGTATCACGTCGCCTATCTCGCACTGCTCACGGGGCACCTCCTTGCCGAATGGGCCCAGCCCCTCGTTGGTCGTCATAAAACGGTAAAAAAATTCAACCCCCGTCCACGCGGGCGCTCTGTCGCCGAGCGAGATATAATACCAGCCGTAGGTTTTCGTGTAGTTCATAACGCAGCTTGCGGCATAGACGCATTGAGATACGAAGTTCGTGCAGTTCCCGCCAATGCCGCGGAAGTTACCGAATATGGGATTTTGTGAAAAGGCGTAACGTCTTGCGTACGCCACGGCACGCTCTCTTTCATAAGGCTTAATAACAAGCAAGATAATTTTCTCCCCTCGCGTTTTTTATGAGTATATGCCAATGCACGCAAAGCGTGCTTCTAATTTTCGCGAAACGAATGAGGTAATCGTTTCGCCGCCGAGGGCGGTGCCGAAAATTAGCTCCGAGCGGGCTTGGGGCAAAAAGTGACGCAAAGCGTGCCAATGATATCCGTTCCCTACGGAAACGGGCGATATACCTACGGTATGATATATGCTCAGCATATGATATACGCTCCGCGTATAAAGGGAACGGATATCACATCACATTTGCTCGGCAAATATATCATACTGAATAGCGAGCATGTCCCGCTTTTCAGTATATCATATCTCAAAAGAGATATATCATTTATACTGTCGTGCGTGGGAGGTAGGGCGGCGGCTTGCTGCCGCCGTATGCGAGGTTATAAGATGCGACGCTATGAGTGACCTTACCGAGTTGTTGAATAAACCCATATATGCTTTCGGGGCTTGGGGGACTTTGGCTGCAAAGTCCCCCAAAAAATACTCTTTTTCTATCTGCTTCTCTCGGCGGTAAGGGATTTGCCGTTTGCGATAAGGCGGCATATTCTTGCCGTACGGGTGTCGCCCGTAATTCTTGGGTCAGGCGGAATATCTCTGCCGTGGTATACACAGTAAAGCTCGCCTGCGTCCTCAATTACGCTGCAATGTCCCGTGCCAGCTTCAAATTCATTCCTTGCGATAAGCGGTGCGTAGACGTCGTCGGCTGGCTGCTTCTTAAATTCAAGCTTCGTCAGGTCGTCGGTATCGCCGTATGCGTAGGCGTAGCCGAGATAATAGTATTCGCTTTCATAGCAGTTGCCCGAATAGATAAGGTAATGGTCACAGCCGCGCCTGAAATAGAAAGCGCCCTCAAGTGTGTGCCAGTGCTGCCCTGCGCGGAAGCGGTCCTTCATAAATATTTCCTCGTCAAGCGTTGGCGTGACCACGGTTTTGGGGTTGCCCTCACACTCGGTAGGGCTAATCATTCTGTCAAGCACGATATAAGTGCCTGCCCTCTTTGCCTCGTAGTCGTTTACCGAGTAAAAGAGATAGAGGCCGTCGCCGCTCTTTACCGTATGTGCGTCAATGGAAAAGGGCTCGGTGATTTTTCCGATGAGGGTAAACGGACCGTCGGGCGTGTCGCTTGACGCGACGTGAAGTGCCTGCTCGTGCATATCGGTGACTCCCTCGTCGACGAATGAAACGTACATATAGTACTTGCCCTCGGTGAATATTACCGACGGTGCCCAGTATTCAACCTTGCCGTCAAGCGCGAATACGAGCCCAAGACCCTGATACTCGCCCGTAAGTGCGTCGGATACGTAGGCGTTTACACCGTTAAAGCCTGATACGTATATATAGAATTTCCCGTCCTCACCGCGAATTACGTAGGGGTCGGGCTGCGAGGGATATCTGCCCTCCTTAAAATCTATAAGCTTCATTTTTGTTTGCTCCCGTAATTTTAATTTGTATGAATTCATTATACATTAAAAACGCGCGCGAGTCAATACAATACGGGCGCGCGATAGAAAATTAAAATGGAATTAAGAGCATCACTGCGGACTTTGTTGCCTTTTGAGAGCTTTTTTGCAATCTCGTCCTCCAAAAAACCGAAAATGCCGTTAAAATGGTAGAAAATAAAGATGACGAGCCAAATTTCCGTCCGTTTTTTTGTAGCTCCTTGTTTTTTTTGGAGCTTTTCTCTAAAATGGTAAAAAACAATGCTCGTGATGAAAAATATGCTGATAAAATAGGATTTTTTGGCACTTGCTTTGCTACGCAATGAAATAAATTTGCGAGGGCGATTTTTTGAAATGACTTATCGGTCTTGAAATTCTTGGCTAAGCCAAGCTTGAAATGCCTGCTGGCGTGGGAGGTAATGAAATTGCTTCGCGATTAAATCTGCCGTTGGCAGATGAAGTCCGCTGCCGGCGCAGGGTTATTAAAAAACGGAGCAAAAGCCGTGGCTTTTGCTCCGTTTGGCGTGCTTTATTTAATTAATCCTTACAATATGTATTATAAAGCGAATTGATTTTTTCCTTGCCTGCCTCGGCTATTTCCGCGCGGCTCATACCCGACTCGCGCAGTGCTTTTTCGGAAAATGCCTCGCCGACGAATATTCTTCTCGTTTTCTTGTGGTAATAGAGAGGAAGAATCGGTATTTCCGTATCCCTGCTCTTATTTACAAGCTCGGCAAGCATAACGAAGCCGGGAAGCGCCTCGGTTATCTCGTCAAAGTAGCCGCGCGACGAATCCTCAGGGAAAATGAGTATCGACGCGCCCGAATCGAGCACCCTTTTGCTTAATTTTACGGTGTGAAGAAAGCGCATATCGGTATAGGTAGGTATAAATTTCATTCCCTTGTATATCATTTTCGAGAATATTGCCTCGAAAAACGCCTTAAGAGTTGAATATACCTTGCCTCGTCCGAGCTTTTGCATATAGAGCACGTTGCGAAGATACAGAAAGCGCGATTTATAATTGCCCAGCATCTCGTGCGCGCCCCATTTTACGTTGAACATAGGGAAGCTTACCTCAAGCGCCATAGGTCCGCTTTTTGCCGAGTGGTTAGAGATAAGGATAGCCTGCTCGGGCAGGGGGGATTCGGTTGTATTTACTACCTTACAGCCTAAAAAGAGCCTAAATATCCTTTTGACGACGCTGAAAATCGGCTGGCGCCTTGAGGGTACCTTGTACTCCTTTTTCATATATTATTCCTCGCTGCCGAGAGTGACCTCTTTGCCGTAAAACCACACTGCTACGGTACCCGGGCCAACCGACGCGCCAACGATAGGACCTATGTATTCAGTGTAAAAGGTAAGGCTATCAGTATCAACGCCCATCTCGGCAAGCTTTGCGAGAACCTCGCTCTTAAGCGCCTCTGCATCCTCGGCACAGTCTGCGTGCGAGAAGATAATGGGAAGCTCACTGCTTACGTACTCGTCGGCAAAGCGCTCTGCAAGTCTTTTAATCGAGGCGCGTCTGCCCTTTACCTTTTCCGCGGCAATATTTCTGCCCTTAGCGTCGCTGATGATGATAGGCTTAACCGAAAGAATGCCGCCAAAGAACGCGCTTGCCGCGGATACTCTGCCTGCACGCTTGAGGTAGGTGAGGCTGTCGACACAGCCCTCCTGATGAAAGTTAAGCTTGTTTTCTTCAATCCACTGGGCACACTCTGCAAGCGTTGCGCCCGACTCTCTCATCATTGACGCCTTAATCGCGATAAGACCGAGTCCTGAGCCGCTCATAAGCGTGTCTATGCAGACTATCTCTGCATTCGGGAACTCCGTAAGCACCTCGTCACGCGCAACGAGGCTTGCCTTAACCGACGCGCTGAGCGCTGAGGAGCAGGATACCGAAAGCACGCCCACGCCTGCCTCTGCGTATTTTCTGAATACCTCGCGGTAGCTTTCCTTGTTTGCCTGAGAGGTGATAACCCTCTTGCCATCTCTCATAAGGTTGTAAAAATCCTTTTGCGAGATTTCCTTGTAATCAAGGTCCGCTGCGTATTCGCGCTCGTCGCAGCTAAAGTACATAGGCACGTATTCTATACCGTACCTGTCGCGAAGCTCACCGCTCAAATCCGAGCAGGAGTCTGTGATAATTACAAACTTTTCCATAGTAGTAAATCCTTTCATGATTTAATAAATATTTTTAAAATGACTATAACTATTTACAATATCGGGGAATTATACCGTCTTTTGCCCTTGAGCAATTCTTATCGCCTGCTTAACGGTGTTGACGAGCGTTTCCGAATTTGCGCTTCCGTGAGCCTTTATGACGGGCTTTCTTGCGCCGAGAATCACCGCACCGCCCATGCTGTTGAAATCGAGCCTTGTCATAAGCTCGCCGACGGCTGATTTCATATAACTGAGGTCGGCGTCCTTGGGCGCGTGCTTTTTCATAAGCGAGAGCATCATTCCCACGATAGTCTTTGCCGTGCCCTCAATGCTCTTTAGGAGCACGTTGCCTGCAAAGCCGTCGGCTACGATAACGTCAAGCTCACCTGAAAGTACCGTCTTGCTCTCGGTATTTCCGACGAAATTAAGCTCGCTCTCACGAAGCTTTACAAACGCTTCTTTTGTCTGGTGGTTGCCCTTTTCGTCCTCGGTTCCTACCGAGAGAAGTCCCACCTTGGGGTTCTCTACACCGTAAACTCTCGTCATATGGTCGCACGCAAAGCGCGCGAATCTGAGAAGCTGCTCAGGTCGGCAGTCGACGTTTGCGCCGCAGTCGCTAAGGCAGGTTACGCCGCCTTTTTCATTGGGAAGAAAGGTGACGAGCGTGGGCTGAGTTTCTCTGTCCTGTCTGCCGAGAATCAGCACTGAGCCCGCGATAACCGCGCCCGTGTTTCCGGCGGTAATCATTACGGGTATATCCTCGGTGTCGCGAAGATAACGGTAGCCACGCACTAGCGAGGAGTCGGTTTTCATTCTTATTGACAAAACTGGGGAATCGTCGTTCGTGATAACCTCGGTCGTGTCAAGAAATTCGAGTCTTTCACGCTCGAAGCTCTCGTCCTTAAGCACCGACTCAATATGCTCGCGGCTGCCTGCCGCAACGAGCGTCACCTCAGGGATTTCGTTAATTGCGCGAGCAAGACCGAGAATGAAATCGTCGGGTCTGTCGCACCCGAAGCAGTCTATAAGTATTCTCATTTTTCACCTCTTTTCGGCAGCGCCCGTGAGTGCTCCCGATATTATTTCGGCAAGCCGACAAAGCTCGGCGCTTGCCTCTTTTATGGGATATATCTGATATACGTGGTTCATTCCGCGCCCGACCGTCAGGGTATGGGGAACACCCTCGTCGGTGAGCCTTTTTGAAAAGGCTGATATCTGCGGATACAAAAGCTCTCGGTCACCCGTGAAGATAAAGAAGCCCTCGTGGTGCGGCACTCTTGCAAAATACGGACTGACAAGAGGGGATTTCATATCCTCACCGCCAGCAAAGAGCGTAGCGCCTGCCAGAGTGTTGCTGATATAGATAAGCGGGTCGCGCCTCTCGTATTCCTTGTGACGCCCCCCCGAGAGCGAAATATCAAGAAACGGTGAGAGAAGCACCAGCGCGCGCGGCATCGGAGTATACTCCGCCTCGGCAAGCGCGTTTGCTAAAATAAGCGCAAGACCGCCGCCCGACGAGTCACCGCAAAGCGCAATTTTTTCAAGGCGGCACGAAAGAGTGCCGTAAAGCGACAGGACGAAGGCACGCGCGTCCTCGGCTGTGTCGTGCGGCGCTCTCGGATAAATAGGGAATATAACCCGTACGCCCGTTCTTCGGGCGAGTCTTTTTACAAATCTTATATGCGAGCGCCTCGGCAGCCTTACGTAGCCGCCGCCGTAAAGGTAGAGTATCGCCTCACCGCTGCCCGAAGTGCTTGGGGTAAAGACGAACACCTGACGCCCCTCGTGCTCGTATTCGTCGGTGCGCACACCGTGCCGCTCTCCCGTGCGAAGCCGAAGCCGTTTTATCGGCAACGCCGCCTGCTTTTTCAGCCTTTTCATTATAAGCGGGTAGGGAAGCCTCGGTGTGGTCAGGCGAAGATACAGCTCGACTACCGATGAGAAAAACGAGCGACGGTATTTTATGCTCCCTATGAGCGCGTAAGCGGCAAGCACCGAAAGGCACGCCGCCACGAGCACGGGCGCTAAAATATACGGCTCCATTATTCAAGAATGATTATGTAGGAATATACTTCCTGGTCACCTCTTACGGGGTAGTATTCAACCGAGGGGTACTCGGCGGCAACGAGCTCGCCTATTTCCTCCATTTCGGAGTCGGTCACGTCCTTGCCGAAGAATACTATCATAAAGTCGCGCTCGGTAGCGCAAAGCTTTTTCGTAAGGGCGAGGAATGCGTCTTGCTTTTTCTTTTCGGATACGAGCATAGTCTTTGCGGTAAAGCCTATGTAGTCGCCCTTTTCAATATCCACGCCGTCAAGCGATACCGTGCGTATCGAGGTAGTAACCATACCCGTGACGCTAGAGCCGATAGCCGCTCTCATTTCCTCTGCAATTGCCTCGGCATCACCTGCCGAGTAGTCGAGCATAGAGAGAATTGAGTAGGCGTCGCCGAAGCTCTTGGTTTCAATGACGTGAACGCGTGAGTCCTCGTATACCTCGGCGGCACTCTTTGCCGCCATAATGATATTACCGTTGTTGGGAAGCACGAAGATATCGTCGGCATTCACCTCGTCAAACGCTAGGAGGAACGCCTCGACGGATGGATTTTGCGTCTGACCGCCCTCTATAACGAGGTCAGCGCCCATTTCGCGGAAGGTATTCACAAGTCCCTCGCCCGTTCCGACCGTAACGAGTGCAAAGGGGCGTCTTTTGCGCTTGATTTTCTTCTTTTCTTCCTTTTTATTAAGGGCAAAGCTCTCGTCGGTGTCGTTGTGCTGAAGCGTCATATTCTCAATCTTTATGGTGAGAAATTCGCCGTATTTCTGGCAGAATTCAAGCACCTTGTAGGGTGTGAGGGTATGCACGTGAAGCTTTACCACGCTGCCCGTTTTGAATATCGCTACGGAGTCGCCGACCTCGGTAAGAAAGCTCTTTATTATCTCAATATCGAAGTCCTTCGGGCACTCGACCTTAGAGGACTGAAGCTGCAAAAGAAGCTCGGTGCAGTAGCCGAACGTCATAACGCTGTCCTCGTTGAACTTCGTGAGGTCAAGCTCCTTTATAGCAGGCGCGTCCTCGTCGGGTGTGAGCACGGGAGCGTCTCCCTCCATAGCCGCAAGCATTCCCTCGAATATTGCGACGAGTCCTGCTCCGCCTGAGTCGACCACGCCGGCCTCGGCAAGCGCGTCAAGAAGCTCAGGAGTTCTGTCAAGCGAGGTCTTGAGCTGCTCTACGTACACGCGAAGAAAGTCGCGAAGCGAGAGGTTTTCCTCAAGATGCGAGAGCGCGTACTCGGTAGCCTCTCTCGCAACCGTAAGCACCGTACCCTCAACGGGGGTCGCAACGGCAGAATACGCCTGACTGACACCGCGGCCCAGCGCCTCGGCAAACACCGTCATAGACGCCTGCGTCACACCCTCAAGTCCCTTTGCGATTCCCGCGAAAAACTGTGAGAGAATAACGCCCGAATTGCCTCTTGCGTTAAGTATCATTCCGTTGGCAAGCGCCTCCGACTTAGCCGAAATCGTGTCGGCGGTTTCGCGCTTGAGATAGGAAATACCGCCAGAGAGGGTCATATACATATTGTCGCCCGTATCTCCGTCGGGAATAGGGAAAACGTTGAGGTCGTTTACGGTCTTTTTATTTGATTTCAGGCTTGCAGCACCTGAGGACGCAAGCGCCTCAAAAAGCTCCGCGTCAATAATATTTCCGTCGTTCTTCATAATAATCTCCATTCTTAAACGGTAGGTTGTGAGATATAATTCTTCATTTTATAAATTTATTATACAAATGAAAATAAACTGTGTCGAAACTTTTATTAAAAAGTAATTAGGAATGTCATCCTGAGCGGAACCCGTCCGAGATTCCACTCGGTGCCCTCGTGCTTTTGCGAAAAATCGCAAAAGTTCGACCTTGCTCAGAATGACACGGACGGGTGTAGTCGAACCCGCAGGGCGAATGCACAGCATTCGGGACCTCGTTCTCGCTTGATGACAGTAGGCATTAAGCGTGGACCCCGCGTGCCGCTGCGAGCAATTGAGAATAAGAAAAACGGCGGGAGATAAACCCCCGCCCTACGTAAAGCTCGTTCGTAAAAATGTAAAACGTCGGTATAAGCTCGTCCATAAAAATGTGAATCTACCCTTAAAGTTCGTCAGGAAAAGTGTGAGTTTGTCATTAAAGTTCGTCAGGAAAAGTGTAATTTTCTTTTTAAAATACGTTGACTTTTTCGGGATTTATGGGTATAATAATCTTAATAAGACGCAAGGAGATATACGCATTGTATAGATTAGCTATTGAAGAATTATATGAATGGAAAAAGAGTGAGGGTCGCAAGCCCTTGATTATTGAGGGGGCAAGACAGGTTGGAAAGACCTGGCTTATGAAGGAGTTTGGTAAGCAAGCCTATGAGAAAACCGTATATATCAATTTTGACTCTAATTCAAGAATGGCAGAATTGTTTTCTTCTGGCCTTGAAATTGGCAGAATTATTATGGGCTTGGAGCTTTATTCTGATGTTAAGATAACTCCCGAAAACACTCTTATTATTTTTGACGAAGTGCAGGAAGTACCTCGTGCTTTGGCGAGTTTGAAATATTTCTATGAAAATGCTCCCGAGTATAATATTATTTGTGCAGGCTCTTTGCTTGGAATTGCGCTACATCAAGGCACCTCGTTCCCCGTAGGCAAGGTGGATTTTCTTAATTTGTATCCGCTTTCCTTTAAGGAATTTCTTATGGCTATGGGTAAGG
>CAZDON010000045.1:0-13493 GCA_964507065.1 uncultured Ruminococcus sp. | reverse complement strand
GTAAGAGTGTTCTCGTTTACGCCGAATACGACGGTCTTAAGATCGTTGCCTGCGGGAGCAGAGATAACAACCTTCTTTGCGCCTGCGGTGATGTGAGCCATAGACTTTTCCTTTGAGCAGTAGAAGCCGGTGCACTCAAGAACAACGTCAACTCTGTTTCTCTTCCAAGGGCACTTAGCAGCGTCCTTCTCAGCGTAGATCTTGATTTCCTTGCCATCAACGATGATAGCGCCGGGGGTAACAACCTTACCTTTCTCGTTTACAACTGCATCTCTGTAATCAACGGTGTGACCCTGTGCAAGGTAGCTACCCTGAGCGGTGTCGTACTTAAGAAGGTGAGCGAGCATCTTGGGGCTGGTAAGATCGTTGATAGCAACAATCTGATAACCCTTTGCGCCGAACATCTGTCTGAATGCGAGACGGCCGATACGACCGAATCCGTTAATTGCAACCTTTACGTTTGCCATTTTTGAAAATCCTCCAAAAATTAAATTTTTATTTTTTCCAAGGGTTATTATATCACAAAAAAAATAAAGATACAATACCTTTGATAAATTTTTATCAGTTTTAACTGTAAAAAACGCTGAGAAACGAAGAAATTTATGTTATTTGTGAGATGCTTTTGCCGCTTTTCTTAAGAATATGAGCCGCCGCGTGCGAAAGACGCGCAAATTTCAGAAGAGTGGGGAGTCCACGCAGGCGCTTTGGCTGGCGTAGCATGCGCCACACCCATTCAAGCGAGAGGGCACGAAATACCGAGGGCGCCCGCCGCAATGCCCCCGAATATACGTCGACCGAGCCGCCAAGGGCAATATACAAGGAACGTCCGCCCGCGCGAATCAGCTCGTCAATAAATAATTCCTGCCTCGGTGAGCCAAGACAGATGAATACTACCTCAGCGTCGCAGGATAAAAGCTTATCTCGCATAGCATCGCTGTCGGTAAAATACCCGTCCTCTGCCATAACGCACCTGGAGGTCGGATTTTTCTCACAAAGACGCTCTGCCGCCGCACTCGCGCGCCCCTTCACACCGCCGACTATTGCAAAGCTTACTCCGAGGGAAAGAAGCTCCTCGCCAAGCTCCACTCCGGGAAGCACCTCGCTCTCTATGAAAAGACCCGAAAGCGCGCGCCTGATACCGACACCGTCGGGAATGCACACTCCGCGCAAAAGAGCTTCGTAAAGCTCCTCGTTACCGAGCGCGCCCATCAGTATCGTAGGATTTACCGTATAGACGGCACCCCCGGTGCCGCGCATATCCCAGACCGTGCGAAAAAGCTCCGAGCGGGTGCCGACTCTCGTTCTGTAAAGAAGCGTCGACAGTCTTGTAATATCACCAAACATATAAAATTCCCCCTGTGTGCTTATCTATATATTATAATGAAGAAAAAACCGCCCCGTTATTCTTGACAAATGAAAAAAGAAGATGTATAATATGCGTTGACTGAGTCGGGCAATCGCGCGGTAACATGCCGAAAGGTCTTACCGTGAGGAAAGTCCGGGCTCCTCGGAGCAGAATAACGGATAACGTCCGCCAGGGGCGACCCTCGGAAAAGGGCAACAGAAATATACCGCCGTTTATACGGTAAGGATGGAAAGGCGAGGTAAGAGCTCACCCACTTCCGCGGTAACGCGGATTTGCTGTAAACTCTATTCGGAGCAACACCTTAAAGCACCCCTCGGGGCAGGCGCTCCGCCTGAATATATGCTTGTGGTGGCAGAGCCATAAGGCTTGAACGCGGGCGGTAACGCCCCGTGAAGATAGATGATTGCCGCGCCGCAAGGCGCACAGAACCCGGCTTACAGACTCAGTCAATTTTTATACAAAGTAGCAAGCGTCGGCAGAGAGAAATCTCTGCCGACGCCCTTTTCTTTGCTCTTATTATAAATATAAAGTCGTTATTTAAACGCCTTTTCTCTTACGCTTGATAAGTACGACCGTAAGAGTAGCTCCGCCGCCGAGGAGCACGGCTCCACCTGCCGAAAGACCTATAATAAGTCCTATCGGCGCGCCCTTTTCCTCAAGGACGCCAACCGACTCGGTTACGGTGTGTCCGCATACGCACGTGCCTACGCGCTCACCCTCGGTCGTGGTAGTGGGCTGTACCGTTACCTCGTACTCGTAGGAGTGCTCCGTAGCGCCCTCGCTCTTGTTGCAGACGGTGCATTTTCTGTTGTGAGTAGCGTCGTTCTTCTGCCAGTCGCCCCATTCGTGAGAGGCAAGCTCGCCGTAAAGCTCGTAGCATACCTCGCATACCGCAGCGCTCTTGCAGGTAGCAGCACCGCCCGTGTGAGCGCTCTTTATATCCACGGCTCCGCACGCGCATTCGTACCGGTGTCCGTCAGAGTCCGCGCGAAGGATATTGTAGCTGTGCGCGCCGCTTGCCGTCCTTGCCGTGTCGCATACGTTGCACTCGGTATCGCACTCGCTCGAATAGGAGTGAGCGCAAAGGGTGAATACGCCAAGCGAGCTTGCCGCAAAGGCAGAGCTATCTCCGCGTGCCGTAGTATATTTCACGCTCGTATCGGGAGTGTCGTTCGCCTTGGTCGTGTCAAGCGTTGACGAGCGACCGAGGCTCGATACGCCAAAGATTACTGAGCCTACCGTACCGCCGCTGTCAAGCGTCAGGCGTGAGGTGTCCGCGACCTTTATATCCGAGCCGAGCATAAGGTAATTAACCGCCCAGTCCGTGTTAGCTCTGGTAAAGAGCGTAAAGGCGGTCGGCGCAGTGACGTCAAAGGTGCAGTTATCAAATGCTAAATCAAAGCTTGCCTTGCCAATCTCGGTGGTTCTTGTACTGAAGTCAACGAAGCTCTTTGCTCCCGACGCGAAGATGAAATCTATATTTTCGTAAACGTAGCTTGTCGTTTTCTCGGATACGACGGCGTTTGCGTTAGCCTCCCAGCCAGAAAGAAGCATCACTCTTTCGCTCCTTACGTCAACCGTTCCGTTTCGTACGGCTATATAGCTTGGGAATATAAGCGCGTCGCCTGAGTCTGTCCACGGCTTCGCCTCGTTGGCGAAGAGCTGGGTCGCGCCGCTTCTCGTGGTGAGCGTATATCCGCCAAGGTCGAGCGTCATTTTGCCTTGTATCTGCGCAAGGTTGTCAAACGCGTCGTCCGCTACCATAGTATAGTCGCGGCGCATTACGATGTGCGCGGATTTTTCGTTATCTCCGTAGGTCTTGCCCTCGGTGTCGTAGACGTTATCCTTAAGATAATCCTTCGCGAGATTTACAGCGCTGGGGTTATCGGTCGTCGCCTTCGACATAAGCTGTGATTTAGCGCCAAGAAGAACGCCATTTTCATTAAATACGAGGAAGGGGCTTGACTCGGTATTCTCTGCCACGGACAGACTTATCGGCGAGTAGTAGGATACGCCGCGCTCTGTCTTGTATTTTACGAATATGCCGTCGCCCGTGCCTGCAGTAAGGCTCACGCCTACCGTCGGCAAAAAGCTTCTTCCCAGAGGAAGCGTGAGCGTCGTGTAAAGACCGTCGTCATCAGGAAGCAGGGTAATAGCCTTCGCGTCCTCGCAGATTCTGACGAGCTTCGTCTTTGTGAGCGACAGAGTACCGCCCTTTACCGTGTAGGTTGCCTTGACCGCTGCTGACGAGTCGGGCTTGAATGCGCTGTCAAGCACAACGGGGAAGAGTGTCAGGTAGTTGCCCGTAAACCTTTCCTCAGGAATATCGAATACGCAGTCGTTTACGGTGAAGCTTACCGTTGCCGTTGCGCTCTTTGCCGCGTTTACGTCCATAAGAAGGTCTGTCACGCGTGCACGGCTCGTGATTTCAAAGGTCACGCCCACGAGGGTGACGTTTATATTTATCGCGGTGTTGTTTACCGATTCGGATATTGAAATCAAGCTCTTGTCGTCAAGGAGCACCTTGCCGTTTGAAAGCTTTACCGTAATATCCTTTTTATTCTCGTCGGTTGCCTTTATCATAAGAGGCGAGAGCGCGCGGGAGGTAAGAGTATTACCGCCGAGGTCTATCTCAACCGTGTCGGTGTTAAGCGTCATCAGGTTTGGCGTGTCGTTTGAGCCTACCGTGTAGTTGCCCGAAAGCACGAGCTTGCCTGTCGAATCAAGCGCGAGAAGCGCGCTTCTCATTGACGCACCGCTCATCTTGGTCGTGCCGCCCGATACGACGCTGAATTTTCCCGCGCCCTCGGTCGCGACGGCACCGACTCCCGTGCTTACCGAAAGCATAGCGTCGGTAACGGTAATATCGGTTACCGTCTCAGTAACGGTGAGGTCGTCGATATAGAAGGGAATCTCGGTCGAGCCTGTCGACGCGCCCGCGATAGAGAACGTCTTTGCCTTGTCACCGATTTTGCCGTACTTAGTCTCGTAAACCTCATACTCGAAGGAATACTCGACCCATTCGCCAGCCTTCGTGTAGACGTTCTTTAAGAATCTGTCGTAGTCGATAATCTTCTCGGTCGAGGACGAGCAGTAGTTCATCTTGAGCTGAAGCACGCGCGAGACGTCGTCGTATACCTTAAAGGATATCGTAAAGCGCCGTCCGTAGTCCGCGTCGGTGATCTTCGCGCCCGAATTTATAAGCGTCGATACGCTGAGAATACCCGTGCAGGCGTCGTAGTAGGTGTCACCGTTGTAGTACTTGCCCTCGTTGTTGCCGACTATTGCCTTAAGCTTTCCGTCCTCAAGCGAGAGGGTCGTATAGGACGAGGCCTTGACCGCGCTGTAGCCTGAGGTGAAGTCTGCCTTGTAAACGGTGTTCTCACCCGCCTCGCGAGTTGCTTCAATGAGGAATATTACGTCCTCGCCCGCCTTATCACTGAGATAATCGGATACGTCAAGCGAGTAGTGTCCCGCGCCCTTGAGGTTGACGGTGCCGAGCTCAGTGCCCGTTTTGTCGGTAACCGAGCCTACCGCAATAACGCTTGCGGTATTTGCCGCGTCGTTGTCAACGTAGAAGCGGAGCATATAATTTTCACCCGCAGGCTTTTCTTCGGGAACCGATACCACAACGTAATTATCGGTTATTCTTTTGGCGGGAATAGCGCTCTCACCCTCGGTATAGAAGCCCGCGGTGTAAAGCGACTCCATACCGACTCCGTTGTCACCCTTAAGCCCCTTGGGTACGGTGATGCTGTAGCCCTCGCCGCCCCTCATAAACTCCGAGGGTGTAAAGGTCCACTCGGTCTTGCCGTAGAGTGCCGACCAGACACCCGAAAGCGCCACGCCGTCGCTGCCCGTGATTTTAACCTTTTCTATTTCACTCTCGGGTACGGGACCCGTGAATTTTATCGTAACGGATGCGCTCGTGGAAATACCGCCGTCACCCGAATTCGGAGTGGTATAAAGCACCTTGACCGCCTTACCCTTGAGGTGATAATCAACGAAATCAAAGAGCGCAAGATAGGTGTCAACACCGTGGTCCATATCCTCTCCGTACGCGAGCATATGTCCGAGAGGCACCTCGAAAATCATCGAGGGCACGTCGTGCTCACGGCAGAGATTCTGGAACATATTTGCGCTGCCGTACGCGGCGTTGTAGTCGTCGTACATATGAAGCGCCACGAACGTAGGCACGTGTCCTTCGCTGAAGTCCTCCTCCTGTGAGCCGTTCGAGGCGTAAACCACCTGACAGCCCGAGAGAATTTCCTCACCGCCAAAGGTAAGCCACGGCTGTCTTTCACCGCCGTCGACCGTCATACCGAATTTGGTGGTAGTGGCAGTCTTGCCCGCCTGATACCTCGTTTCACCGTGATGGCCCTCGAAATATCTCTTGGGGGTAAAGGACGCAAGGCGAAGGTCTATCGCGTCGAGCAGCGCGTCGCCCGTAAGACCCGCGTCGGCGAGATTTGTCTGGAGCACTTTTTCACCGAGGAAGGTAAACCAACCGCCCTTGGAGTTTCCTATAACGCCGAACTTGTCAATATCGAAGTTGTAGGTGTCACCGCCCGAGAGGGAAAGATAGCGAAGATATCTCATCGCCGCCGTGTTGACGAGCTTGTCGTTGTATATATGAATTGAGTAATTCATATGGTCGTTGGTGACGGTGGTAAGCTCGTCGGCCGTATACTGTACGTCGTTTACCTTAAGGTTTCCGTCATAGTAGCCGAAGCTCGAGTTCTGCGCCATAGGGTGCCACAGATAATCAAATACCGCGCTTGCGTAGCCCTGGAACAAAAAGCCGTTGAACTGCGCTCTGGGGTCGGCACTCGTCGACATCGAGGTGGGGAAGTTCGACGAGTTTGCGAGTGATACCACGGGTACCTCCCTTTCGGGACTCGTCGGATATACCGTATGTATGTACATATTGAGGTCGATAGGAGTGCCGTCGCGATTTACGCAGTCCTCGATTTTCTCGGCTACCGTCCATTTTATTTTGGTGTAAAGACCGTTTGCATCAACAGCACCGCTTGCGTTATACCAGACGGGCGAGGAATTTTCCTGTGCCTTATCCGATACGTTATAGCTGTTGAAATCCGCGACCTTCTTCCTCGTTGCGGTCGTGCTTCCCGTAGCCCATTTTACAAGAGTGTTCGGCCACTTTCCCTTGAAGTCGGTGTTCCAGCTCTCAACTATCTTTTCAAGCGTTCCGTCCGCGGAGTGCTTGTCAATTTCCCAGAATACGTCGGCGTATATAAGGTTACAGCCCGACGGAACGAGGAAGTTCTCGGGATAATTGTAGTTCTTCTTCGTGATGTCGGGGAACGAGCCCGTGTTATCGGGCATATATTCACCCGTGGCAATTTTCGTTCTGAACGCCTGTGAGGAGCGGTCAAGGGCAGGGGATATTGCCTTTTCACTGCTGAGATAGTCAAGCACGACTACCACGTAGCCGCGGCTCAGCATATCGCCGACGATAGTCACGTTTGAGTCGGTGCCGACTCTCTCCATTTTCGTGTTTACCGCGTAAATTACGACGGGGTTCGGTGACTTGTAGCCCGTCTTAACCGTACCCTTCGTAGAGTCGTAGTAGACGGTATACTGTACCTCGCCTACGTAGCCGCCGTCGTCGACTCGGCGCGTAGTCTGAGCGCGGTGCGAGGAAAAGGCGTTGTCAATTTCAAGTGCCTCGCCCGCAGGGGAAGTAACGGCTCCTACCGCGCGTGCCTCAAGCGGTATGACGGGCAGCACGGTAAGGGCTAGCATTATCACGAGTAAAAGCCCCGCTACGATGCGTGCGGGAAGCCTTTTTGCAAGCGTGTTCTTCATATGATTCACCTCGTAAATTTACTTATAAATAGATTATAGCACAAAGACCCCTTAAAAATATATTGCTAAAATGCTCAAAAAAGAAAGATGCTTTTTGTCAAATATTTTAAAATATACGTGCGGGGTGGCGCGCAAAAGTAAAATTATCTTTAATTGTAAAGCGGCTCGGTTGACAAACGGACGGTGTGCTGATATAATTATTAAAGTATGAAAAGCACTAACAGGAGAATGAAATGTCAGATTACGAGCGCTACGGCGACTACAACGAAATAGAAGAGGATAACCCGCGCGGCGGTAAAAATCCCGTAATTATAATACTGAGGACGCTTATTGCCCTGATATGTATTACCGTCGTCGGCGTGCTTGCCTTTCGTATGGTGGTGTTCAACACCTACCCTGAGGGCGCTAAGACGGTCTTTTACAACGACACGCTCACTGCCTACTATGAGGCTACGGGCGGTGAGATAGGCGCTAAAACGCAGGAGCTTCGCTTCCCCTACGATGACGAGGACCTCGGCAACTTCTTCTGCGACTATCTTATCGTAATTGAGGGCGCTGACCAGCTTCAGATTACCGCAAGATACAACACCGCAAGCCTGCCAAGGCTCGCTGAGGAAAACGGACTTGCCGAGATAAACGGTGACGACGCGGGTGCGTTTACCTACCGACTCGTCGACAACCACGGCCGCGTCTATACCGACGTGACGCTTGCCCGCTTTGAAAGTCAGGTAATGTACAGATACGCGCGCCTCGTCTTTGACGGAGTTGAGCTTACTCCCGACGAGGACGGTGTATATCCTGAGTGGATAAGGCTTGAAATCACCGTAAACGGCGGGAATGCCGACAAGGTCTATATGGTTCCCATTTACGAGAACAACGAGGACTACCACGCCTTTTCCGATTACGAGCTTAAGGTGTCGGAGGTGCCGAATGGAAAATGAGCTTATAACGGAGGGCGGCGAGCTTCTCGACTTCACCTACCGTCCGAAAACTAAGGTGCGCGAGGCAAGGCTCGTTATGCTGGGCGCGCTTATCATATCCGCGCTTTTGGTAATTGCCTCGGTAATATCGCCGAAATATAAGGGAATTATAAGTCTTTTTGCGGTTATAGCACTCGTGTGCGTCGTATATATTTATACGAGATACTTAGCGCCGCAATACGCCTACGCCGTAATGACGTCGGGCGAGGGCGAGGCGCTGCTCGTAATCACGAAAAACGTGGGCAAGAGCCTCAGCACGCTCGCTATGATACGCCTCTATGAGATAACCTCGGTTGAGCGTGTTACCGACGAGGCAGGGAAAGCGGCCGCGCGC
The DNA here is from genome assembly GCA_964507065.1 of uncultured Ruminococcus sp. GTDB lineage: Bacteria > Bacillota > Clostridia > Oscillospirales > CAG-272 > UBA1740. The sequence goes on along the minus strand of CAZDON010000045.1, from coordinate 4,984 downwards.
GACGAGAGAAAATACAATTTCTGCCCCTCGATGACACCTGACGAGGTATACGCGGTGAGGTCGTCCGACAGATACGAAAAGCGTCTTATGCTTCTTGAAATAAACGAGGCTGTGGCAAAAAGACTTTCGGAATATGCAAAAATAGCAAAGGAAAGTGAGCCTGATGAATAATTTACCAAAATCCGCCTCCGTCCTGATAGTAGGAGCGGGACCCGCGGGAATATTTACAGCCCTTGAGCTTTTGCGTCGGGGCTACGACAAAAAAATAGTAATGATAGAAAAGGGCGAGGCGATAGAGAATCGCCGCTGCCCGAAATCAAAGACCAAAAGGTGCGTTGACTGTAAGCCCTATTGCCATATCACCACGGGCTTTTCGGGCGCTGGCGCGTTCTCTGACGGAAAGCTCTCGCTTTCCAGCGAGGTCGGCGGTGATTTGCCGAATCTCATAGGTGATACTCTCGCTCAGGAAACCATAAACTACACCGACGGAATTTACCTTGAATTTGGCGCTGATACCCACGTAGAGGGCGTAGGCAACTCTGACGAGGTAAAGCAGATAAGAAAGCGCGCTATTCAGGCAGGACTTAAGCTCGTTGACTGTCCTATCCGCCATCTCGGCACGGAAAAGGCGCAGGAAATTTACTATTCTATCGAGAGATATCTCATAGAAAACGGCGTTGATATTTACTTCGGCGTTGAGTGCCGCGACCTCGTGCTTCGCGACGGAGTGTGTCTTGGCGCGATTCTTCGGAAAAAGGATGCCGAGTGGGAGTGCCTTGCTGATAAAACCGTCGTTGCCACGGGCAGACGCGGTGCGGACTGGCTGGAGGAAATCTGTGCCGAGCACAATATCGCGCATCAGCCCGGTACCGTTGATATCGGCGTGCGTGTCGAGGTGCGTAACGAGGTGCTTGAAAAGGTCAATAAGGTGCTCTACGAGTCAAAGCTCATAGGCTATCCCAAGCCCTTTAAAAATAAGGTGAGAACCTTCTGTCAGAATCCCGGCGGCTTCGTAAGTCAGGAAAACTACGACGACGGACTTGCCGTCGTAAACGGACATTCGTATAAGGAGCTTAAGAGCGATAATACCAACCTCGCGATACTCTGCTCGCACAACTTCTCAGAGCCGTTTAATCAGCCCATACAGTATGCGCAAAAGGTGGGCGAGCTTACCAATATGCTTGGTGCGGGACATATCCTCGTGCAGCGCTTCGGTGACATTCTCGACGGAAAGCGTACCTGGCCCAAGGAGCTTGCTCAGTCAAATCTTAAGCCGACGCTTCCCGACGCCGTGGCAGGTGATATTACGGCGGCTATGCCCTACCGTGCTATGACGAATATTATAAACTTCATTCAGGCTATGGATATAGTAGTCCCCGGCTTTGCCTCTACCGAAACGCTTCTTTACTCCCCTGAGCTTAAATTCTACTCCAACAGAGTAAAGATGGACGAGAGGTTCAATACCAATATAAAGGGACTTCATTGTCTCGGTGACTCCAGCGGCTGGACGAGAGGACTTATGATGGCGTCGGTAATGGGCGTGCTGATGGGAAGATACCTGGTAGATAGCATGTAGGGCGGGCGCCTTGCGTGCCGCCAATGAAATCTGCCTTATGGCAGATGAAGTCACTTCGTGATTAAATCGCTTCGCGATGAAGTCCCGCTGTCGCGGGGTGTAATACGTACTTGCCCAAATACAAAAGGCGAGGAAAACGGTAAAAATCCGTTTTCCTCGCCTTTTGACTGCCTGCCCCTTTTTCCTAATTCGGCTTTATACCGTCGGGGAGCTCGATTTCGCCCTCGCCCCTTTCAAATGCGCGTATTTCCTGCCTTATAAGATAAAGAATCTCGCCGTTTGCCGAGCGACCGTAGTATTTTGATATATAATGAAGCTTGTAGTGAAGCTCAGGGTCAATTTCTATTCCAGGATGCTTGTTGTTCTTATTGCTCATAAAAATCCTCAAAAACCTGAAATTTGCTAACTACTATTTACAAATGCGCCTATTTAATCAGCCTATTTAATCAGCCTATCTATATCAGTAAGCTCGCGCTTTATCTCGTCGTTCGTCATATTAAGCTCGCCTGCCTCGTACCTCTCGTTAAGCTCGGCAAAGCGCAAAGCGCGAAGGCGCGATATAAGGAAATTTTCTATCCAGTAAATGAAGCGCGTGTCGGGTGAAAGCCGCTCCAGCGGCTTCATTCTTCTGTACATAGGTGCGCCGTCCGACGCGTCGCGCCAGGTATCGACGAACGCCACGTCATAGTGCTTCGTCGGCATGATATGCTCGGCATACTCAAATGCGTCGGCGTTGATTATAGTAAGCTTGTCGGGATTTTCAAAGTAGGGAAGCACGCATTTTTTGAAAAGCTCGATAACCTCGGCGCTTTTCTCGACCACGGTAATGCTCCTGACCCGGGGCTTTCTTGCCACCATATACGCGTAGTAGCCGAGTCCCAGCCCAAAGGTAATCACGTCCCCGTGTGCCGCCTCAATTGCCTCGTCGGAGGTATCAAGGTCGACGGGAGTCAGCGTCATCCATTCGTTGCCGCCCTCAAGCACCGCGGGAAACTTAAACTCCATGGGGAAAAATCCAAGCGGCGGTATCTCGGTAAAATCGTCCTTGATATCAATATCCCCTGCAATTACACCGCGGTACGCAGGATAGCTTTCGCGTCTTATTTCCCACTCGCCCATTTTGGTATCGCAAAGCGGTACGTTCTTATAGTAGGGGTTTTCGGTATATCTTTCGGGCTTCATAAGCCTTACCGACGGCATAAGATAGTCGCGGAAGAGACTCATATCGTGAGGCGTGTCAAGGTCGAGCGCGAAAAGCTCCGACAGCACCGCGCAAAGCGCGTCCTCGCGAGAGGTGCCGCCCCCCGTCACGTCGTCGATAAGCTCTGGCGTGATTATTTCGGGAAAGCGCTCAAGATAGGTCGCAAAAAGACGCGTTATCTCAAAGTTCCTCTCAAAAATCTTTCTTATATTCTCAAAGTAATAATTCTTTTCCATATTAATTCCCTCGCGCTTTAATTGTAGCACAGCGGCACGTGAAAATCAAGCCTTGCCACAAACTTTCGCCGCCACCGTCATAACGAAAGGCTGCCCTGCATACCCTTTAGCGAAGGGCAGGATTTAGTATATGGATAATAATAAACGGAAAGCCTTTTTCAAAAACGGCATTCTTCTGACCGCCGTCGGACTCGGTATTCGCACGGTGGCTCTTTTCTTTAATGCGTTTATAACGAGGGCAGTCGGCGCTGAGGGCGTCGGGCTTTATACCGTCGTTATGACGGTCTATAATTTTGCCGTAACCTTTGCGACCTCCGGAATAAGCCTTACCGTAACGCGCCTCGTTGCCGAAAGGCTGGGCGAGGGAAGAGAGGACGAGGTAGGCTCGGTGCTGTCGGGAAGCATAATCTACGCGCTTATTTTCTCGCTTGCGGCAAGCCTTACGCTTTATTTCGGGGCGGGCTTCTTTGCAGGACACGTGCTGTCAGATGTGCGCTGTGAGATAAGCCTGAAAATCCTCTCACCGAGCCTTGTGCCCCTCTCGCTCATATCCGTCCTTTCGGGCTATTTCGTCGGGGTAAGACGGGTCACGCGAAACGCCCTGACACAGATTATGGGACAGCTTTTTAAAATCGGCATCACCGTGTACCTCGTTTCGCGTATTGCCGATATGACGGTCGAGCGCTCGTCCGCGGCGCTCTCGCTCGGCACGACTCTTACCGAGCTTGCCTGCTTTGCCGTGATATTTATAGAATACCTTATTGACAGGCGAGGGGCGGTGCGCTCAGGCGTTGACTTACCGTCCGTCGCAAGAGGTGCGGCACCCCTTGCCGCAAGCGCCTACGTCAGACAGGCGCTTCTCACAGTCGAGCATATCCTTATACCGCGAGGACTCAGAAAATACGGAAACGACGGCGCCGAGTCGCTATCTGCCTACGGCACGCTTCACGGAATGGCGCTTCCTACGGTAATTTATCCTATGGCAACGCTCTCGTCCTTTGCGGGGCTGCTCGTCCCTGAGTTTGCTGAGCGCAGCGCCGCGCGTGACGCACACGGTATGTCACGTCTTGCAAGGCGCTCGCTTGAGATGACGCTGAGATACTGTATTCTCGTCGCGACGCTTCTATTTATCTTCTCAGAGGAGCTGGGCTACGTCATCTATTCGTCGCGCGAGGCGGGAATATATATACAGGTGCTATCCGTCGTCGTGCCTATTATGTACCTCGATCACGTAACCGACTCGATACTCAAGGGTATAGGCGAGCAGGTCTTTTCGATGTGGATAAATATCACCGACAGCCTGCTTTCGATATTCTTAGTCTGGCTGCTTATTCCAAGAATAGGCATTATGGGCTATGCCGTGGCGATAATTTTAATGGAGCTTTATAATTTTATCCTCTCGCTGCTTCGCCTGAAGCGGCGTATACGCTTTAAGCTGCACCTGCTTCGTACGGGGGTGGTACCTCTCGTATGCTCCGTTGCCTGCGGTGTGCTGACCCGTCTGCTTTTCACCTCGGCAGGCGCACAGACGAGCGCTCTGTGGCTGGTGCTCCAGCTTGTATTTTCGGTTTGTATATACCTTGGAGCCCACGAGTGTGTGAAGCTTGTCATAAATAAATATGCGGCGAAAAACGTGCATTAACGTAACCTACGGTTTGCAAATAACGTAAAAAAGGGCGGCAGGTCGAGTGACCTGCCGCCCTTTGCTAAGTTTTCAGGTGATTGCTTTGCTGATTACTGAGGTATTATAGTAAGCGTGCCGTCGCTGTTAAGCGTAATGGTCATACCGCTTATACTAATCTGGTTGTTGCTGTCAATAGAGCTCGTAGGCATTGAGTAAATCGGCACGTGTACCTCGGGAGTCGTGCCCTGCGCGGGCTGATACATACCGATAGTTACGCAATCCGAGTATACGCAAACCTTCATCATTTCCATCGTGCTCGTGTATACGTCAGAAGGCTCACCTGCGGG
>CAZDON010000044.1:0-13568 GCA_964507065.1 uncultured Ruminococcus sp. | reverse complement strand
ATTCTCTGTGCCTCACCGCCCGAAAGCGTGCCTGCGGTGCGCGAAAGATTCAAATATTCAAGACCGACTCTGACGAGGAAGTTAAGCCTTGCCTTTATTTCCTTTATAACCTCAGCGGCAATTTTAGCCTCGCTCTCCGAGAAGGTAAGCCCCTCAATAAACTCAAGCGCGCGCTCTATCGAAAGAGAGCAAAGCTCGTGTATGTTGAGTCCGCCGACGGTAACCGAAAGAACTATATCGGAAAGCCGTCTGCCCTGACATCTGGGACAGGCAAGCTCCTCTACGAACTCCTGATAGTAGTCGCCGCCCTGCATTCTCATACGCTTTTCGATAATATGAACGATACCGTCAAACGAAGCGTTCTGCTCTCTTCCGACGCCACCGAAATAACGCGTTACGTTATACTTTTTGCCGTTTCTTACACCGTACATAAGCACGTCGAGTGCCTCATCGGAAAAGTCCGATATCGGTGTATCAAGCGTGAAGCCGTAGTCCTTTCCGACGGCGGCAAGAAGCGGTCCTGTCCACGAATCCTCGGTCATCGTTTTAAAGCCGTTTGCGGCTATTGCCCCCTCACGAAGCGAGAGGTGCTTATGCGGCAGAAGCTTTCTTACGGAAATCATCTGCATGTTGCCTATTCCCGCACACTCGGGACAAGCTCCTATCGGATTATTGAACGAGAACATTCTGGGCTCAAGCTCAGGGAAGCTTATACCGTGCTCCTCACAGGCGTACTTCTGCGAAAATTCAAGCTCCTCGCCCTCACCCTCTCTCGGCACGGTAACGACGGTAACCCGTCCGTCCGAGGCGCGAAGCGCGGTTTCAACCGAGTCGGAAAGCCTTGCTCTTATATCGCTTTTAATAACGAGTCTGTCAAGCACGATATCAACGTCGTGCTTTTTATTTTTATCAAGTGCTATGGTTTCCGACAAATCGTACATATTGCCGTCAACCCTGACTCGTGCATAGCCCTGCCGTCTGGCATCGTCAAAAAGCTTCTCGTGCATACCCTTCTGCGCTCTCACGACAGGCGAGAGAATCATTATCCGCTCCCCCTCCGGAAGTGACATAATACGGTCTACTATCTGGTCCTGACTCTGCTGTTTTATTTCCTTCCCACAGACGGGGCAGTGCGGCGTACCCACTCTCGCGTAAAGAAGACGGAGGTAGTCGTATATTTCAGTGACAGTGCCCACCGTTGAGCGCGGGTTCTTCGAGGTGGTCTTCTGGTCTATTGATATTGAGGGCGACAGTCCCTCTATCAGGTCGACCTCAGGCTTATCCATCTGACCTAAGAACATTCTCGCATACGAGGACAAACTCTCAACGAATCTTCTGTGTCCCTCTGCGTAGAGCGTATCAAAGGCGAGCGAGGACTTACCGCTGCCCGAAAGACCCGTAAGCACTACGAGCTTATCTCTGGGTATCGTCACGTCGATATTCTTTAAATTATTAACCTTAGCACCTTTAATGACAATTTTTCTTGACATTTTCTATGTTTTCCTGTACCGTTTCGTATCCTTAACTATTTTGTGGTTTTGAGGTCGCGTATTCTGTCACGAAGATATATAGCCTTTTCAAATTCAAGCATACGCGACGCCTCCTTCATCTCGGCAGTAAGCTCTTCAATAAGCTTCTGCTTTTCAAAGCGCGAGAGCTTTTTGCGTTCAAAATCGTTAGTACCGCTTTCCTTTTTGCCGATTTCGATAACCTCCATAACACGCTTTTTAATGCTCGTCGGGGTTATGCCGTTTTGCTCGTTGTACTCGGTCTGTATCTTACGGCGGCGGTTGGTTTCGCCAATAGCACCGCTCATCGACCTCGTCATACCGTCCGCGTACATTATTACGTGACCGTTCACGTTTCTTGCGGCTCGTCCTACCGTCTGTATCAGCGAGGTTTCGCTCCTGAGGAAGCCCTCCTTATCCGCGTCAAGTATCGCAACAAGCGATACCTCTGGAATATCAAGACCCTCACGAAGCAGATTTATGCCGACGAGCACGTCGAACTCACCAAGGCGCAAATCGCGTATTATCTGCATACGCTCAATGGTCTGAACCTCGTGGTGAATGTATTTGACCTTTATTGCATTCGTGGCAAGATACTCGGTAAGATGCTCTGCCATTTTCGTGGTGAGTGTGGTGACGAGCACCTTCTCGCCACGCTCGACGGTCATACGGATTTCACCTATAAGGTCATCTATCTGTCCTGCAATAGGTCTTACCTCAATATACGGGTCGACGAGTCCTGTCGGACGGATAAGCTGCTCCTGTACCGACGAGCTCTCTTCCCTCTCGAAGGCACCGGGTGTTGCGCTTACGAAAATCATCTGACCTATTTTGTCCATAAATTCATCAAAGAACAGCGGTCTGTTATCATACGCCGAGGGAAGTCTGTACCCGAAGTCAACGAGATTTTTCTTTCTGGCGAAGTCACCGCCGCTCATCCCCCTTACCTGAGGCAGAGTTACGTGTGACTCATCTATAAAGATTACCGTGTCAGAGGGAAGATAATCGAGAAGCGTATAGGGCGTTGAGCCGGCGGGTCTTCCCGAAAGCACGCGCGAGTAATTCTCGACGCCTGAGCAGAAGCCGACCTCGCGAAGCATCTCAATATCGTACTTGGTTCTTTCCTCTATCCTCTGAGCCTCGATAAGCTTGCCCTGTGAGGTGAAAAACTCAACCCTCTGCCGCATCTCACTCTCAATTTCCCGAAGCGCCGTCTCGCGCCGCTCGTCTGTTACCGCGTAGTGCGTCGCAGGGAAAATCGGTGCGTAGGAGAGCGTTTCAATAGCATCGCCCGTAAGCACGTTTATTTTAGTTATTCTGTCTATTTCATCACCGAAGAACTCTACTCTTATCGCATACTCCCTTGCAGATGCAGGATATATTTCAACGACGTCTCCGCGGACGCGGAATTTGTTTCTGATAAAGTTCATATCGTTGCGCTCGTAATTTATAGAAACGAGCCGTCTTATCAGCTCATCACGCTCCATCTGCATACCGGGTCTTACCGACACGAGAAGCTTTTCATACTCGTCGGGATCACCGAGCGAATATATGCAGGATACCGATGCTACGATTATGACGTCGCGGCGCTCAAAGAGAGCCGAGGTCGCGCTGTGCCTGAGCATATCTATTTCCTCATTCACCATCGCGTCCTTTTCGATATATACGTCCTTACCGGGTATATATGCCTCGGGCTGATAATAATCGTAATATGACACGAAATACTCTACCGCGTTTTCGGGAAAGAAGGCACGAAGCTCGGTGCATAGCTGTGCGGCAAGCGTCTTGTTGTGAGCAAGAATGAGAGCAGGGCGTCCCGACTTGGCAATAACGTTTGCCATAGTAAAGGTCTTACCCGAGCCTGTAACGCCTATGAGTGTCTGCGCGCGCTCACCCGCGGCAAGTCCTGCCACAAGACCGTCTATAGCACGAGGCTGATCACCCGTCGGCTGATATTCACTTACAAGCTTAAAATTCGCACGCTCCATAAGATGCCCTCCTTTCTTAAAAGCCGTTCTTCAACGGCATTCAGGTATGCTTACAATATTATACTACAAATTATTATTAAAGTAAAGATTATTTTTCTGAATTTTAGTGCAATAAAATCACTACTTCAGTTATTAATTAACAGAAAAAGCAAGGAATGGAGGGTTAGCTTGAGCCATATAAACGTTTTTATGCGCCACGAGGGTAAGTATATAGTCACGAGGGAGCAAAAGCTGGTTATTCTCGACGCGATAGGCGATAAGATGACTCTCGACAAATACGGGCGCTCGCATATCCGCAATCTCTATTTTGACACGCCTAGCTATCAGCTTATACGGCGCTCGATTGAAAAGCCCGTGTACAAGGAAAAAATGCGCATACGCGCATACGGCAATTTTTCAACTGAGGACACCGTATTCGTTGAGCTTAAGAAAAAATACAAGGGTGTTGTGTATAAAAGGCGTGTGAGCCTTCCCTACCGCGACGCGCTTTCGTGGACTGTTTTCAAAAATGCACGCGGCCCAGACACACAGATAGGGCGGGAAATAGATTACTTTACCAATTTCTACGACAGACTTTTGCCGCGCGCTTATCTTTCATACGAGCGCGAGGCGTACTACATGACGGACGGAAGCGACTTCAGACTCACCTTTGATGAAAACGTCAAGACAAGATTTTCTGACGTATTATTTGAGCACGGCGACCTCGGTGAGGAAATTCTTGATAGCGACCTTACGCTTATGGAGCTTAAGTCCACGTGCGGAATACCGCTCTGGCTCTCGCGTGTGCTCACAAGGGATAGGATTTTCAAGACCTCGTTTTCAAAATACGGAACGGCTTACGAAAAATACGTGCAAGACAAGTTGCCCGTGCGCAGCATTTCGTTTTGATTTAAATATAATTTAAGTAAAAAGTCGCATAACGCGACGGATTGGGGAAAAATATTATGGACAATTTTTTCAAAGGACTCTTTGACAGTGATACTGCGGCGGTTATTGAGGTATCGGACTTTCTTCTATGCATAGCTGCATCTCTGGCAATAGGCATTATCCTTGCCCTTTGCTATACCTTCCGCCAGAGATATACGAGGAGCTTCGTTATAACGCTCGCCACCCTGCCTGCCGTCGTATGCGTGGTTATTATGATGGTAAACGGAAACGTCGGTGCGGGCGTTGCCGTTGCGGGTGCGTTCAGCCTCGTGCGCTTTCGCTCCGTACCGGGAAGCGCGCGTGACATAGGTATGCTCTTCCTGGCGATGGGCGCAGGGCTTATAACGGGTATGGGATATATTGCCTACGCATTTCTGTTCACAGCGGTGCTGGGAATAGTTTTTCTTGCGTACAGTCAGATAGGCGCACCCTTAGGCGGCGCGGCACGCTATAAAACGGTGAGAATAACCGTGCCCGAGGACCTTGACTACTCGGACGCATTTGAGGAAATACTTGAAAAATATACCGACAAATACGAGCTTGTTCAGGTAAAAACCACGAATATGGGCAGTCTTTTCAAGCTTACCTACACCGTGGCACTTCGCGATATTAAGCTTGAAAAGGAGCTTATTGACAAAATAAGAGAAAGAAACGGCAATCTTGAGGTCGCTATATCAAGACAGGAAACGACTGCAAGTGAGCTGTAAGGTGAAAAAATGAAGCGAATATTATCATTATTTTTAATCTTGATTCTTACGCTGGCTACGCTGACCGCGTGTATGGATAGCGCCGGCGGTGACATCCCTTCCCCCGACGGCACCACACCCTTCGTTCCAAACAAGCCAACGGGTACTATACCGCTTGACAATATGCCGAGCGTGCCATCGACAAATGAGAACGGCGAGAGCGACCTTGGCGATTTTGAAACCGGATACGGCGACTCACTTGAGGACAGCGGTATATACGACGGATATTTTGAGGGCGAAAGTGCAGATTTCACGGTAAGCTACGTTTCGGGCACTCAGGGTGCGTATAGCTTTGAGGGCAGCACTCTTACCTTTTCTGAGATCAGAGAGGACTCGGTGTACTCGATAACGGGTACGCTCAGCGGCAATATAGTTATTGACGCGGTGAATGATTTCAAGCTCGACCTTGAGCTTTGCGGATTTTCACTCGTAGCTGAAAGCATAAATCCTATCACGGTGCTTTCGGGGGACGAGATATCCATTACAGCCAAGAACGGTACGACGAATTATATCTACGACAAGCGAGAGGCAGTCGACCCAACCGATACGACCCTCTATTCTGCGGCAATATATTCACTGGTCGACCTTGAGATATGCGGCAAGGGAAATCTCTCGGTGGTTTCGGACACCAACAACGGTATTCACACCAAGGACGATTTACAGGTGAAAAATCTTAACCTCAGCGTAAAATGTAAGGATAACGCGCTGAAGGGAAACGATTCGGTAAGCCTTGAAAGCGGCACTACCACTCTTATAGCAAGCGCGGGAGACGGAATAAAAACGACTAACAGCAATATCGCGACGAGCGGAAAGCAGCGCGGTGTGATTGAGGTGCTTGGCGGAAATCATACGGTGTATGCCGCCTGTGACGGAATTGACGCGGCGTATGACGCGATAATAAACGGTGAAGGCGCAAGCCTTACCGTGTTTACAGACAAGTATTCAAATTATTCGGAGGAGGTAACCGCGACGACTGAAGAGGTATATTATATACGCTCGTCGAAGAATAACTATATCTACTCCGTAAAGCTCTACAATTCCAATACCGATTTCAAGTGGGTAACTCCTACCTTTGACAGTCAGCAATCAACGGGAAAAAACACTTATTTCTATTACAAATTCACAAAGGATAGCAGCTACTCCAAGCTTCAGGTCGTTGTACACGAAAGCGGTACACAAACCGAGCAGGAAGCAACTTATCTTTACAAAACCGACTATATTACGCCAAGCTCTGCGTATGATACCATAGCTATATCTCAGCGAGGCACAACCTACTCAGCGAGCTGGACTTCAAAGTCATCGTCCGCCGGAGGAATGGGCGGCATGCAGGATGGCAACACTGATAAGGGTACCTATTCAACCAAGGGTATAAAGGCGGCGAACGAGATTCATATACTCGCAGGTACTGTTACGGTAAAGGCGTATGACGACGCTATTCACGCAAATGCCGAGCTTACACTTGAAAACGGAGCGACCCCTACGGGAAACGTGAAGGTTTCGGGTGGCAAGATAACGGTATACAGCAACGACGACGGTATTCACGCGGACGGAACTCTTACGATAAGCGGCGGCGAGGTCACGGTGCAGAACAGCTACGAGGGGCTTGAGGGCGTGAACGTCGTAATCAGCGGCGGTGTGACGGGTATAACCAGCTCTGACGACGGAATTAACGGCACGGCTACGAGCGGTGCGGGAATAACTCTGTCGGGCGGCGAGCTTTATATTTATTCGGGCGGTGACGGCATTGATTCCAACAGCACGACCTCAAAGGGCGCGATAATATTCTCAGGCTGTGACGTGACGGTAATATCCACCTCAGGCGGTAACTCCGCAATTGATTCGGACGGCGGATACAGCTACACGGGCGGCAGAGTTCTTGCCGTAATGCCACAGGGCGCTATGACGAGCGAGGCAAAGAACTGCTCTAATTTCTCAAGCATCGGCAAGGAAGCTTCCCTTTCACTGACGGCAGAGCAGTATCTCACCGTAGCAGGCGAGGTAACGGTGAAAATCCCCAAAACGATGTCGGGAATTATCATTTATCTCGGTTCAAGCACGGCAAGCATCAGCACGTCAGCCACGACAAGCGCGACACTTAACGTATCGGGTGTCAAGTGGGAATAATATAGGCGCACTTTGCATTGCCGCCCGGCTATACGACCTTGAGCTTTGCTCAAAGGCTTCCAATGCCATAGGCTACGCAGCGCAGCTACAGTCGCTTGGTATAACCTACTGATTTTAACAATCTAAATAAAAAATGCGAGCATAAAGCGTAATTCTTAGCGAAACGCTTTATGCTCGTTTTTTAGTCTGTTTCAGGTGTTAGTTTTGTAAGTCAGCGACCGCCGCGGTGACCGCCGCCACCTCTGCCGCCTCTTGAGCCTGTGTTAATTCTGACTCTGGTAACGATAGTGTCAACGAGAAGGTCGTTTGACGAAATAAGGTTAAGCCTTGCGTATCTGTCAAGAGGATAGCTAGGTGATTTGAGCTTCGTCTTATAGCGCGCTATAATTACAGAAACCGTAATGATAACCGCAATGAGAGCTATTATTCCGCAAGGAAGAAGATAGGTGTAAAAGGGAGCGCGGAGCGAGCCTGATGCCGCACGGCCAGAAAGAGCTATAAATTCCTTAGCGCCCTCATAGACCTTACCCGACTTTATGCTGTCGTAAACACCGTCCGAGTCGAGTATTCTGTCTATTTCGACGTTGTCGATAGAATAATCTGCATCTCCGTATGTAAACATATCGTAATTATACACGCTACCGTTTTTACGGATAACCAAAATAATTTTAGGGGAGGAATACGAGGAGTCGGTCAAATCCATATAATAGGAGTTGCTCCTTAAGCCTCCCGAATGCGTAACTATACTGAAGCTGACACCGTTCGAGCTAAGCTCCGAGTCGGCAATAGCAGCAAGCTCTACCCTCTCGCTCTCGGTAAATAGCCCAAGCTCATCATACATAAGCTTACCACTTGCAAGCGACGGAATACAGGTTGCAAAAAGGCAAGCCACAACGACAGCTAAAACGGTAATAATTCTAACCTTTGTTTTCATTTTGCCACCGTCCTTTAAAACAACAGCCAGCCAAGCAGCGAGCAGATGAGTGTGATAAGAACGAAAAGACCTGATGCAAAAAGCGTGATTTTAGGTATACTTATAGGCAGCTCTCCGTAAAGCTTTCCCGTATGCCCGTTCATAGCATAAACGTAGTTTTTATCACGGTGCTTATAATTAAGTATCCATATGGGCATAAGCGAATATTCCCAGTGGCTTTTACGCACGGTAAGGTCAACTCGCCTGTCAGTAATCGCGGCATAGCCCTCAGCCGTGCCCGTAAAAAGCGTATCCGCATAGGAGTCCATTCGGTCCTTTACCTCACCGTAAAGCGACTCTCGGTCAACGTTTCTCTTCTTGGCAACGAAGCCCTGAAGATAAGGAACGGAAAAGCCAACGTACGCATCGGTAGGATAAGGAAGAATACCCTCAAGCATCTTCTTATCCTCACTGGATATTGCGGACATTGAGATGTCCTCAAAGTGTATATCGCCCGCCCTGCTTATTCTGAACTTGCGCGTTTCCGTATAACGATAGTTTCCCATAGTCCAGGTGCGGACGCGTCTTCCGTTTGCAAAATAAGAGCCTGTCGTATCAGCATCGGTGACCCAGAAGGGATAATATATTCCGGCAATTTTTTCAGCGTTCGTATCCGCAAAATAATCGTTTGGCGCGAAAAGCTTTTTCTTTGCGTAGCGAAGAAAGGTTGCCTTTGCCTCGTCTTTGTCAAAGCGAAACGGTATAAGCTTCGTCGGTCGAAGACATCCCGATACCCTCTCGGTAACGACGACGGGGTTGTGACAGTAGTAGCAGGTGGTCGCGATGGTTGTGTCGTCGGTAATTACGTCGGCGCCGCATGACGCACAGTGATACTCAACGGTCCTTGAATCGAACTCGCGGTCAGCCTCTGCCTCACGCTGTGCCTGTGCGCGAGCCTCATCGGTATTGAGCTCACTCTCATCGAAATCCGAAAGGCAAAACTCACAGTGAAGCTTCTGCTTTTCAGCGTCAAAGATAAGCCCCGCACCGCAATTCAGACATTTGTAGGTCGTCGTGCTATCCATAGGATTTATCCGTTCTTGTTTCCGCACTCGGAGCAGAACTTAGCTCCCGCTGCATTCCTTGCGCCACATTCGGAACAGAACCAACCGTCAGAATCGGGGCGCTTACTGCCGCACTCCGAGCAGAATTTTCCCTGTGCGGTAGCACCGCAGGAGCACTTCCACGTATCACGCTGGGGCCTCTTGCTTCCGCACTCGGAACAGAATTTACCCTCGGCAGAGGCGCCGCACGAGCAGGTCCACGAGTCAGCCGACCTTGCCTTTGCGCGTTTTTCTTCATCTCTTTCCATTTGTCTTCTGTTCGTTTCGGATGCGGTATTCATAAATCCTCCGGCACCGTTCATTCCCATTCCCATTCCGAAGAATGCGGAAGCCGCACCGCCCTCGTTAGAGCCTGCGTTCTCAAGACCTCTCGCAATAGCGCCCTGAACGTAGCCCTCTCTTACCGCCGCGTCACCGAGCATAGCGCCCTGATTACGCATATTGATAAGCTTTTTCGACTCCTCGTCGTAGGACACGCTCGCAATTCCGACAGCCTGAATCTCAAAGCCGCGCATATCGCGCCACTGTGAGTCAAGCTCGTTTGCCATATACTGCGAAAGCTCACGCGACTTGCCGGCAACGTAGGAAATTCTTATTCCGTCCGCGGACATTTTGTTTATAGATGCGTTAAGTCCCTCAAGGAACTCGGAAAGATACTGCTCGTTAATCGAATCTATCTCAACTCTGTCGGCATTCTTGGGAACAACCTCGGTATAGAATTTGATAGGGTCGGTGATTTTTATCGAATAAGTACCGTGTGCGCGAAGGAAAAGCTCGGAATTGTAGAAGCTGTCAAAATAATTGACGGGAGTGCGCGTGCCGAACTTTATGCCCTTTATTTCCTGAAGGTTTATGAAGTATGCCTTTTGCGAATACGAGGGAGTGCCTCCGAATTTGATGCGCGAGAATGCGTCGAGAAGGCTCTTTCCGAACTGTCCTGCAAAAAGCGAGGGCGCAGTGGAGTTATCTACCTTGTAATAGCCCTCCTCAGCGGTGAAATCAACTATTTTACCGCCGTCGACGAGCATCATAAACTGACCGGGATATACGTGAATTATCGAGCCGTTTGAGATAACGTCCTCACTGCCGCGCTTATTGCTTGAGCGTCTGTTGCTCCTCTTATCGTTAGCTCTTACCTTTACGCCCTTAGTAAATACGGTGGTATCGCTCATTTCGTCTGCCTCAAGAACCTCAAGCCAGGAATCCGCAAGATTTCCGCCAATCGCCCCAAGGGTTGCCTTAATAATTCCCATAATTTAACTCCTTTTTTGATTTTGATTTTTCATACCATAGGTGCGGTGATATTCTCATCGCCCTCTGTCATATTATCATTCTTACGATGAAATATATAACGACTCCGACAATTATCGCAATGCTTGCCCATGTGCTGATTTTATCTACTATTTTCGAGATTTTTTCCTGTCGCTCAAGCTTTATGCGCTCCTCCTCCGTAAGAGGCGGCTCAGGCTCCGCCTCGGTAAGAAGCTCAGGAAGCTCATTGGGGATTTCGTCCTCGTCAAGCGAAAAGTCGTACTCCCCTGCCTCGATTCTCTCGGCCCTGTCCTTTGCTGCGGCGAGGATAGTATTCATCTCGGCAATTACAACGCCGTCCTCGACGTCGCTTGCTTCCATAGTTTTGCCGATTCTCTCAACCGCTTCCTTTATTTCGTCAAGCTCACGCGATTTAAGGGCGGACTCAAGCATAGCCTCGCACTCGTCACATATATATCTCTTGTTGCCAACACCGCTTACCGTAAGAAGAGCGGCGTTTTCATTTTCAAACGCTCTTTTGCAGAGCGAGCAATTACATTTACTCATATATATCCTCCTCAGATAGGCTCACCGCGAAGCTTTGCGCGAAATTCCTTGATGTATTCCTCACGAAGCGCCGCCTGCTCGCGCTTTTCCTCATCGGTAAGAGGTCTTTTCCTCGAAAGATGAGCGAGCTCGTTTATTCTATTTATTTTTTCCTTGTTCATTACTTCCCTCACTAATCCTTAAAATTTTCAAGAGCTTTTTTGCGGTAAGATACGCTACGGCAATTTTTACCGTATCGGGCACTACGAAAGGCACGACCGTCACGAGAAGCGAGGCAAGATACGAGCCACCGTCACCGCCAAGATAAACGAGTGAGTACCAAAGCGAGCCCGACGCGTAAAGCAAAAGAAGCCCCGCCGCAGAATACAAAAGCCGTCTTTTATCGCCCACGCCAAACACACGCGAGAGCACGGCGTAGGTAAGCGCGTAAAGGAAATATCCTACAAGATATCCGCCCGTTGCCGATGCAAAATGCCCGATACCGCCGACGAATCCCGAAAAAACGGGAAGCCCCACCGCGCCCATTGCAAGATATATCGCAACCGTTATCACACCTCCCCCGCCGCCGAGAAGATAAAGCGAGAGCGTTATTGCTAGCAACCCAAGAGTAAACGGCGGCGTCGTTGGAAACGACACCCACGACAAAAGAACGGTAAGCGCCACAAGCAGCGATATTCTTAAAAAATACACTAAGCGTCCTGACGCTCTTCCTTCCATAGAAAGTCCTTTACACAATTTATAACTTTAAAATAATTATAATATTTTTCATAGGCTTTGTCAATAAATCACGCACGAAAAATACCAAAAAGTGATACGAAAGTGATACTTGCCTACTAGTCCTCCCGTGAAGCAACAGGCGCGTGCCACGGAAACTGTATTTTTTTCAAAGTTCGGTTGACAGATTTAAAATAATAGTATATAATATATAGGTTAAAAAATAAAGGAGTGCCGAAAATGTTTGAAAAGATTTCTCTGGCAGGTGACCTGGGAAGCGGCAAAAGCACGGTATCGGATATACTCGTAAGACTTCTTGACGCGGAGTACTATTCAACGGGCGCTATAGTCCGCGATATTGCGTTGCGGCGCGGTCTTACGGTCGTTGAGCTTAATAAGTATATGGAAACGCACCCTGAGATAGACCACGAAATTGACGACGGTCTTAAGGCTCTGTCGGGCGTCGAAAAAAGGCTTATCATAGACTCCAGAATGGCGTGGCATTTCACCACCGACACCTTTAAGGTATATCTTTCGACCGACGCCGAAACGAGTGCTCTGCGTATAATGAACGCAAACCGTAGAGGCGAGCACAGCGCAACGCTGGAGGATACGCTTAAGGACACAAGAGAAAGACGCGAGAGCGAAAAGAAAAGATATCTTGAGCAGTACGGCGTAAATATTAAGGACCTTGACAATTACTCACTCATCGTCGACACTACCTCTGCCACACCTGAGGAGATTGCGAATTGCATTAAGGTGGGCTTTGAAAGATGGCTTAGTGACAGAAGCTACAAGCAGCTTTTCATCTCACCGACGAGAATATACTATCCTGACGACGAGCCTGATTGCGAGCTTATATCAAGATACGTAAGCGAGCTTGAGTCAGGCCGCGAAATCCCCCTGCCCGCGCTGTTTGAGGTAGACGGCGATTTTTATCTTGAGGGCGGTCTTGAGGCAGCTCAGGTCTACGCTTTGTTTGACTACACTCTTATACCCGCGACTCTTATCAAGGGTGAAAAGCGGTGCGAATACGTCAGAATGGCAGATTCGCTGTAAAACCATAAGGAGATTACTATGCTTAAAATGAAAAAGGTTACCGCCGATATAATAGCGGCGGCAGTGGACAAGGTCTTTGGTGAGGGCCTGCTTTCCTCTGACGATATATTTGCAATGCTTGAATATCCGCCCGACAGCACGATGGGCGATATCGCGCTTCCATGCTTCCGTCTTTCAAGGTCGCTGAGAAAGGCTCCGCCTATGATAGCGGCTGCGCTTGCAGAGGAAATAAGCTCGCCTGCCTTTCAGTCGGTAGACGCGCTTGGCGGATACCTTAATTTCAAGGTAAACAGAGCCTCATTCGTCAAGAGAGTTACCGAGGACGTGGCACAGGGCGGCAGCACCTACGGCTCGCCTATGAACGGTGAGGGTAAAACGGTAATACTCGACTACTCCTCTCCAAACGTCGCAAAGCCGTTCCATATTGGACACCTCGGTACCACGGTAATAGGTCATTCGCTTAAGCTTCTTCACGAGTTTGCGGGCTACAAGTGCGTTGGAATTAACTATCTCGGTGACTGGGGCACGCAGTTCGGAAAGCTCATATGCGCGTACAAGCTCTGGGGCTGCCGTGAGCAAATTGAAAATGGTGGAATTGACGAGCTCGTCAAGCTTTACGTCAGGATAAACAACGAGATAAAGGCAGA